>NZ_CP012154.1:3330968-3675202 GCF_001187785.1 Wenzhouxiangella marina
GGAGCACGGCGCCGACCTGGTGATCTTCGTCTGGCCCCATGACATCGAAACGCGCGGCGCCTGCGGCGTGGCCTTCCTGCCGGAACAGGACGAGGTCAGCGGGGAATGGATCGACACGCGGGGCGTGCACGTGACCAACGACGGCATCAGCAACTGGTCGGTCTGCTCCGACGCGGTCATGACCCACGAGTTCGGCCACAACCTCGGTTCGGTCCACCAGCGCTTCAGCCCGGACGAGGCGGGCTACAACTTCGCCCATGTCGTGCCCGATGTGCTCAACACCGTGATGGGCTCCTTCGGCAGTGCCAACCGCAACCGCTACCTGCGCATGAGCGTGTTCTCCAACCCGGACATCAGCTGCGGTGGCGCGCCCTGCGGCTCGATGGTACCGGGCCAGGAAGCGAACGCCGCCCTGACCCTGAACGATTTCTCTTCGATCGTTGCAGGCTACGCGGCACCGGTCTACCCGGGCATTTCCGACCGACCCGCGCCCTCCAACCCGGACAGCGATGGCGATAACAGCGATGACTGGACCGACCCCTTTCCCTTCGATCCCTTCAATGGCATGGCGCCGCCTCCGCCCGACCCACCGGGGTTCGTGGCGCCGCCGCTGTTCGATGGCTCGTCCATCGAGCACTATGAACTGCTGGTCGCCTCCAGCGGCAGCGATCAGGTTCACAGCTGGCACATGGACGGGAGCTGGCAAGGCCGGGTGATCCAGGCCGAGCGCCTGCCCTTCCCCGATGAACGACCGGCCTTGTCGGAGTTCACCCGACTGCTGGTCGGAGCGGATGGCTCGATCTACATGACCGCCAGCGCCTCGGTCCGGCGATTCGATCGGGTCAGCGGGGCCGAGTTCGACGTTTTCCTCGATTCCCAACCGCCGTTTTCCAGCCCCGGCAGCCTCACCGACGGCTTCCCCCGGACGATGCGCTTCAATGAGGACCAGAGCCAGCTGGTCGTGCTGGGCAACCAGACCGTGCAGACCTATGATGCCGTCGGCAATCTGATCGGCTTCTTCGGCGGTCTGCCCCTGGCCGAAGATCCGATCAACGCGACCTTCGATGTGCGACCTCGCGACCTCGCCTTCCATCCGAGCGGCAAGCGCTATGTCATCGACGATGCGGAGTCGCGGATCCTGATCTTCTCAAGCTCGAGCTTCGAGGACTACACCGGCGACCTGGTGACCGGGCACAGCCTGATCGGCGACCCCTGGGCCATGGTGATGGGTGAGGACGAGCACCTCTATCTGGCCAATGGCGACAACGACAACGTGCTCCGGATCAGCACCCTGGATGGCTCGGTGGAGGTCCTGATTCCCGCCGGCGCCGGCGGCCTGGACTTCGCTCGCGATCTGGCCTTCGGGCCGGACGGTCTGCTCTACGTGCTCAGCCGGGGCAATTCGGCCGTGCTACGCTTCGATCCGAACACCGGCGATTTTGTCGATGCCTTCGTGCCGGCGGGTCACCCGGGTCTGGATCAGGCCCAGAGCCTGGCCTTTGCCCTGCGCATCGACGCCGACATCTTCCGCGATCGCTTCGAACTGGACTGAATCGAGGCGATCGCGTCCAGTCCGAACCAAGGAGATCACGATGAGCAACCACGTCTACAAGCAGATCAAGCTGACCGGTTCTTCTCCCGAGGGAATCGAACAGGCCATCGCCAACGCCCTGGATCGCGCGTCCAAAACGGTCAAGCACATGCGCTGGTTCGAGGTGGTCGATACGCGGGGTCAGATCGAGAAAGGCCGCGTGGCCCACTGGCAGGTGACCATCGAGGTCGGTTTTACTCTGGACGACTGAGCGCCGCCTCGCCGGATTCGCTCGACGCGCTGCCGTCGAGCACCGGCAAGGGCACGTGCAGAGCACCGCAGATCACGCGCACGAGCTCGAACTCCTCGGTCGTGACGCTGTGGTCGTGCATGACCACGCGCACGAGCGCGCCCATCAATGCCTGCTTGTCCCGGGGACGCAGGGAATCCAGCGCCTTCAGGGCTCGATCGAGGCGATCGGGCCAGTCCTCCAGGTGCGGCAGCGACTCCGGTCGCGGCCCGAACATCTCACCGCAACCGGCCTGAAACGCCGACAGGGCCTCGGCCTCGTCTTCCGCGTGACCATGGCGAGCCAGAATGGCCAGCAGATCGCGTGCTTCTTCCTGATGCTTCTGCAGACGCGCCGAACCGGTGCCGACCCGCTTCGAGGGCTGCAGCACATCCTGGATCTGTCGGGCCGTCAGTCGCGCCAGGGCGTATTCGAAGACATCGATCCGACCGTCGGCATGGATCAGCTCATCGAGCAGGCTCATGAAACGCACCAGCTCGGCCGGGGGACGGCGGCGTAGCACGGGGAAAGCCATTTCCATCAGCGGCAGGCGCTGATTGGGGCGCAGTTGGGGAATCACTTCGTAGAGCGCGCGCACCTGCGACTCGCTCTCGCTGCCCAGGCCCTTGGCCACGCTCAACAGCTGGTTTTCCCGGACTTCCGGATCCTTGTCAAGCAGCAGCGCGCAGATCACTTCCTGCGCCCATTCGTCGCTGTGCGCAGCCTTTTCCAGCACCTTGGGCATGGAGGCGGCCACGGCAGCGGCCATCAGCACATGGCTCAACTCGGGCTGACCGATCTGCTCGGCCAGCTGTGTCGGATCCAGCGGCAGCCCACCCGGTCCGCGGCTCGCGCCCGCCTCGGCACCCTCACCGGAAGCACGACGATTCTCCGCCCGGGCCTGCTTCATCTGGGCGTGCCGATCCATCTGCTTGGCGATCTCCTGAAACTCGGAAGGATCGAAGCCGGGATCGATGGCGCGAATGCGGTCTTCCAGCGGCGGATGGGTCGCGAACATCTGGTAGCCCATGCCGCGCCCGAACAGCATGTGCCCGACCTCCTCGGCGTCGGTGGTCAGATAGGAGCCCGCATAGGACGCACCGATCTTCTTCAGGGCACCGGCGATCCCGTCCGGGTGGCGGGTGAACTGAACGGCGGAGGCATCGGCCAGATACTCGCGCTGACGGGACACGGCCGCCTTGATCCAGCGGCCGAAGAACAGGCCGACATAGCCGATGACGACCACCGCCAGGCCGATCAGTACCGCAGGCGCCGCATTGCGGGAGTCGCGCGCGAAGCTGCTGACCCGAAGCAGCTTGCGGCCGATGATGGCGATCACCAGGATGCCGAACAGGAAGCCGATCAGGCGGATGTTCAGCCGGGTGTCGCCGTTGAAGATATGGCTGAACTCATGGGCGATCACGCCCTGCAGTTCGTCCCGATTCAGCGCTTCGAGGGCCCCGCGAGTGACGGCCACCGCCGCGTCCGTGGTGTTGAAGCCGGCCGCGAAGGCGTTGATGCCCTGCTCGTGTTCGAGGACGTAGATCTCGGGCACGGGGATGCCCGAGGCAATCGCCATTTCCTCGACGACGTTGCGCAGGCGTCGGCGCAGCGGATCGCGGGTGTCGGGTTCGATCAGCGTGCCGCCCAGCTCGCGGGCGATCTCTCCGCCCCCGCCGCGCAACTGCAGGGTGCGGAACAGGCTGGCCAGCACGATCACCGACGCGGTGATCAGGGTGGCCGCGGCGATGATCGAGACATTGGCCGCCAGCCACTGGGTCAGGCTGCGACCGGAGACGGCCCACTGGACGCCGAACAGGCTGAGCACGATGGCGTTGACGGCCACGATGATGCCGAGCACGGCCAGACTGAACAGGAACACCAGCCAGCGGGTCTGGCGCCTGGCCTTGTCCTGATGTTCGAAGAAGTTCATTCGGGATGAAGGTTCAAGGCGAATGGATCAAGGAACAAGGATGAAGCCGAACATCCTTGAACCTTGACCCTCGATCCCGATGATCAACCGAAATCGACCTTGACGTTCTCGCGCTTGGCCGGGTCTTCGATCTCGAGCAACTGTGCCGGGTTGAAGTTGAACATGCCGGCGATGATGTTGTTCGGGAAGCTCTCGCGCAGGATGTTGTAGTTCATCACCGAGTCGTTGTAGGCCTGGCGTGCGAAGGCGATCTTGTTCTCGGTGGTGGTCAGCTCTTCGGTCAGCTGCATCATGTTCTCGTTGGCCTTGAGGTCCGGATAGTTCTCCGACAGGGCGAACAGACGCCCCAGAGCCCCGGCCACGCCCTGCTCGGCCTGATTGAGGCGCTTGACCGCTTCCGGATCGGTGGGGTCGTTGGAGGCGGCCTTGAGCTGGCTGACCGCACCGTTGCGCGCCTGGATGACGGCCTCGAGGGTTTCCCGCTCATGCGCCATGTATTTCTTCGCCACCTCGACCAGGTTGGGAATCAGGTCGTAGCGGCGGGTCAGCTGGACATCGATCTGCGCAAAGGCGTTCTTGTAGCGGTTTCGGGCCGCAACCAATCGGTTGTAGATCCCGATCACGAAAAAGGCCAGGCCGACCAGTACGGCTACACCAATCCAGAATTCCATCGCAGAGCTCCTCGGTCCAAAATCGTTGGCCCCCGAGTTTACCGCGAGCCTCGCCTAGTCGGAAGAGCGAGACGCAGCCTCGACGTGGCGCCCTGTCCAGACGCATGCGCTCAGAGCGCTGATCAGCTGGCGCTCGGTCAGCGGCCATGGCAGAGGGCTGGCCGGGACCGGAAGGCGCGGACAGGATCCGGGCCTGCGCAGTACCAGAACCTCGTCGAACGCCTCCAGATCTGCCTCGAGAGCCCTGGAGAGCGGGCGGCGGGATGGGTCGATCAGGGCGATCCGCCCATTCATCCGGCTCGCGCGGTAGCGGCTACAGCAAAAGCCCCAGCGCCTGGCCAGGCGCCACACGCACCGGGCAAGGGCGGGATCGAGCCAGGTCGTCAGCGACAGCTCGGCCAGTACCGGCGAGGGCCGCGGCACACTGGCGGGATCCAGAAGCTCCGGCCAGTCCACCTGAAAGCGCGCCCCGGCGGCTGGCTTGTCCGCCAGGCGGATCGTCCCACCCATGGCGTCGACCAGACGCCGCGTGATGGCCAGCCCCAGGCCGGAGCCGTCTCCGCGCGGACGGGCGCCGCGATCGAGGCGCTCGAAGGGCTCGAACAGGCGCTGGGCATCATCGGCGCGAATCCCCGGGCCCTGATCGCTCACCGTCAGGCGCAGACGGCCCGGTCGGTCGCTGCGGGCGCTCAGCTCGACCGCCCCCGCGGGGGTGAACTTGATCGCATTGCTCAACAGATTGCCCAGGACCTGAGCGAAGCGGTCCGGGTCACCGTTCGCGATCAAGGGCAGGTCGGAGGCCACGCACAGGCGAAGCTCCAGGTCCTTGCCGGCCGCCATCGGCGCGAACAACTCGACGCTCGCTTCGAGACTCGCCATCAGCTCGAAGGGCCGTTCCACCAGCTCGAAGCGCCCGGCCTCGACCCGCGACAGATCGAGCACATCATCGATGACGCGCTGGAGTTGCTGCCCGGAGCGCTGCAAGGTCGCGAGCAACTCGTCCTGTCGGGGATCGGGGCTCGATTCGCGAAGCAGCTCGACCATGCCGAAGATGCCGTGCATGGGCGTGCGGATCTCATGGCTCATCACGGCGACGAACTCGGACTTGGCCGCATTGGCCTGCTCGGCCATTCGCCGCCGCTGCCGCGCCTCCCGAAGGGCACGATTGCGCGCTCGGCTGCGGCGATGCACCCGCAGCCCCAGAAAGCCCAGCCCGAGCACCAGCGCGCCGTAGGCACTCAGCGCCGGGGCTTGTTGCCAGGGCGGAGGAGCCACCCGGAAATCGATTTCAGCACCGCTGTCGGACCAGGCGCCACCCGGCAGCGCCGCCTGGACCTGGAGTCGGTAGGCGCCGGGGGACAGATTGGTGTAGACCTGCTGTCCCTGACCACGGAGCTCCAGCCAATCCTCCTGCCAACCGTCGAGGCGAAGCCGGTAGCGGACCCGCTCGGGCGCGAGGTAGCTCGGACTCGCGAACTCCAGGCGCACGTCACGCTGCCAGTATTCCAGTGGCTCGCGGAGCGGCAGGGGCAGGCGCTGACCGGCGCCATTGACCCCCAGCAGCACCGGCGCCAGCGCTCTTTGCGCCTTGCCCAATTGCAGGCGGTCGATCAGGGCCAGACCCTGGCCTCCACCGACGAGCAGACGCCCATCCGGCAGCAGCGAGGCGGCCTGCGGCATCAATTCACCGACCGCCACTCCGTCGCCTCGACCCAGGTAGCGCAGCGGCCCCTCTGACAGATCGAGATGGAGCAGCCCGCTGCTCAGCACGAGCCAGACCGCCTGATCGGAGTCCACCAGCAAGGACAGCGGGCGTCCACCGGGGATCAGCGGCCCCAGATCGTGCTGCGCGACCGGGTGAAAGCCGCGCGCCGAGGACCGCCACGCGCTCAGCTCACGGTCGCTGCTGAGCCAGAGCGTTTCTCCCTGCCAGGCCAGCGCGCGTATCGGCCCCTGGGCCAGCCCGAGCACCGGCTGGAACCCCTCACCGTCCCGATACCTGAACACCTGCCGGCCCGCAGCCATCCACCAGGCGCCCGTTGCATCCCGGGCCATCGCGCCGATGGCGTCGTTCGGGATCGCGTGCGCCGGGCTGGCCTCCGAATGAAAATGAGTCTCCATATTCCGGGCCAGATCGAAGCGACGAAGCCCGCGATCGTGGCTGGCCACCCAGACCTCCGAGGCGCCGTCGGTCGTCACGAAGCTCACCGTCCCATCTTCGACCCGCGCGCGCTCGAACAGGGTCCGCAGCCGGCCGACGGCAGGATCGAACAGCTGCACCCGGCTCGACCAGCCGATGACGAGCTGCTCGCCAGCCCAATCCAGGTCCGAAATTCGATCCAGGCCGTCGAGCACGGGGGCGCCGAAGACATCCGCCGCGGACTGCGCCCGGCCGCTGGCCAGATCCAGGCGCTGGATGCCCTCGGTCCGCCCGGCAAGCCAGACGAGGTCGGGGTCGGGATCGGGCAGAACGGCATGCACGGATTGCATGGCCAGGCCCTGTGCCTGACCGGGCCGGCGCTGATAGCGCGTCACGGCGCTGGCACTGGCCGGGAGATAGGCCAGCCCCCGACGCGCCACGGCGACCCAGAGCCCACCCTCGTGATCGAGCAAAAGCTTCTGCAGATGGTTGCTGGGCAGGCCATCGAGCACGGCATCGTGTTGACGAATCACGCGTCGCTGCCCGCCTTCGGGATGCCAGCGAACCAGGCCTTCATAGGTCGACAGACTCAACCAGCCATCGCCGTGCCTGACGGCATCGACGATCACGCCGTCTGTCTCGAACCAGGGCTCGAGGCGCCAGCCGGACGGAGCGACCCGCACTCGGTGCAGCGTCTGGCCCTGCACGACCACGAGCTCCGCCGGCGCAAGCTCGATCAGGTCGGTGAACAGCGCCTGGTCGGCCTGCCGCCGGGACACGAGCTCGAAACGAGGCTCACCGGGGCGACCCAGGACCGAGACCTGATCGCTCTGAACCAGCCAGATCCGGCAGCCCCGGTCCACCGTCACAGCCATCTGGAATCCGCCCTCGCTCAGGCCGTGCTCCGCCGTCTGCTCGTAGAGCCTGAACGCTCCGCTGGTCGGCTCGTATCGGCCCACACCACCCCGCATGAAGGCCAGCCAGAGCTGCCCCTGACAATCCTCGGCGATCGACCAGACCTCCGCCTCGGGCAGCGGCCCTCCCTCGGATCGAGGTGCCAGATGCTCCTGCACGTGGAGGTCGGAGCCGACTCGCACCACCCCCTGTCCCGAGACGGCCGCCCACACCCCGCCCCGGGACGATGGTGCCAGGGCCATGATGTTCGACCCGGGGAGCGTCCCGGCCCGATCACCCACCCGGACCTGGCGCAGTTGCTGGCCCTCGTGCCGAACCAGACCCGCACGCGTCGCGATCCAGACGAAGCCGTCACGGTCGCGGACCAGGGATTCCACCTGGCTGTCAGGCAGGCCCTGTTCGACCCCGAGCAAACGAAAGGCCGGGCTGTCGGCCCTGGCTTGAAGCATCAGAAACAAGAACGAAGCCAGCCACACGTTCGCCCTGGCTGTATGCGCAATCATGCCGCTCCCTGAAAATCACTCCCCGCAAACATGATAAGTGATCAGCCAGATTCGTCAAATTCGAGACGGCGCCCGATCGGATCGGCAGCTTGCTAGAATCCGGTCTGGTAGCCATCCTCGAGAGTCCTCGCATGAGCAACGCAGACCCCTTGCCGCAGCCCTTCCAGATCGCGTCCGCCTTCGCCATTCCCCTGGTGATGGCCCACCATCCGGATCCGGATGATCTGAACCGGGAACTGCGCGAGCTGTTCGTTGCGCGCGCCGCCGAAGGAGACCGCTACAGCAATCCCGAGCCTCGGGTGAAACGGAACGACACCCTGTACGAAAGCCGCTTCGATCTGTTCGACTGGCCGGAAGACTGCGTGCAGAAGCTGCGCGAGTTCTGCTTTACCCAGCTCTACCGAGCCATCGCCGAGCTGAATGGCTACGATCGCTCGATGCTCCAGGACATGCGCTACGGTTGCGAGTCCTGGTTCCATCTGACGAAAAAGGGCGGCTTCTTCGCCGCTCACAATCACCCGCTCCACTCCTGGTCAGGCGTCTATTGCGTGCGGCATGACGGGGACGATGCAAACAGCGATTCGGGCAAGCTGACCTTCATCAACCCGAACTACCACGGGATGATGTACGTGGACGTGGCCAACGCACGCCTGAAGCGGCCATTCGGGGGCGCGCCGATCATGCTGCGACTCCAGCCCGGCCAGCTGGTGCTGTTTCCCTCCTGGCTGCTGCATGAGGTACTGCCCTACAACGGCGAGACGGAACGCATCACCGTGGCCTTCAACGTCCGCTTCCGCTATACGGGCAAGGAGATTCTCTAGAATCGCGTCGCGCGGGCGACGTGATCAGGCAAGCGGGCGTCGCCAGATCCGGCTTCGCCCCATGCGGTGCTTGCCACGATACATCAGCTCCGCCGTCTCGACCGGCTCGAGACCCGCCGCCTCCAGCGCGTCGGCCCAGTCGTCCGACTCGGCGATCATGCGATTGACCCGAAGCATGTCTTCCAACCGGGCCTGGCCGGCCAACAGCTGGCGCCGGAAGCCCGAGATGGCGCTCTTCTGCGCACGCCGCTCGGCGGCGGAAATACGGATCAGCCCCAGCAGGGACTGTCCGACCTGAGCGAGCAAGGGTGATGCACCCGGCCGGCGTGCGGCCTCGAACAAGCGACGAATGACGGGCTCCAGACGGCGAACCAGATCGGGGTCGGCCAGCTGCCCAGACTCCCAGGAACCCAGCAGACGCAGGGCGCCAGAGTTACGCAGCAGGGCGTAGTCCTCCGCCTCTCTGGCCATGGTTTCGACCATGTCGGAATCGGCTCCATGGGTCACGACCGCCAGTTCTCCACCTGGCTTCAGCACCCGCGCCAGTTCGGGCGCGGAACGGCTCAGATCGCTGTATTCGATCCCGTACTGGCTGGTGATCAGATCGAATTCGGCCTCATCGAAGGGCAGCGCCTCGATCGGCGTCGAAGCGATGAAGTCGATGCGACCGAGCAAGTCCTGGATCCCTCGGGCCGTTCTGATCAGGGCCCCTGGATTAGGTGTGGCGGCGTCCACCGCCATGATCGACAATGCCTGCCCCGCCTCCTCTGCCCATCGAGCGGCGAGCAGGGCAATCGGGCCATTGCCGGTACAGACATCGAGCATGCGAGCGTCCGAACGGCCACTCAGTCGACTGAAGCACTGGCGCCAGAACTGCTCGACCTCGCCGTCGTAGTTGCCGGCGAAGTCCTGCGGCAGAGAGGTCAGCGCGCCGCTGGCCCAATAGTCGGACCAGTGCGAATAAGCGGACTTGGAAGCGTCGGTCATCGGATGGCGCTCGAGGTTTTCAATTCGAAGATTTCAGGGGTTCAGAAAGCACATGGCCCGGGAAGTCCCGGGCCATGTGGTACTGCTTGAGAACGATCCAAATGCCAGAGGCGATTTAGAAGTTCTGGGTGTAGCGGATGTACGGGGTGCGACCGTAGGCATCGTACAGGCTGAAGTTGAAGCCGCGGCTCTCACCTTCATCCAGCACGGGGTCCTTGTCGACCACGTTGTCCACACCCAGGGTGATGCGACCATCCCACGGGGTGTAGTAGTTCAGCTGCAGGTCGTGCGTGGTCCAGCTCGGCAGGCCCACATCCGGATCCGCCAGGCTGTCGCTCTGAGAATCGATGTAGTTGATGTTCCACGCGAAGGTGAAATCACCGAAGCTGTACACGTTCGACAGGACTGCACGCCAGCGCGGCAGACCGGCTTCGCCGGACACGTTGGCACCGCTGTCGACTTCGTAACGCCAGGTGTAACCGGCCTGGAGTTCGTTGTTCAGGCGACCCATGTCACCGAAGTCGAAGTTGGTGCGCATGTTGATGTCGAAGCCGCGGGTTTCGATCGTACCCAGGCTAGCGAAACCACGCTGCAGGAACTGGATGGCACCGCTGTCCGGGTTACGCAGCAGGCCGAGGCCCAGCGACGAGTTCGGACCCGACGAACCAACCGGGAAGTTGCTCAGCCCCGGCGGGCAGTTGGTGGTGGTGCCGGCCAGGCAGTTGATGATCGTCTGGGCACCGATGGCAGCCACACGGCCGTCGATTTCGATGTTCCAGAAGTCGATCGAGCCGTTCAGCCAATCGAACGGTTCGAAAGCCACACCCAGGCTGAACTGCTCGGAATCTTCCGGCTGCAGATTCGGGTTGGCGATCGAGAAGGCCGTGATCTGGACCGACTCGGTCGTCGGAACGCCGAAGGCCGTTGCGGTTGCAGCGTCGACCACAGGGTCAGCCGAGAAGGACGGCTGAGCTGCCAGAATTTCCAGCGGCGGAGCGCGGAAGCCCTGACCCCAGGAAGCGCGGATGGTCAGCTCGTCGAGCGGCTGGTAGCGCAGAGCCACTTTCGGGCTGAAGGCATCGCCGAAGTCGGAGTAGTCATCGTAGCGAGCAGCAACGCTCAGCTCCAGGGTGTCCAGGATCGGGAAGGCAGCTTCTGCGAAGACAGCCCACTGATCACGAGCACCGAAGGCAGAGTTACCGGCGGAACCGGTGATGTTGCCGTTGGCCTGCAGGTCATCGTAGATGTCCTTGTAGTTCTCGTCACGGTACTCGGCACCGAAGGCGAAGCCGACCGGGCCAGCGGCCATGTCGAACAGATCGGTCGAAGCCTGAGCGTAAGCCTGGCGAGAGACGTAGCGGGCGTCACGGTTGATGGTGGCCGTGAACGACTGCAGCACGTCCTGCGGGACGTTGAACGGATCGTAGATGTTGTACGCGCCGCTGTCGAACTGCGGCTGCGCCAGCGCAGACACGATGTAGTTGCGGCCCAGCTCGTTGTACTGCGACTCGGTGCGGCGAATGCCGGCGTCCACGTCGAAGTTGCCGAGGCGACCCTGAACACCCAGATCGATGTCATAGACCTGAGCATCGGTGCTGGTGTCACGCGGACCGTTGGCAGCGAAGCGGTGGGTCAGCAGCAGGGTGTTGTCAGCCTGGTCCTGATAGGCTTCCCAGTTCGGGTTCAGACCGCCAGCGCTCGGCGGGGTCGCCGGGTGGTTCGGCAGGCCCGGAGACAGCACGATGGCGCCGAAGCCACCGACCAGCCACGGCGAAGACGGCACCGGAGCGTAACGACCGAAAGAGGTCACGCGGCTCAGGCCGAAGTTGCCGTACAGGCTCCAGTCAGCGTTGATGTCGTAACGCGAACGAGCGAACAGGGACTGGTTCTCGGTCTCGGCTTCGTCAGCGGCCTGCAGCGTGAAGTCATACGCACACAGAGAGCCGTTGATGAAGAAGCCGGGGCCCTGGCAGCCCGGAACGTTGGCAGCGCCGTAGGTCGGGTTGTTCAGGAAGCTGAAGCCCGCGGTCAGGAAGTTGTTCGAGAAGATCGACGCACCGCCCTGGGACCACTCACGGTCACGCTGGAAGACGATTTCGCGCTTGTTGTTCGACACGCCGGCCATGATGCGGCCGCGGTTGCCAGCGACACCGAAGATCACGCCAGCTTCACGGGTGTCACCACCCTCACGCTTCGGATCGGAGATGCCGGCGAACATTTCAACGCCTTCGAAATCGGAACGGGTGATGATGTTGACCACACCGCCGATGGCGTCAGCGCCGTAAATAGCGGAAGCGCCGTCAGCCAGGATTTCGATCCGCTCGACAGCGGCCAGCGGGACAGCGTTCAGGTCCTGAGCGGTACCGACGTTCGGTGCGTTAGGAGCACGACGACCGTCGACCAGGATCAGGGTACGACCAGAGCCCAGGGCGCGCAGGGACAGACCAGCGAAGGACTGAGCCGAGCTACCGGACTGCGGACGGAAAGAACCGGCGCTGTTGATCGGCTGCTGACGCAGCAGGTCGGCGACGGACGTCTGACCGGACAGCTCGATCTGCTGGCGGTCGATGACCTGGATCGGCAGAGCGCCTTCCACGTCAGTGCGCTTGATGCGGGAACCGGTGACCTGAACGCGATCCAGATCCGCGGCCTCCTCGTCCTGGGCGGAGACCGGGGCAGCGGTCATCGCCAGGCCGGCAACCATGCTCGCGCCCAGCGCGTAATGGATTGCCTTGGCAAGTGGGTTACGGTTGTGCTTCATCAGACTCTCCAAAGTTGTCTTTTGATTTTGCTTTTCAGCATTCGATACTAGTATCGACAGCAAGTGTCGGAGCGGAGACGCCCCGTGCCAAACGACTGCCCACGGGCAGCAGTTCGGCTGAGACCCTCCGACTCTGCGCCGATACTAGCACCATCCTTCGGTGATGAAAAGGCCTTTGTTAAGGACTTGTAAACCTCGGCCAGGCCTTGGTTCGTCCGCCAAGTCGTTGATTCTTATTGCCCGGCCTGAGTTCATCACCCGATCCTGCGAAAGCGGTCCGTTTTCTGCCGTTTTCGCACCGAAAGCGGGCCGGAAAGCGCCCGCTCAGCCCCCCAGACCAGCACGCACCCGAGCCAACTCATCCCTGAGTTCGGTCGGTACGCGCTCGCCGAAGGATTCGAAGAATTCCTCGATCGAGGCCATCTCCTCGCGCCACTCGCCGGCGTCCACCGCCAGCAGGGTCTCGAGGTCGGGCCGCTCTTCGAGACCCTCCAGATTCAATGCATCCGGCGTCGGCAGCAGCCCCACGGGCGTCTCGACCGCATCGGCCTCTCCGCGAGTGCGCGCCAGAATCCACTCCAGCACGCGCAGGTTCTCGCCGAAGCCCGGCCAGATGAAACCGCCGTCGCTATCGCGGCGGAACCAGTTGACCTGGAAGATCCGCGGCGGCTGTGTGAGCCTGGAACCGACGCTCAGCCAGTGCGACCAGTAATCGGCGAAGTGGTAGCCGCAGAACGGCTTCATCGCCATCGGATCGCGGCGCACCACGCCCACCTGGCCCGTCGCGGCGGCGGTGGTCTCGGACGCCATCGCGCTGCCGACCAGCACGCCATGGCGCCAGTCCCTGGCTTCCATGACCAGCGGCGCCAGCCCGGCACGGCGGCCACCGAAGACGATCGCATCGATCGGCACGCCCTCGGGGTTCTCGGCCTCGGCCGAATAGCTCGGGCAACGCTTGATCGAGACGGTGAAACGCGAGTTCGGGTGAGCGGCCGGACCGTTCTTCGGATCGTAGTCGCGGCCACGCCAGTCGACGGCGGGCTGGCCTTCGTCCAGGCCTTCCCACCAGGGCTGGCCATCCTCGGTCGTGGCGACGTTGGTGAAGATCGCCTCGCGATCGAGCATGGCCAGGGCATTGGGGTTGGTCTTCTTGCCCGTTCCCGGCGCCACACCGAAGAAGCCGGCTTCGGGGTTGATGGCGTAGAGCCGACCGTCCTCGCCCGGATGCAGCCAGCAGATGTCGTCACCCACGGTCCAGACCTTCCAGCCTGCCTCACGGTAGGCTTCGGGCGGAATCAGCATGGCCAGGTTGGTCTTGCCGCAGGCCGACGGGAAGGCGGCGGCGATGTAGCGAACTTCACCCTGCGGGTTCTCGATGCCGACAATCAGCATGTGCTCGGCCAGCCAGCCTTCCGTGCGCGCCTGATAACTGGCGATGCGCAGGGCGTGGCACTTCTTGCCGAGCAGGGCATTGCCGCCGTAGCCGGACCCATAGCTCTGGATGCTGAGTTCTTCCGGAAAATGCACGATGTAGCGGCGATTCGGATCCAGCTCGCCCGTGGAATGCAGTCCGCGCACGAACTTTCCGTCGCGCTCGATGCGAGCCAGGGCGTCGGCGCCCATGCGCGTCATCAGGCGCATGTTGACGACCACGTAGGGACTGTCGGTGATTTCGACCCCGCAGCGCGACAGGGGCGAGTCGACCGGACCCATGCAGTAGGGCACCACATAGAGAGTGCGGCCCGCCATGCAGCCAGCGAACAGACCGTTCATCAGGGCATGGGCTTCGGCCGGGTCCATCCAGTTGTTGTTCGGCCCGGCATCGTCCTGACGGCTCGTACAGACATAGGTCAAGTGCTCGACGCGGGCGACGTCGTCGGGATCCGAGCGGTGCAGGAAACAATCCGGATGCGTGTCGGGATTGAGCTTGTGAAGATCGCCATTTTCGAGCATCTGCTCGATCAGGCGCTGGTTCTCGGCGGCGGAACCGTCACACCAGTGGACCCGGTCGGCACGCGTGAGCGCAGCCACCTGGTCCACCCATTCATTCAGGGCGGCAAGTTTGGAAGTCATTGAGTGAGGGCGTACTAGCTCGAGGCAACGTGGATCAAGCCCCTCAGAGTACCCGCTGGCCAGGGCCGATTGCAAGCTGTCGGGGCGGTTGACAGGTTTCCTCCCGTTTTTGCGTTTTCAGAGGTGGAACGCGGCTTTCAATTCACGGCCTGTTGTGAATACACTTATTAATACGTGGAGTTTGGAGGAGTACATCATGAAGCGAATTCTGAGCAAGGCCCTGGTGCTGGGCCTGATCCTGGCCAGCGGTGCGGCCCTGGCAGACCGTCCGGTGCTGGGCGTGGCCGAGTTCAAGAACGAATCGGGCGCCGGCTGGTGGAGCGGCGGCGTGGGCTGGGACCTGTCCGGCATGCTCGCCAATGAGCTGGCTTCGACCGGCGCATTCCGCGTGGTCGAACGCTCCAATCTGGAGTCGGTACTGAACGAGCAGGACCTGGGCGCCTCGGGCCGCGTACGGGCGGAGTCCGCCGCGCGCATCGGCGAACTGACCGGCGCCGAGTACATCGTTCTCGGCACGATCACCGCCTACGACGAGCAGACCCGCTCGACCGGCGGCGGCATCAGCTTTCGCGGCATCGGTGTCGGCGGTCGTCGCACCGAGGCCTTCCTGGCCGTGGACCTCCGCGTGGTCAACGCGAACTCCGGCGAGATCGAGTACGTGCGCACCATCGAAGGGCGTGCCACCGGTGGCGGCCTGAACCTCAGTGCCTACCGGGGCGGCTTCGGCGGCAACCTGTCCAACTACGAGGACACGCCGGCCGGCGAGGCGATCCGTGCCGCGCTGATGGAAATCACCGACTACCTCGAATGCGCCATGGTGACCCAGAGCCGCCGCTGCCTGGCCGAATACGAAGAGCGGGACGACACCCGCCGCGAACGCACCCGCAGCCGACTGCGCTTCTGATCGATGCGGGCCGGCACCGCCGGCCCGAACGCTTCGCACCCGACGCCGCCCCATCGAGGGCGGCGTTTTTTTTGGGAGATCGGGCGCGGGCTTCGATCGGGATTGGGGCGGGTGGTGGGTTCGATTGTCGGGCTGACCGTGATGTCTGGGGTATCCGTGCGTCGGGTTCTTTGTGGTGGCTGGGGCATTCCGCCGTCGGGTTGACGGAGTTGTCTGGGGCATGGACCGTCGGGCGCGTGGGCCCGACCTACGCAGGGTTTCGATCGGGCGGTGTCGATGTTTGGATCTTCAGTGGCATCTGGTGGTCCGGGGTGGCTTCGTTCGGCATCCGGTTCTCCTTGGCCAGGGACCCGGGAATCGCCCCGCCCCAAGGCTTGCCACCCGCATCCACCCCGCGGTCAATCGAAGCCCCGACGAGTAGGTCGGCCCAGCGCGGCCGACGGTCCATGTGCCAGGCTTCTCCGTCAATGCGATGGCGAGACGTTGCAGTGGCCACTGAAAGCGCTACGCACGCATGCCGAATCCATCGCCAGCAATTCAACGATAGAAGACCATGTCGATGGCACCACCAATCCTTGCTACGCGATCGAGGTCTTGCGGTCAGGACCTCAAGCGGTGCCATCGAAGCCCCGACGAGTAGGTCGGCCCCACGCGGCCGACGGTCCATGTGCCAGGCTTCTCCGTCAATGCGATGGCGAGACGTTGCAGTGGCCACTGAAAGCACTACGCACGCATGCCGAATCCATCGCCAGCAATTCAACGATAGAAGACCATGTCGATGGCACCACCAATCCTTGCTACGCGATCGAGGTCTTGCGGTCAGTAGTCCGCGTAGGGAGGTCTGGCGTGATCGGGTCGCTCCGGCCGTCGGGCGCACGCGCGGCCGGTCTTCGGCGCGGCGCTTCTGGCCTGCGGCCAATCGCACTACGCCTTTGACCTGCGCTGGCCCGACCTACCCCGGGGCTTCGATCGGGTTCGGGGCGATCGGGTGCTCAGTCCTCGAGGTCGGCGCTGATCCGGGCCAGGCGCGGGGTGATCAGGGCCTGGGCGCGCTGGGTGGCGTTGAGGGCGGTGTATTCGATCTGCTCGACTTCGGTGCTGCTGACGCGGCGACGCTCGACCAGGTCGAAGACCACCGTATCGGCCTGAACGATGTAGGCGGTATCGGACCGACCGTAGAAGTTCAGCTGCCGCTGTCCCGCCGGCAGGGCGCGGGCGATGACGGCGTAGCGAGCACCGGCCTCCACGCCGAGCTCGGCCAGGGCAACGAGATCCAGCTCGGCCTCGCCCAACACGGCGGCAAGGCCGGGCACGAAACCGCGCTCGACCAGCGCATGACCGTCTTCGGTCAGGGCCTGCTCGATGGCGCGCACCATGGGATCGGTGATGGCGCCATCACCCTGCCCGATCACCAGCACGCCCTCGGGTGGCGGCGGGGGCTCGACGGGCACCGGCTCGGGCATCGTGTCCACTGGCTGCGTCTGCGGCCGGCGGTCGACCGAAGCGACGACCAGCGGCTTGTCCGCCGCCAGCGTGGCGGACTCCGTCGGCGCCGCCTGGGACTTGACCACGGCATCGGCCGTATCGATGGGCGTCTGATCGACCAGCCCGCGCTCGATCGTGGAACCTGGCTCGCCGGCCTCGCTCGTTTCCAGACCCGGGTCCGAATCCGGTTCCTGCCCGAAAGGCGCGGAAACCGGTGCGTCGGCCTCCTGGGCAACGGTCGTTTGCGCGGGCTCGGAGAGCGGGCGGGCCGGCTCGTCCTGGAAATCGTCGATCGTCTCGTTGACGCGACTGCCCGCCACCGTGACCTCGCCTTGGTCGATCGGATCGTCCGAACTCAGACCGAGCATGGCCGTGACCCGCTCGATCTGGGCCGGGGCGAACTTCACCACGGCGAAGCCGGACGCGGCCAGACCCACCAGAACCAGCACGACGAACACGGCCAGACCGGCCTTGGAACCGCTGCGAGCCGGCACGGAGGTCTCGGTAATCGGAGGCTGGACCACGGTGGGATCGATGGTCTGGGTCGCGACCTTGGACGGCTCGCCGGCCGATGCAACCGCCGGCGCCGGGGTCACGGCGGTCGGCGCATCGACGGGCGGCGGCGCGGGGGCACGTGGCGCTGCCTGGGCGGAAATCTCGCTGGCCACGCCGAGGTCGGCCAGCAGGGCGTCGTAATCCTGATAGCGCTTGGAAGGATCCGGCGCGAGCATCCGACCGAGCACGCCGAAGGTCTTCTCGTCGAGCGTCTCGTCGAGGTCGCCCAGTTCCGGGAAATCGGAGGCCAGCAGGGTGCGGGCCGTGTCTTCCAGGCCCGAGCCCGGCACCAGACGCTTGCCGGCCAGCATCTCGTAATAGACCGCGCCCAGGGCGAAGATGTCGCCCCGGTGATCGGCGGGCTTGCCCGTGATCACCTCGGGCGGCAGATAGCCGGGCGTCCCCATGATGTACTTGCTGGTGGTCTGTTCGGCATCGGGATGCACGATGCTGGCGATGCCGAAATCGGTCAGCACGCTGCGTCCGCGGCGATCGATCATGATGTTGCCGGGTTTGATGTCGCGGTGGACGATGTTCTCTTCCCACGCGGCCTTCAGCGCCTGAGCGCATTCGGTAATGATCCGGCGCGCCTGCTCGGGCAGCAGGCGGACATCGCGCTCGAGGCGGTCGGCCAGCGATTCGCCATCGATGAATTCCATCACGAAGTAAGGCTTGCCCTCGTCTTCGTCGGCCAGGAAGATCTGTGCGATGTGCGGATGATTCAGGGCCGCGACGTTGCGCGCTTCGCGCAGGAAACGGGTGACGGTGATCTCGTCGTTGCTCAGTTCGTCGCTCAGGCACTTGATGGCGATGAAGCGCTCGAGCTTGGGATCGACCGCCTTGTAGACCACGCCCATGCCGCCGCGACCGAGCTCGCTGATGATGTGATACCGACCGAGAACCTTGGGCATGACGAATTCCTCAACACAGTGACGCAATGGGTTTCCGAGAACCCGACGAACGCACCAGCCGAAACCGGCGCCTGACCCCCGTCATTACGAATATAGCAGAGCATCCCTGCCACCCAGAACGCCCCCGGCCGTGCCATCATCGGTTCCCGAATCCCGTAGAAACGGACAGGCCCCACCGCCAGGAAGCCCCGAACCTCCATGAGCGAGCGCGAAACCGATCCGGCGCTGCTGCGTTCCCTGCATCCGGGGCCGCTGCGCGAGGAAAGCCATCTGAAGGGCGCCGGTCAGGTCATCGGCCGGGACCTCGAGCAGGTCGATCTGCTCCTCAGCGGCCCGGAAGTCTCGCGGCGACACGCCTGGATCGGCCTGAACGAGGCCGGTGAGTGGGTGATCCACGATCTCGACTCGCTCAACGGCGTGTTCGTCAACGGCCAACGAATCGACCATCAGCGGCGCCTGGAGCCCGGGGACGTCATCGGCCTGGGGCGGGCCCGCGCGCCGGACTACGAGTTCACCCACGCCGGCGCAGCCCACGGCCGACGCCTGCGTCTGGCCGGGCCCGGGCCCTGGCAACTCGGTCGCGACCTGGACTGCCACATCTCCATTCCGGCCGATCTTTCGGTCAGCCAGCGACATGCTTTGCTGAGTCGACAGGACAGCGGTCTGCTGATCAGGGACGCCGGCAGCCGCAACGGCTTGTGGCAGGGCGAGGAACGCCTGCGCCGCCTGCGCCTGCATCCGGACGAAACCGTCATGCTCGGCCATCAGCGCCTGACGCTGCTGGGCATCGATGCTGAGCGGGTGGAGGTCGAACTGCGCTCGCTCGGCGGGGCGATCGGACTGCATGCCCGCGGCCTGATTCTGCCCGGCCTGGAGCATCCGCGACGCCTCGATCTGCCGGCCGGCCAGCTGCACCGCCTGCGACTGCCCTCGCGTGCAGCCTGCGAAACCCTGATGGAGCGCCTGGGTCGGGACGGACCGACCCAGTCCGGCGACTTCGGCGAAAGCTGGCTGGACGAACAGCCTGCGAGGCAGCGCGACCGGATAGCGCTGGTCGGTCCCTCGTCGCTGCAATCGCCACTGCCATCGAGCCGCATCAGCCTGCGCCGCTGGCTGGCCGAAGAGATCGTCCTGCGCCTCGGCGAGGCCCTGCCCGAAACGGCACGGCGCGAACTGATCCACACCACGCTCGAGGCCCTGGACCTGGTCGAGGCTGCGAACAGAAGCCTGAGCCAACTGTCCCCACTCGAGCAACGCCTGGCCAGACTGGCCGCCGCGCTGTTGACTCGGCCTGGCCTGTTGATCGTCGATGCCCCATCGACCGGCCTGAAACCGGGCGAGGCGGCGAGGATCGAGGCCCGCCTCGAACGGCTGGCCGGAAACCATCTGACCATCGTTCTGTTATCGGAAGACGCCGGCGAAACGCCGAGCGAGGACGACGGGCCGATCCGACGACCGCGCCTTGCAGCCGCGCCGCGCCAACCGAGCCTTGCGGCCAGCGCCTGCCTGCTGCGCCGCCGCTGGCGGGGAATGAAGGCCAGGCCCGGGGCCCTGCTCGAAATCCTGGCCCTGCCGCTGGTGCTGGCCCTGGCCCTCGATCTCGCCCTGGACATCCGCTCGGCGAGCCTGGCTGCGCTGGCGGTGCTGCTGATCAGCTCGCCCCTGTCCAGCCTGTCCTTGAGCGCGGCTCGCATGGGACTGGACCGGCACCAGATCCGCCGCTTCGGCTTGAGCAGGGACGCCGCCCTGTCCGGCCTGCTACTGGCCTGCACCGCCCTGCTGGTCCAGTTTCTGATCGTGCTCTCCCTGGCCACCTGGCGCTTCCCCCTGGACGTCTGGACGGTCGAGGCGGGACTGGAGGTGCTGCTGGCGGGACTGGCCGGTCTGGCGCTGGGGGCCGTCGTTCAGCAGGCCCTGCCCGCACGCTCATGGCGCGCACTGCTGCTGATCGGACTGCTGGGCGGAGCTCAGGCCGGATTCCTGCTGGCCCAGGCTTCCGGCCCGGCGCTCCCTGCCGCATTGGCAGGCCTCTGGGCTTTCCTCCTCTGGCTCAGCCGGGCGCGAGATTGAGCGTCGACCCGCCTGTCAGGTCAGGCCCGTGAGCTCTTCGACGCCGAAACGGTGCGTCACTGGTAACAAGCCCGAGCCTCGAGGAGTTCCTTCATCATGTCCGACCCGAGACCGATGCCCCGCCAGGGCCGCGGCGGCCACGGCCTGGCCGCGGGAACCTGCCTAGCCGGCCGTGGGATGAGCCGCGTCCCGCTCCAGCTCACGCGCCATCCAGGCCCGCGCCAGGCGCCAGGCGCGTTTGACCGTCACCACGCTGATTCCCAGCGCGTCCGCCGTTTCCTCATTGGTGTAACCGGCGAAATAGCGGCATTCGGTCACCCGGGCGGCGCGCGGATCGAGCTCGGCCAGGCCCTCGAGCAGGCGTTCGACCGCCAGCAGCTCCAGGCAACGATCGTCGCTCACCAGTCGGGCCAGGACGTCGGGGGCGTCGAGATCGACCCGCTCGCCACCACCGCCTCGCTTGAGGCGGCAGCGGTCTCGGGCATGATTGACCAGGATCCGACGCATGGCCGTGCTGGCGACGGAAAAGAACTGGGCCCGATTGAGCCACTCGGCGCGGCTCTGGGCGGAGAGCTTGAGAAAGGCTTCATTGACCAGTGCCGTGGCCGACAGGGTGTGCCCGGGGCGCTCGGCATTGAGGTGGTGCTGAGCCAGGCGACGGAGCTCGCCGTAGACCTGCTGGTAAGCCTCGGCGAAGGCGTCCTGGGCACCCTCGCCCGTATTGAGCAACGCAGTCAGGTCCGGCGATGAAGCGTCGGACCCGCTCATTCGTCCCGGGCCGACCTGAAGAAAGGGGATTCCCTGCGCATGGCCTCGATCATAGCCAGCCCGCCGCGGACCCGCAACGGCGCGGCCCGCCCTGTGTAGACTGGCCCTTCCCCACTGCGGTCCGAGCGAGCATGGACGAGCGCCGCCCGAGCAATTCTCCGAACGATTGGCAGGTCCTCAGCGATGCCTTCGACGAACTCGCCGAGGCGGCGCCGGCCGTACGTCAGGCTCGACTGGATGAACTGAAGCAGACTCGGCCCGAGCTGGCCTTGGAACTCGACTCCCTGCTGCACAGTCTGGACAGCCAGCCCGATTTTCTTCAGCGCCCGGCCCTGGACTGGACCGAGCACGAATCAGGCGATGGCTCCGCGCCCGAGCGCATCGGCCCCTACGTGCTGCTCGAGCGCGTTGGCCAGGGTGGCATGGGTCGCGTCTACCGGGCACGTCGGGATGACGGGGCGCTGGAGCAGGAAGTGGCGATCAAGATCGTTCAGGCCGGCGTGGACGATCCCCATCACATCGAGCGCTTCGCCCGCGAAGCCCGGCTGCTGTCCCGACTCGACCACCCGGGCATCGCCCGCCCCCTCGACGCCGGCCTGCTCGACAAGGACCGGGCCTACCTGGTCATGGAGTTCGTCGATGGCGTGCCGATCGACCGTTACTGCCGAGAGCAGGCGCTGGACAAGAACGAAATCATCGAACTGCTGATCCAGGTCTGCGAGGCCGTGCAATTCGCCCACCGCAACCTGATCGTGCATCGCGACATCAAGCCGGCCAATGTGCTGGTCGATCGCCAGGGTCGGGCGCGGCTGCTGGACTTCGGCATTGCCCGGCTGCTCGAATCCGACGACGCAGATCTGACCCGAACGGGCCAGCTCGCCCTGACCCCGCGCTACGCCAGCCCCGAGCAGCTGACCGGCGAGGCCATCACCACCGCCAGCGACGTCCATGCCCTCGGCGCCCTGGCCTACCAGCTGCTCTGCGGCCGACCGCCGCTGGATCTCGACGGCCTGTCCCTGCCCGCTCTGATCGACCGTGTCACCCGCGAACAGCCGGCCAAAGCCAGCGAGGCGGCGGCGGACACACGACTTGCCGGCGACCTCGACGCCATCCTCGCCATGGCCCTGCGCAAGGAGCCGGGGCGACGCTATGCCAGTGCCGGCGCCCTGGCCGATGACCTGCAACGCCACCTGCGCGGCGAGCCCGTCCAGGCGCATCCGGATGAACTCGGCTACCGGCTCGGAAAATTCTTCCGCCGCCACCGGGGCGGCGTGATAGCCGGCCTGCTGACCGCCGTGGCCCTGATCGGGCTGGCCTCGATCGCCAGCCTGCAGGCCCTGCGGGCGGACCAGGCTCGAAGCCTGGCCGTGCAGGAAGCCGATCGGGCCAACCAGGTGCTGGCCTATTTCCAGCAGATGCTCGCCTCCGTTCGCCCGGCCACGGCGCAGGGCGAGGACGTGCGCGTGCGCGACCTCCTCGATCGCACCGCCAGCACCCTCGCCGAGGCCGATCTGGACCCCCTGGCCCGCGCCAGCGTCCAGGAAACCGTGGCCTCCACCTACCTCGCGCTCGGGCTGCCGCAGGCCGGCCTGCCGCTGGCCGAAGCCGCTTCGGCCACGCTGGAATCCACCCTCGGAGCCGACGACCCGCGCAGCCTCTCGGCCCGCCATGCCGAAGCCCGCTTCCATCTGTACCAGGCCCACTGGGACGAAGCGATCGCCATCCTGGAACCCACCTTCGAGCGCCGCCGGGCCGTGCTCGGCGACCACATGGACACGATGTCCTCCCTGCACAACCTGGCGATGGCCTATGCGGGACGGGGCGAGGTCGAGCGAGCCCTGGAGATGGATCTGATCCAGCTGGCCATCGTCGAACGCCTGAGCGGCCCGGACAGCGCCGAAGCACTGACCACGCTCAGCAGCGTCGCCCACGGCTACTTCAGCCTGGGACGAATGGACGAGGCCCGCGACACCTTCGGGCGCATCCACGCCGGCCAGCGCGAGCTTCTCGGCGAGCGTCACCCGACCACCCTCAGCGCCCTGCACAACTACGCCACCCTGCTGCGACGAACGGGCGAGATCGACCAGGCTGAATCGCGTTACCTGGAGCTGATCGCCCTGCGCCGCGAGGTTCTGGGCGATCGCCACGCCCAGACCCTGAACTCGCTGAACAACCTGGGTGAGCTCTACCTGCACACGGACCGGCCCGACCGGGCCGCCCCCTTCATCGAAGAGGCCCTCGCCGGGCGCATGGCGGCGATGGGCGAAGCGCATCCCGACAGCATCGATTCCCTGGTCGCCAACGCCAAGCTCCGCCTGGCGCAGGGTCGGATCGACGAGGCACTCCCGCTGGCCCAGCGCGCCCATGAGCTGGCTGAAGCGCACTTGCCGGCCGACGGCGAACACCTCGACAAGGCAAGAAAGGTGCTGGCGGAGGCCAGGGAAGCACTGCGGCTCGACGACGCGTTGCAACCCTAGACTTCACCACATAGATCGGTCGCCTCGACGCGCCAGTTCAGGACTCGCAATTCGCCTCCAACGCGCTCGAGGTCGAGATTGGCGTGACGCGTTCCACCGTCGCCCGCGACCAGAGTGAATTCGACATAGCCGGTGTGCTTGAAGGCGCTGACCGAGCTGAAGGACCAGCCTTTCGGCTGAACAGCGGCAGCCTGGACCCGTTGCTCCAGCCCGGAGGCCGAGCCGCAGGCGGCCTGGAAATCGCCGTGCATTCGGCCGAAGGCCGCTTGCCAGGCGCCGGCCCGCAGATCGGCCAGGAAGTCCTCGGCCAGGGCTTCGGCTTCCGCCTCCCGGCCGGCGCCGCAGGCGGCGAGCACAAGGCCCGCCGCCATTCCCAGCACCAGGCCCCGCAGCGACGGGATCCGCCCCCCGCATCGCTCGCGCTTCACAGGCCCAAGCGCTCGGCTTCTTCGGGATTCTGCCGCTCGAGCAGATCGAAGAAAGCGTACTGGGTGAGGATGTTGAAACTCGCGAACAGTCGGTTGAACTCCCGGTTCGAGCTCATCACACCGGCGTCCCGGTAATGCCCATGCAACGCCGTGTAGGCCTCGTAGACCGGCTTGATCGCGGGGTCGTACTGCAGGCCGGACTGGACCCGGCTGACGGCGGACTGCACCGTGGCCTTGTCAGCATCCGAGAGGGCCTCGACCTTGCGCCCCAGGGCCACCAGGTCCTGAATATGGCGCTCGCGAACCCCACGCATGCGCTCCAGGGCCACGGCCTCGTCCGGATGATCGGCCAGGGCCTCGGCGAGATCGGCGAAAGCCTGCACATAGACATCGGCCACGGCCTGGCCGATTTCTTCCGCCGTGTTGGCGGCCGCCACATCGACCCCGCCGCCAGCCGCCGCACTGGATGACGACGATCCAGCGGGCGCCCCGGGTGCGGCGGCACTCGTCGCCTCATCGCTGCCACCACAGGCGGCCAGGGCGATGGCCAGCCCGAGCACGACCACGGCTCCACGCGTCGAGCGATGAGCTCGGTTGAAGTTGCTCCCAGAATCTTTCATGTTCGGTTCCTTTTCTCAACGGATGTTCCGAAGCCATCCTTCGACGGCTTCTCCTCAGTCCCCTTGGGTTCCTGCTCCCCCGAGCAGCAAGGGCGGCACGACCGGCCGCCTAGTTCTCGAATCGGGACGAAAAGATCGAATCGCTGACGACCTCGAAATCGGCGGTCACGACGCGTGCCGTCGTCAGATTCACGACGCATGGGCCCTGGCCACTGCAGGCCCCGCCCCAGCCGTTGAACTGGCTGCCCGGCGCCGGACTGGCGACGAGCGTGTAGCTCTGATCCCGCGGCAGGGGCAGCTGGCAGAAATCGGGGGCATCACAGCCCAGCGGCAGATCATCGACCAGGGACACCTGGCCGCCGCCCGTGCCGGGAAAGCCGACGCTGAGCATGTAGGCATTGCCCCACTCGAAGGCGCCGATGTCGCACTGCCCGAGGCCGCCGCTGGCATTACCGTCGCGCGGGCGAGCTTCGCCGCGCTGATCGACGGTCAGAACGCTGTTGCCGGTGGCGTCCTCGCAGCTCAGGGGTCCCGCATCGACCGCCGCGCTGGCCGGATGCGGCGGCAGGGTTTCGGTCGGTCCTCCGTAATCCCCCAGGGGCAGGAGTTCGACGTCCGTGAACGGCAGATCGCTGGCCTGCGAGGTGCAGGAATCGCCATGGGTTTCGAGGTTGTATCCGGACGACAGGAAACTGCCATCACCCTCACAGGGCGGCACGTCGGTCACGAACAGGCTACCGATCAGACGGGCGGTCCCGGCGCTGCCGGCGCGGATGGCGGCTCGAGCACTGAGCTGGAAGCTGCTGTACTGGATCCGGGTCTCGTTCTGATCGACGTGGATTTCGGCCTGCGCATCCGGAAAGGGCGGCACGTCATTGATGAAGGTGGAATTGGTGATCGTCATCGCCACGGGTGCCGAGGTCTGGCTCGAACCGCTGGCGATCGAACGTCCCAGGGTGCTGTCGTTGTTGATGAAAAGGCTGCCGGAGATCTGCGTCGAAGCGAAATCGCTGATCAGGGCCCCGCCCTGGTAGAAGGCATTGGCACCGATGGAGGTCAAATTGTCCTGAAACACGGATTCCCGAATCACCAGCAGGCCCGACGACACGGCCGCCGCGATCGCGCCCCCTTCTCGATCGGCGCGGTTATTGATGAACACGCTGCCCTCGACGGTCAGGTCGAAGTCCGCCGCATCGGAGATCGAGCCACCGATATAGACCGCACCGCCGTAGAGGCTGGAAGCGTTGTTCTGCACGAACTCGCTGTCGCGGAGCGTCAGCTCGGTCAACGATTGCGTCGGACCCACGGGAAAGGATCGGGAATTGATCGCACCGCCCACCGTTGGCGCCACGTTGGCATCGAAGCCGACCCGGTCGAACAGCACCTGATCGGCGTTGACGATCTGGACCGCGCTGTCCTGGAAACCTTCGATACGCAAGTTGGACAGGGAGAAGTCCTCGCCGGCATTGGCGACATCGATCTCGAAGGCGGGAAAGGTCCCCGCGCCTCCCGGCACCAGGACCAGATTGTCGATTCCGGGCCCGATGATGTTGGTGGTGTCGGTCACCACCAGCGGCGCTTGGAGGGAAATCGTCAGGCCCGTCTGGCCGATCAGCACGAACACCCCGTCCGGTCCGGACGAGTCGCCGGCCGCGCAATCATCCACCGCCTGATTGGTGTTGGCCGCCAGGACGGCTTCGCGCAGGGAGCAGTTGTTGTCATTGACCACGGCGTCGCTGGGCTCGTCGACGAAGATCAAGGCAGCAGACAGCGGTCCGCTGATCAGCGTGCCCAGGGAGATGAACAGGATCGAGCAAAGCGCTCTGCAAGGAACATTCGACATGGGTTGCACTCCGGAGTGGATCGGTCTGGTGGGGGACGGGCCTGGCTCAGTCGTTGTTGCCCAGGTCGGTGGCCGTACCGGCGTAGGCCTGTTGAACCGCCGCCGTCAGGTTGTCGCGGTAGCGAACCTCGCTGCCCAGGTAGAGGTAGAAGCCGATGCGGGCGTTCTGGACGCGGTTCTCGACCACCAGGTTGTTGTTGCCATTGCCGGTCGCGATGCCGGCCCCTGCGTTACGAACCAGCTGGACATCGTTGTTGCGGATCGTGTTGCCCTCGCCGCCGACGTAAAGACCGCGGCCATCGCGGTCCTCGCGAGCACCCGTGTCGACGATGTGGTTGTCCGCATAGACGCCGAAGTCCCCTTCGGCAAAGATGCCGGCGTAGGCGCTCTGGTGGATGCGCATATTGCGCACCTGGTTGCCCTGGTTGCAGTCACCGCAACGCGACTGGCTGAGTTGCACGCCCGTGTCGAAGCAGCGCAGGGCGCCGTTGTGGACGAGCACGTTGCGTGCCTCGAACACATGCACTCCGATGCTGGGCTCGCCGAGCCACTCGGCGTTGCAGCTGCCGCCCTCGAAGGCCGGATTGCGTAGCGTATGACCGCGCAGGTCCAGTTCAACGTCGTTGGCCAGGATCAGAATCGCCGCATCGCCCCCGCCCAGCGCCAACTCATGCGACTGATCCAGGCAGTACTTGCCGGGTCGATCGATCTCGGCCGGAAAGGCCTTGAGAATCTGGCAATCGAAGGCCGGGGCCGTCTGAGTAGCAAGCAGCAGGAAAACAGGAATCGAACGAAACAAGCGGTGCATGAGAATCCCTCGTCAATGAATGAATCGGATCGAATGCGAACGGCGCAAACGTGACGAAGCTCTCAATGCAGAAAGCATGCCAGCCGAGCAGAAGTCGCTCAGGCTGCTGTTTTTACAGGATTTTCCCGGACCTCTCTCGCTTGCTCATTCCCCGGGAGCGGGACGGGGGCCGGACCGAGCCTGGCCGAGACGCTGGCGCAGGGCTCGCGTTTATCGGGCCTGCGCAGTATTCTCGATTTCGAGAACGGGATTGTCAGGTCCGAGATCATGGCTTCGATCACATTGATGGCGCACTACGCCAGCGGCGAGCGGCGCTATCCACTCGATGCAGGCTGCTGGCTGATCGGCTCGCACGAAGACTGCGACGTACTGCTCGGCGATCCGACCGTCTCGCGCCGCCATGCCCGACTGGAATTCGCCGATGCCGAGTGGAGCCTCGAAGACCTGGGCTCGAGCAATGGTGTGCAGATCAATGGTGAAGCCCTGACCGGGCGGCGGCGAGTGCAGCCGGGCGACCGACTCCAGTTCGGCAGCCTGATCTGTTCATTGATCGAGACCGATCCGACCGATCTGGAGCTGGCCGTCCCCGCCGAAAGCCGGGGCGGGCGGTCCGACCGACCCTCCGCCTCCATCGAGCAGCGGGGGCCCACGATCTCCAGCGATCGCATCAGCCGCTTCTACTTCGAGACCCTGCCCGCCCTGGTCCGGCGCTGTACCCGGCAGCGTCCGGGCGAGGCCGTGGTCACGGTCGTGGCCGCGCTGGCGGACAGTCTGGGCGGCAGCTGGACCCTGAGCCTGGACGGCGCGGTCCAGGCCACGTCCGGCCCCGCGACACCCGAGCAGGATCGGGAACAGGCCCATGAAGAGCATGACTGGCGCTTGGCCCGACGCGCCAGACAGGCCCTGAACGATCGGACCTACCGACAGATCGCCGAGACCATTCTGCCTCTGATCGAGCGAACGAACGCAAGCCGGTCATCGGGCCGGACGCCGGACTCGGACACGACCGTGCCGCCGTTCCCGGAGCCCGTGACGCGCCATGCAGCGCTGCTCAACCTCTATCGGCAGGCGGCTCGAGTCGCGACGTCGGTGCTCAACGTCCTGATCGAGGGAAGCTCGGGCACCGGCAAGGAGTTGTTCGCGCGCTACCTGCACCGCTGCGGCAGTGACGGCCAGCCCCTGGTGACCCTCAACTGCGCCAGCCTGCCGCAGGACCTGCTCGACGCCGAACTGTTCGGCATCGAACGCGGGGTGGCCACCGGCGTCGATGCGCGGCCCGGCAAGTTCGAGCAGGCCGATGGCGGGGTGATCTTTCTCGACGAGATCGGCGACATGCACCTGGCCACCCAGGCCAAGCTGCTGCGCGTGCTCCAGGAGCAGGAAGTCTATCGGGTCGGTGGCAGCCGGCCGAGACCGGCCCGCATTCAGGTGGTGTCCGCCACCAATCGGGACCTGGAGGCGATGGTCGCGCAGGGCGAGTTCCGACTCGACCTCTACCATCGGATCGCCGACTGGACCGTCCGTCTGCCCGATCTCGAAGAGCGCGCCGTCGACATCGCCAATCTGGCCGCCTACTTCCTGCGCCGCGCCTGCGGTGACATCGGTCAGCGCTTCGGCGGGATTTCCCAAGCCGCCCTCGACTGCCTGCTCGCGCATCGCTGGCCCGGCAATGTCCGCGAACTCGAACGCGAGATGAAGCGCTGCGCCCTGTTTCTGGAGCCCGGCGAGGCGCTGCGCTCCGACCATCTCGACGCCCGCATCCGCCAGGCCAGAGGCACGGGCGGTCCCGTCGAGGGCTTGAAGGCGCTGCTGATCCGCACCGAGAAGCGCGCCATCGAGCAGGCGCTTCAACTCTGCGGCGGGGACGTGGCGGCGGCGGCCGACCGGCTCGGTATCGGCAAATCGACCCTTTATCGGCAGATTCGCAATCTGGACATCGACACGGCCTGATCCGATGAGCGAGTCCCGCATCGACTGGCACACGGGCGTGCCGCTGGCCCAGGGTGGCAACGGCGAGGTGGTGCGCGCCTACTCGCCGGATCTCGGTCGGGACATCGCGATCAAGTACCTGCGTCAGGAAGACCCGGCCGCCATCGAACGCATGCTGAGGGAAGCGCGCACTCAGCGCGCCCTGTCCCATCCGCACATCCTGCCGATCCATGCGACCGGCGTGCACCTCGACCGCCACTACATCGCCATGGAGTTGGTCGATGGCGCACCCCTGGATCGCTACCTGGCCGACCGCTCGACGGAACTGAAGCTGGCGGTTTTCGATCAGGTGCTGGATGCGATGGCCCATGCCCATGCCCAGGGCGTCGTTCACCGCGACCTCAAGCCCGGCAATCTGATGGTAGAGGAAGGCGACGGCCGACCGCAGGCCTGGGTGATGGATTTCGGCCTGGCGCGCCGGCCCGACGACGCCACCCTGACGATGGCCGGGGACGCCCTGGGCACCCCCGGCTACATGGCGCCGGAGCAGGCCCGCGGTGCCGAAGGCGCCGACCCGCGCGCGGATGTCTACGCCCTGGGCGTGGTGCTCTACGAAGTGCTGACGGGCGCCCTGCCCTACACCGCCGATACCCCGATGGCACTGGTCATGCAGGCCGCTGCCGGCCAGACCGTGCCGGTTTCGGAAATTCGCCGACGGCTGCCCGAAGGCCTGGCCCGAATCGTCGTGCGCTGCCTCGAAACCGAGCCGGCGCGCCGCTACGCAGACGCCGGCGAACTGAGGGCGGACCTCGCGGCCTTCAGCGCCGGCCAGGTCATCGCCGCACCCGTGCTGGGCAGGCGCTACCGCTTCGCGCGCTGGATGCGCAGCAATCCCTGGCGAGCCCGTTCGAGCCTCGCCCTGGGGGCCGTAGTGCTGATCGGTGCAGCATCGCTGGTGGTGATGGCAGAGCAGAATCGCCGCGCACTGAGCACAGCCAGCGAGCTGATCGCCGAGGCCGAGCGAGCCCGCGGGGACTGGCATATCGAGCAGCTACTGCCCCTGCACGATCAACGCGCGGCCCTTGCAGAGGCTCGCGAGACCGTCGACCGTCTCGCCGCCACCCGCGACCAGCTGAGCGAGGCGGCGAGCGCCCGCATCGATGCGGCCCTGGCCGATCTCCTCGACGCCATCGGTGAACCGGCCCGCGCCTTCGAACACGCCGAGCGCGCCTGGCGCGGCGGCGTGCGCACCACCAGCGTGGCCAATCGGGCCGCGCGAGCCCGACTGCAGCAGTTCGGCGCCCGCCGCCTCGAGCTCGGTCTGACCGCCGATGCCGCCTCGCTCGCCGAACTCCAAGCGCTGGAACGCGACGCCCTGGCGAGTGATCTCGAACCCTACCGCAGCCTGCTCGGCGCGGACCTCCGACAACGCATCGAACGAGCCCTGGACGCCGAAGGCGCGCCTACGCCCAACGTGGAATCGCAGGCCGAAACGCCGCTGCTGAGCCCCGATGACTGGCAGAACGCCTTGCTCGATCTGCAGGCCGAGACGGTTCGTCGCATTGACCAGCTCAACGTCGCCCCCGATGAGGCCCTGGCCGCGCTGGAAGACGTGGACGTCAGACTCGAGGATCTTCGACGAACTGCTCGATCCTACCTGCCGGTCTATCAGCTCGGCTGCACGATCGCGGCCGCGCGCCAGTCCCTGCAGACCATGCAGACCGAAGACGCCGCCATCGACACCTCGAGACAGGCCTGCGATCAGGGCCTGCAGCTGATTGCCGATGACTCGGAGCTGCTGGCGACCTCCTCGATGCAACTCTGGCTCCGCGCCAAGGACCTGCTGCGCGATCGCCAGCCCCTGACCGAACCGCTGAACGACGCCATCGCTCAGGCCCGTCGGGCGCTCGAGCTCGACCCGGACAATGAACTCGCCCAGCTGTCCCTGGGTTCGGCGCTTCAGGTGCTGGGCCGCAAGCAGCTGGCCGAGGGCGAGGACCCCGAAGCGGCGCTCGAAGCCTCGCTGCGCTGGCTGGAACGAGTTCATCAGGCCCGCCCCAATGACGTCAACGTCATGAACAATCTGGCCGTGACCTGGAGCACCATCGCATCGGCAGGCCTCGGTGAAGGAGGCTCCCGCGCCGCGCTCGAAGCCGAACGCCAGAGCGTGAACTGGCTGCGGGCGGCCAGCGCCGTGACCCCGGGAGACCGGCGACTGATGCACAACATGCTGGCCAGCCGGGGCAATGTGGCCTACCAGGACGCCTTGCTCGGCCGCGATCCGACCGAGGAACTGACCGTGATCATCCGCGGCCTGGAGGAACTGGTCGAGCAGCATCCCGACTACATTTCGCCCCTGAACACCCTCGGCCTGAACTGGTGGACCCTGGGCCTGTGGCAGGCCCTGATCGGCCAGGACCCGGCGCCCGCCATGGGCGAGGCCAGGTCGGCGCTGGAACGCGCCATGGAACTTCGACCGGACTGGGACAGCCCGCGCATCAACCACGCTGGCGTCGCTCGTCAGTGGTTCGCCTTGAGCGACACGCCGCCGAGCCCGGCGCTGACCGCCCTGGCGGACCAGGCGCTGGCCAGTTACCGAGGCCTGGAGGACAGTGGCCTGGTGGACGATGACGAAGGACCCAGCGAATTGGGTTGCCTGATCAGCGAAGTGCTGGTCGCTCGCGCGCGCTGGAGCCCACCAGCACAGGCACAAGCGCTTCTGCTGGAAGCCGAAGCGCTGAGCCGCCTGGACCGCAACATCGACTGGATGCACGGCGATTGCCAGGTCGCCCGGGCGCGCCTGGGCCCGCTCTGGATCAGCCACCGCCTCGACGCGGACACCCTCGCCGAGCTGTGGAACGAAACCCGCTCCGCCAGCGAGGACAGTGACCACCCCCTGTTGCTGATCGCCGCCCAGCGATTCGCCAGAACGGGCGGCCACGAAGCGTCAGCCAGCGAACTGACGGCACGCATCCCCGAGGCGTTCCGTCATCGGATCCTGGCAGCGGACCGTGCGATCGCGAGCCCCTGAAGCCGCGGCCCACGCGACAGCGTCGATTCCCTGATTCGATAAACGCATTCTCTCAAGCGAGAAGCGGGCCCGTGGAATTCACGATTCGACGGACCCGAAGACTAAGCCCAAACCACTGAAAAGATGGAAGAAACCAGCCTCTTCGAGATTGCCGTCGGACGCTGGCCTGGTTCTTGCTTAGAGCTATCCCAAACCACTTTCGGGTCGCTCTGCCATGATTTCTCCTCGCCAAGAACGGGCTTTGGCCCCTCACTCTGCCCAGACACTTTCCTGCCTTTCTCTCGCGCTGCTCCTATGCCTGATCGGTAGCCCGGCCCTGGCCGCCACCATCTGGGTCAACACCAACAGCGACAGCATCGCCAACGACGCACGCTGCTCCCTGCGAGAGGCCCTGTCGGCCAGCGCCAGCAACGCCGCCGTCGGCGGCTGCAGTGCGGGAAGCAGCGGCACCGCCGACCTGATCCGCTTCGACTGGGATGACTTCGAAGGCGGCACTGTCCTCGGCGCCATCATCAATCTGAGCCAGGGTCCGCTGATCGTCAGCGACGCCGATCTGGTCATCGACAATTCCGGCGGACGCCGCCTGACCGTTTCGGCCCAGAACCTGCACCGCGTGATGGAAGTGGCCCAACCCGCCGCTGCGAGCCTGACCCTGATCAATCTGGGCCTCCGGGATGGCCTGGCCGAAGCACCCGACCCCCACGGCGGCGCCCTGCTCCTGGTCAGCGGCACCCGGACCCTGACCCTTCAGAACATGACGATCCGCAGCAGCCAGGCCCTGGCCGGCGCCGGCGGGGCTCTCGCCTTCGGCGCTGACCTCGAGGTCCTGAACATCAGCGAATCCCGTTTCACCAGCAATTCCGCCGGCCGCTCCGGCGTGCTGGGCTCCGTCGACGCCATCCATGGCAGCGACCTGAGCATCGCCATCAGCGACAGCGGCTTCTTTGCCAATACCGCCCTGAGCAGCGGCGGCGTGCTGAGCCTGGGCCTGAGCCCGACCAGCAGCGCCGAAGTCATCCGCGTCGACATCGTCGACAGCCAGTTCGGAGGCAACAGCGCCGAGGCTAGCGGTGGCGCCCTCCATTTCGAGCCCGGCGCCATCGACGCCAGCCTGATCGTTCTCGACAGCCTGTTCGAAGACAATCTGGTCAATGACGGCGCAGGCGGCGCCATCAATGTCAGCGGCGGCGCCGTCGGTTCGGGCCTGGCCGTGGTCGACGTGCAGCGCTCCAGCTTCATCGGCAACCGCGCCTTCATCGGCGCCGCGGTCCGCAGTGCGCTGACGCCGACGAGGCTGATCAACAACCTGTTCCTCGACAACCTGAGCGGATCCTCGGCGGCCGTCAACGTCTCGCCGATCGTCCCCTTCCTGTCGACCCTGCCATCGACCCTCGTCGGCAACACCTGGGCCGGCAACCTGGCGAGCCAGGACGAGGGCCAGCCGGCGGGCCTGGCGACCGACCTGTCCTATGCAAGCGACTGGAGCACGGGCCAGCATCGCCTGGTCGGCAATCTCTTCATCCCGGTGGCCAACGCTCCTGCCTGCAATTTCGGCCAGAGCGATACCAGCCAGACCAGCCTGGCCTCGATCAACCACAACCTCACCGTGTCCGACGGCGGCCAGGTGGTCAGCGCCTGCGAGCTGGTCCTGTCCGACGGTCAGGGCATGGCTTTCGAGGACCCCATCGCCGTCCATGCCCTGCGCGAGGCAACGGGTGATCTCCTCAAGCCCTGGCGCATCCGCTTCGGGGCCGGCAGCACTGCCGTCGACGCCTGGCCGCGCAGCGACTGCCGGGATGAAACGGCCTTTCCGGTGGTGCTGGATCTGGACCGGAACCGCTTCGTCCCCGACGCCGGTGGCGACCCGATCGACGGCAATCCCGCGCTGACGGCCGCCTGCGACATCGGCGCCTTCGAGAACCGCGAGGGCCGCACCCTGGACATCAGCGTCTCCGGCAGTGGGCGGGTGTTTTCCGACCCGGTCCCGGCCATCGACTGCACCGGCAGCTGCTCGAGCTTCGCCCAGCAGTTCGACACGGTGGACCTGCGCTGGCTGAACGAGCCGGGCTCGGTGTTCGCCCAGTGGGATGGCGACTGCAGCGGCAGCGCCGAGTGCGAGGTCGACCTCGACCAGAACAGAGTCGTACTGGCGACCTTCACGACCACCGCCACCCATCCGATCGATATCCAACTGGCCGGCACCGGCGAAGGCCGGGTGGTCAGCGTCAATTCGACCTACGGCATGGACTGCCCCGACTACAACTGCACCGGTCACTTCGAAGCCGGCAGCGTCGTCGTGCTGGAAGCGATTCCGGCCGAGGGATCGAGCTTCGTCGCCTGGGAAGGCGACTGCCAGTTCGGCTGCGACGATCCGGTGATCGGCCTCACCCTCAACGGCCCACGCCAGTACATCGCCCGCTTCGATTTCGACGACGCCATCTTCGGCGACCGCTTCGAGAGCCCCTAGGACCCACTGAACCCCCTCGAGACCCAAGGAGATCACCATGTCCCTTCGCACCCTCGCCTGCCTGACCCTGCTCGGCCTGCTGATTCGCCCCGTGTCCGCCGACGAGCTCCGCAGCCCGCACGGCGTGGCCATCGACCCGGCCGCGCCCCACCCCTCGCTGCTCTTCTCGGACCTGCTCAAATCCATGTCCGATCAGGTGGTCTGGGAGCAGGGCAAGCTGCGCTTCTTCGAGCGCGTCCGCTTCGCCTTCCTGCCCGACTTCAATGACCCGCAGCACATCGCGGCCTACAACCCGAATACAGGCGCCTTCCTGACCAGCCAGATCACGGACGCGACCGGGAATGTGGTCCAGACCGTGCAATGGGAGGCCCGGCGCGAAGCCTTTCCGATCTGGGTCGGCCAGGCCGTCAACAATTCCGACCCCGCCCCGCTCGCGCCGGGCGCCTACACCGCCACCTGGACCCTCGATGGCCAGGCCTTCTGGGCAATGGATTTCGAGCTCGTCGCCTCCGGCGGGGCCAGCCCCTACGAGCAAGGCCATTACCTGCTCGAAGGGCCATGGTCCGAGTGGGCATATGTCTACGTCCCCAACGGGAACCTGAGTCAAGCCCCGACCTTCAACCTGTTCCTGCGCGATGCCGAGGCCCGGCCCTGGCAATGGACGGATCAGGTGGTCGTCATCGAGGTCTATCGAAATGGAGAACTTGTCGCCCAGCACGGCCACAACGCCGGCGCCTCGCGCCCGGCCAGCATCGTCCAGGCGAAGCCCTGGTGGGTGGCCCATGAATTCAGTCTGCGATCAGCCACCGACGATGGCTTTGTGCCGGCCAGCGCCCTGACCGAGGCCGGGGCCTATGAAGTCCGCGTCGGCATCAACGGTGAGCCTTGGGGCGTCTTCCGCTACGCTGCCGACGGCAGCCTGCCACGGCCCGATCGCCAGAGGCGCGGCAGCGACGATCCGATGCACTTCCTCGAAGGCCTGACGGACCGCTTCTACCTGCAGCGCGTTCAGGCCGACTGAGTCGGAGCAAGCCGCCTGCAAGGCTCATCGCCGGCTCACCCGATCCAGGTTGCGCGCGTACTCGTTGAGCGTGTCGAAGCAGCCGGGATGGCGGCTGTCGCAGGCATAGAAGATGAAGGCCAGGTCGTCGTACTCCGGGCGATCGTAGTAGATCGTCGAGCGATCATTGGCGGGGATCGAGCCGGCGCTGGTCCCGGTTTCACAACCCGTGGTCGTATTGCCGAAGCACCAGCGCACGGACACCTCGTGGGCACAGTGGTTGTCCATGAAGGAAGTGCCACCCCAGGCTTCATCGCGAGCGACGGTGACGCAGTGTCCGAGCCGTGGCGCGATGGCGGAGGCAGCTGGGGCGCGTTCGCGCGATGGCGCCGACCGCTGTGCTGCCCTCGGCGGCGGGCTCGATGCTGCCGCGTGGCGGTCCCTGGCGGCGGCCATCGCATCCATCACGCAGCGCGATGCGGCATCGTAATCACGACCGTGGCGGCGGGCGCAGCGTTCGCTCAGCGCCTGCATCTGTGCGGGCGTCATGCCGGTCATGCCCTGCAGCTCGTTCAAGGGGTCCTGCGCCGCGGCCTGCGGAGAGAAGGCGACCGGCACCCCGATCAGCATCGACAGCATGGCGACAAGCACCCGCTGGCCGACCCGGGCCCCACGGCTCCAAACCATCAGCGACGACCGGCGTGACAACGCGCCACCTCCAGCCAGGCCTGACCGATCGAGCGCGCGTCCATCGCCATGGCCAGCGCCCGCTGGTGCTGCCCACCCACCGAGCTGCCGCCGTCCAGCGAAGGCCGGACGGCCACGCCCAGCTGCTGCAGCGCCTGCGTGGATTGATCGATCGCCGCATCGGCCTGCTGGATACTGGTGCGCAGCATGCTGATCAGCATCGCGTGATCCCCACCAGCGCGAGCCAGCATCTGCTGATGGTTCATGCTCCGCGCCTGGGATTGCATCTCGGGGAAGTGGAGACGGGAGGCCGTCTCGGAAATGTCATTCGGACAGGCGGCGACGGCCGCGGGCCCGATCACCACGCCTGCGATCAGCACGATGGCGGCTGCCATTCGATCCATCATCTCGTTCTCCTTGGGTTCAGTCAGGTCCTGGCCCTGACGATAGAATCCGAAGTCAGGGGGACGCATCCCCCGATCGGGGGAGTCAGGATCCACAAGGCCGCCCGCACGATCGTCGGGCGCTGGCATGGAGAAAGAGTTCCGGGTTCAGGCGCGCGTCGCGACGACCAACGTGTCCCGAATGATGGCGATCAGCTCCGCCTGGCCGGCCACGCCCATCTTCTGGAAGCAGCGCTTGAGGTGAGAACGGGCCGTCTCGTGGCGCATGCCCAGCCGGCCAGCGGCCTCCGGCAGTGTGAAGCATCGGGCCAGTTCGATCGCGAGTTCGGCCTCGCGCGGCGTGAAGTCGAACAGTTCGCGCAGCCTGGCGGCACACCCGTCGACCTCGGGTCGCAGGGGCTTCAGAATCACCAGAAAGCTCGGCCGTCGCCGGTCGGCCAGCGGCAAGCCGGAGGGCACCGCCTCGATGCGAATCATCAAGGCCGCCGAGCCCTCCGGATCACGAAGGATTCGCTCCGCGGGCGCTTCGGAGGGGGTGAAGGATTGCAGCCACCGTCGGGCGAGCGGATCCACTAGTTCGAAACGCTGACGGGGCCCACGACGAACGAAGCCTTCCTCCTCCAGAAACATCTCCGCTTGCTCGTTTGCTTCGACGATGCGGCCGTCAGCATCGAGTCGCAGCATGCCGTCGATGCTGCGATCCATCAGCGCGCGAAGTTCACTGATTCGCTGGCCGATTTCGCAAGCCCGGCCGAACATCTGGACCATGGCCTGGAGATGCGGCTGGAGGCCCTTGAAGCGCTTCAGTTCATCGTCCTGGAACTGACCGATACGCTGCGACCGGCTCAGGCTCAGCATCGCGAAGCTGCCGTCCGCGCGGGCATCGCAGAGCACGCCCATGCTGTGATCGAGGTCCAGGGGCTTGAGCAAGTAGCGGTGATAGTCGGTCCGCTGCATCTCCTTCAACGGCGTGTGGTGGCCGTCATGGGTGATGCCATCGCGCATCAGTTCGGGCAGGCCACGCTCGAGCCAGAGGTTGTCGAAGTGGGGATAGTCCGAAGCCACGGCCTCGAGGTCGACGCCGCAGGTGAAGCCGAGCTGCTTCTGGCCGGGTCGTTCGATGTGGAGCGCGCACACGGGCGCATCGAATCGTTCAGCCAGCTGCTGGAATTGATGGAAGAAAGCCTCCGGATCGAAGACCGAGGCATAGGTTTCGCTGATCCAACCGTCGAGATCCCGGCGCATGACGATGTCCCCTGACCTGGCCGCACGATCGCCCCGAGGCTCAGCGTGCGGCACCTACCGCGTGCCTGGCCCGATCTTAACCAGCGTCGAGGGGTGCTGTCGAATGCCGCTGCGCCGTTACGCAGCGGCGAAGGAACTCAGTCGGTGTCGACGTAGACGCTGACTTCGCGGGTGGCGCGGAAGGTGATCTCCGGGTGGCGCTCCTGGGCCAGCTGCAGATTGACCCGCGTCGGCGCCAGGTAGACCAGCTGTCCGCCGCCGTCTTCGGCCAGGTACTGCTCGTTCTTGTTGCGGAATTTCTCCAGCGCACGCTCGTCGTCGCAGCTGACCCAGCGGCAGGTCGCGACGTTGACCGCCTCGAAGCGGGCCTCGACCTTGTACTCGGCCATCAAGCGATAGGCGACGACGTCGAACTGCAGCATGCCGACCGCGCCGAGGACGAGGTCATTGCCCACGATCGGCTTGAAGAACTGGGTGGCGCCTTCTTCGGAGAGCTGGGTCAGGCCCTTGGTCAGGGCCTTCAGCTTGAGGGGATCGCGCAGCTGCACCCGGCGGAACAGTTCCGGCGCGAAGCTCGGAATGCCGGCGAACTGCAGGGCTTCGCCCTCGGTGAAGGTGTCACCGATGCCGATCGTGCCGTGGTTGTGCAGGCCGACGATGTCGCCGGGGTAGGCGTACTCGGCCGTGGCACGCTCGTCGGCCATGAAGGTCAGGGCGCCGTGCGTGCGTTGCTCTTTCCCCAAGCGCACATGGTGCAGCTTCATGCCCTTCTCGAACACGCCCGAGCAGACGCGCATGAAGGCCATGCGGTCGCGGTGGGCCGGATCCATATTGGCCTGCACCTTGAAGACGAAGCCGGTCAGCTTGTCTTCGTTGGGGTCCACGGTCCGGCCCAGGGTCGCACGCGGCTGGGGCTGGGGCGCGTACTCGACGAATTCATCGAGCAGGGGAATCACGCCGAAGTTGTTCAGGGCCGAGCCGAAGAAGACGGGCGTCTGCTCGCCCTTCAGGTAACGGTCCAGATCGAAGTCGTGGCTGGCGCCCTTGACCAGTTCGATCTCATCGCGGAGCTCGGCCGCCATCGGCCCCAGCACCTCGTCGGCTTCCGCGCTCTCCAGGCCCTGGATCACGCGCGGCTCCTGGCGCATGTAGTTCTTGCCGGACTCGTACAGATGAATCTCGTCGCGCAGCAGATGATAGATGCCCTTCAGACGTCGTCCCATGCCGATCGGCCAGGTCACCGGCGCGCACTCGATGCCGAGCACGTTCTCGACCTCGTCGAGCAGTTCGATCGGCTCGCGGCCCTCGCGGTCGAGCTTGTTGATGAAGGTGAAGATCGGCGTGTCGCGCATGCGACAGACTTCCATCAGCTTGATCGTCCGCTCCTCGACACCCTTGGCGCAGTCGATCACCATCAGGGCGGAATCGACGGCGGTCAGCACGCGGTAGGTGTCTTCCGAGAAGTCGGCGTGGCCCGGTGTGTCGAGCAGGTTGACCACGCGTTCCTTGTAGGGGAACTGCATCACCGAGGAGGTGATCGAGATGCCGCGCTCCTTCTCCATCTCCATCCAGTCCGAGGTCGCGTGCCGCGAAGCCTTGCGCGACTTGACCGAACCGGCCAGCTGGATGGCACCGCCGAAGAGCAGGAACTTCTCGGTCAGGGTCGTCTTGCCCGCGTCGGGGTGGGAGATGATGGCGAAGGTGCGCCGGCGCGCGACTTGTTCGGAAAGCTTGCTCACGGGATCGACTGCTGCGGGTAAACCGCGCAATTATAAGGCAGGCGGTGGGCTTGCCCGGCCCAGCCGCTGCATTTGACTTGTGTGAAAGGCGCCCGTTAGCATCAGGAGGTCCAGGGGGACCCAATCCAGAGGAACGAGGTCGATCATGAGTTCCAGCATGCGAATCCCGGCCATCAGCGCCGCCATCCTGGCCGCCAGCTTCTTCACCGGCAGTCCCGCCTCCGCGCTCAGCCCGCCACCGCCCGAACCCACCAGCGCCCTGGTGCAGTTCTACATGGCCACCGGCGGCGAGGACTGGAAGCGCAACGACGGCTGGCTGGACTCGAGCGTACCGATGTGCGATTGGTATGGCGTAGTCTGCAACAACGAGTTCGGCAGCCCGGTCTTTTCGGGCCTGAGTCTGCCGGACAACAACCTGAGCGGATCGATCAACGACCTCGATCTCATCCACTTCATGTTCGAGCGCCTGGATCTGAGCGGCAACGCCCTGACCGGCAGCCTGGACCGGATTCCCTTCTGGATCAGTTTCGTCGACCTGTCCCGCAACTTCCTCGGCGGCTCGCTGCCCGAGGTCACCGCGGGCCGTCTGATCGGCACTCTGCCGCCGGATTATTTCCACGGCCTGTCCTACCTGAACCTGTCCGGTAACGAGTTCCGGGGCGAGGTGCCGGCGGACTGGGATCGGATGGCCCTGAGCGTTCTCGACCTGTCGAACAACCAGCTCGAAGGAGGCATCGAAAACGCCTTTGCAGCGATCCGCAAGGCCAACGGCGGCGAGCTCTATCTCCAGGACAACCTTTTCGGTGGCACGCTCTCACCCACGGTGGCGTCGACCACCCTATGGGAAACCGACCTGCCGGCCTCCGGTGGCGGCCTGAACCTGTGCTGGAACGACCTGATCGTCGAGGATGAGGGCCTGGTCGATTTCATCGATCGGCATCATGTGGCCGGCCCAGGCTGGCAGGGCTGCCTGAATCGCGAGCGCGTAGCCATCGATGCCTCGGTCAGCGGATCCTGGTTCTCTCCGGCACGTTCCGGCGAAGGCGTCAGCCTGATGCTCCTCGACAACGGCGCCCCGCTGGTCTACAGCTTCACCTACGACCGCGATGGTGAGCAGCTGTGGTTCTTCGAAGTGGGCCGCAGCGGCGAGAAACACCTGAACTGGCCCACGCTGATCGAGACCCGCGGTGATTTCAACGTGGGCCTGCGCATGGTCGAGGACGAGCCCGCCCTGCGATCGGTGGCGCGCCTGCGCATGGATCGCCTCGGCGATGGGGTGATGCAGTTCGAGCGCGTCTTCCTCGACTACAGTGGCTGCCCGCCCTTCGACGGCCTGCCGCCGGAAGAAGGCGACCCCATCCCCCTGCCCTGCCCGGTCAGTTCGATCTCCGATCGCAGCCCCCAGATCCAGCTGACTCGCCTGGCCGGGACGCGCTGTGACAATCAAGCGCAAATGCAATGGACCAGCGGCGCCTGGTTCAGCCCCGAGCGCAGCGGCGAAGGCTTCATCATCGAAGCGCTCAGTGACGATCGCGCGGTCGTCTACTGGTTCACCTACACGGCCGATGGCTCGGGCCAGCAGGTCTGGCTGACCGGCGACGGGCGCTTCGACGGTGAGCGACTCCGGATCGAGACCCTCTATCAGCCCACGGGCGGCGTGTATGGACCGGGCTTCGAGAGCGGTGACATCGTGCTGAGCGACTGGGGCAGCCTCGAGCTGAACTTCGGCGATGAAAGCTCGGTCGAGGCCGCGTTCGCCAGTAGCCGCAGTGAATTCGGCAGCGGACAGTTCTCCCTCGTGCGCCTGGCCCAACCGATGCTGGCCAGCTGCGACTGAGCAAGGCCATTTAACGTCCACCCAACGCCCCATCCGCTAGGCTGGCGGGGCGTTGAGTAGGTAGACCGGGGCGGGACGTCACAGGAACGACCCGCGGCCTTTAGCCGTGCGCAAGTGCCCCATCGCTGTCAGCTCTTCGCGATTCGATCCGAACCGACTGCGAGCCCGTCATGCAAAAGCTGATCCCGACCCTGCTGGCCCTGGCCGCCACGCTGCCCCTGAGCACCCAGGCACAGGTCTCGGCAGCGGAGCGCGATGTCCTGATCGAGTTTTATCAGGCGACCAACGGCGACCGATGGACGAAGAACTACTCCTGGCTGGGCCCGGTCGGCACGGAATGCGATTGGTATGGCGTGGAATGCCAGAGCCACCCTGACCCGGCCATCGAAGACGAGGTCGTCACCAGACTTCGCCTGGAATCGAACAACCTGTCGGGCGAACTCCCGACCAGCCTGGGGGGCCTGCCGCACCTTATATCGCTCCACCTGCGCGCCAACAAGATCACGGGGACGGTTCCCCGAACACTGCTACTCACGCCTCTGGAATCCATCGATCTGAGTTTGAACAGGATCAGGGGTTTCGGCGACGAAGTGCTCCCGGGACCGCCATCGGCAACCGTCTTTCTCATCGATCTGTCCAGCAACCTCCTGAGCTGGCTGCCACCGGACGAATGGTTGGCGCACGTTGTTCATCTGGATCTTTCCACCAACAACCTTTCGTACGCCCTCGCCGTGGAGCGCGACTGGCCGATGACGATGTCCACGCTGCGATTGGCCGACAACCGCATCCACGATGTGATCCCGATCAGCCTGACGGACTTCCCGGCGCTGCAGACCCTGGACCTGTCGCAGAACACGATCGCAAGCTGGCCGCTGGACGAGGCGGACCCGCCGGCACTGACCGAGCTTGACCTGAGCTCGAACTGGCTCGGTCCGTTCTGGCCGGAGCATCTGCCGCTTGATTCGGCGGCAAGCATCCTGCGCCTGGCGTCCAATGGTTTTACGCGACCGCTGCCCGCCTGGCTTTCCAGCCTCGAGCTGCAGGAACTCGACATTTCGAACAACGACATCCCCGGCGACATCGCGCCCGCCTTCTCAAGCCTCCGGTTCGCCGAGATCGGCAAAGTCGCGCTGTTTGCCAGAAACAACCGATTCACTGGCGAGCTGCCTTCGAACGTCCCCTGGGAATACTTCGACCGGGCGATCTACAACCACTTCTTGAATTTAGGATTGAACGGCACCGCCGCGCTGGATCTTTGTGGCAACGAGCTCAGCGCGCCCGATTCACTGCCCCTGGAGACCATCGATGCGGTGCACCGTGGTGGCGGATTCGAAGCCTGCCAAGCCACCCGCGAGCCCGCCCTGGACCGCACCTTCAGCGGCAGCTGGTTCCATCCAGGCACGGCCGGCGAGGGTTTTTCCATGATGCTGACGACGGACTGGGAGCTGCTCGTCTACTGGTTCGGCTATGGCGCCTCGGGCACGGGCACCCCGGGCCCGGTCTGGCACCTGGCAACGGCGTCCATCACCGATTCGGGCGTTCACTTCAACAAGTTCCTGACCACCTCCGGCCGCTTCGGAAACGGCGGCGACCTGCTGCGCAAGGACAGCACACGATCCATCTGGCTCGAGCGCGCCGCCGATGAATCGCTGCTGCTGACCGTCGAGGGATGGCGGCCACCGTTTCCACCGGGCATCGCCTGCCCAGGCGTGGGCCATCCGCTGGAGTGCTGGGGAGCCTATATTTCCGAGCGGGTTGAGCCCGTACAACTGACCCGACTGGCGGGATCGACCTGTGACACGCAGTTGGACCAGCAGATTTATTCCGGTGCCTGGTTCAATCCCTGGCGGAGCGGCGAGGGATTCGTCATCGAAGTCACCACCTCGGGAGATGGCCTGGTCTACTGGTTCACGCACGAAGCGCAAGCGAGCGGCAATCAACTCTGGTTGATCGGGCAGGCCCCCTTCGAGGGCTCGCGCCTGGAAATCCCGGAAATGCTCGAGCCCAGGGGTGGGCAGTTCTGGTCCGAGGACAACCCGGAAGACGTGTCGTTCTCCGATTGGGGCAGCCTGACCATCGAGTTCACCGACCGAGACCAGGGGCGAATCAGCTACGAAAGTCATGACCCGGACTACGGCGCAGGAAGCTACGACATCGTCCAGCTCGCCCGACCGCGGCTGGCCGACTGCTACTGACCCGAATGACACCGGGGTCTCACACAACGAACAGGTCTGCACCTGGAGGGACAAGTCCAATGGGCATATTCAGAAGCACCCGCCTCACACTCGCCGCCCTGGCCTTGCTGCCATCCATACCATTGATGGCCCTTTCGCCGCCCCCGCCGCAGCCGGATGATTTCCTGCTGCCCGCGCTCTACGAAGCCCTGGACGGTGACAACTGGATCAACAACGACGGCTGGCTGGACCCGGACGTGCACTGGTGCGACTGGTATGGCGTGACCTGTGGCGAGGAATACTGGCCCGGTCTGTTCGAGTTCGATTCCTTGAATCTGTCGGGCAACGGGTTGACCGGTGAATTCGGCACCCAGGTGCTGGACTACTTCGAACGCGGCGTGACCCTGCCGGACTTTGTCCTGGACCTGTCGGACAACGCCATTTCCGGCCCGCTCAGCGCCTTGCCGGTTTACCCGCGTGTCGTCCTCATGAACGACAACCAGTTCGACGGCAATCTCCCCGTCCCAGCACCGCTGGATGCGCATCTCTTCCCGGTCTGGCGGCTGGAAGTGCTGGATCTTTCCGGTAATGGGTTCTCGGGGACCATTCCTGCGCTGTGGGCAGACCGCCTGCGCCTGCTTTTCCTGAACCTCAACGACAATCGGCTCGAAGGCAGTATCGAAGCGGCGGTCCATGCCCTGGACCCCGACCTACCCGCGCCCTCAGCCGCCGCCTTCTTCACCGGACTCGGCCTGTGGCTGGCCGACAACGACTTCAGCGGCGAGCTCGACCCGGCCTGGTTCGAAGACCGAGAAGTCACTTCCTTCAATCTATGCTGGACCGAACTGCAGATCGATGACCCGCAGCTGGGCGAATGGATCGCCGAGCGCCACTGGGGCGGCGACCCGGCGCAGTGCCTGAATCAGGCGCGTCTGCCGCTGGATCCCTCGGTCAGCGGAAGCTGGTTCGATCCGCGGCGATCGGGCGAGGGCTTCTCGCTGATGCTGCTGGAGGACGGCACGCCGCTGGTCTACTGGTTCTCGCACATCTCGAACAACCGCCAGCTCTGGTTGTTCAACTCCGGGGGCGCCACCGGGACAACGGCCCGTTTCCAGCCCTTGCTCCGGACACGCGGCGAATTCGACCTGGGCCTGAGCGATCTGGAGTTCCCGCTGGTCAGGGGCGGCGCCCTGCGCCTGGACCGGACGGGCCCTTCGCTCCTGCACGCCGAGTTCAGCCTCGCCTATACCGGCTACGACATCGCGCAACCAGGCGACATCCAGATCACCTGGCCGCCGCAGCCGGACATCGGACGGCGTTCGGACCACATTCAACTCAGCCGCCTGGCCGGGACGAACTGCGAGAACCAGCAGGCGCATCAATGGATCTCCGGCGCCTGGTTCGATCCCGAACGCAGCGGCGAGGGCTTCGTCGTCGAAGTGATCGAAGACGGGCGAGGCGTCGTCTACTGGTTCACCTATACGCCGCCCGGCACCAATGACGAACGCCTGCTCGAGCGGGCCGGTGACTGGCAGGTCTGGATGACCGGCGATGGTCAGTTCGACGGCAATACGCTGACCATCGACCCCTTGTACCGACCGCAGGACACCGGCTTTCTCATGCCCGGCGGCACCGAGTTCATCGACAACCTGCCCATCGGCACGCTGCAGATGATTTTCCAGGACGATCAGTCCGGCAGCATCCAGTTCACCAGCAGCGACCCGGACTTCCCCTCGACCAGCTATCCGATCGAGCGCCTGGCCCGACCGATGCTGGTCGACTGCGACTGAGCCTCTGAATCAGAGCGCGTTCAAGGCGAAGCCGATCCACATCGCGAACAGCAGCAGATAGCCGGCGATGAAGACGTAGAAGCGGTGCATGACGCGGTTGTAGCTGCACTGGATCAGACTGTGGATCACGCGCAGGGCAACGAAGCCCCAGGCAGCGATCGGCAGCCAGCTCGGAATCGTCCCGCTACCCACCGCCAGGGCGCAGAGCGCGTAGAACAGCACCGGCAGCTCGAACAGGTGCTTGAAGTTGTCCGAGGCGCGCGTGTCTTCGTAGCGGTCGGCAGCCTGACCGGACAGGGCGACGGACTGCGGCGCGATGCGATTGGCCTTCATTTCCCCGATACGGACGAACAGCAGTCGGAATCCGATCAGGAAGGTCAGGATGGCGAGGCTGGCGCAGGCCAGGATCAGATGCTGAGATGGCGTCATGGCGGGCTGGCCGTAGAAGGATCAGCGCCCATCATAACGAACCGGGGCGACGGCCCCGGTTCGTGCAAGGAATCAGACCCAGCCGCTGACGATCAGGGCCATGCCGATCTGGGCGGCCGCGGCCAGCAGGGCGAAGGCCAGGGTCCGACGAGAGCTTGAATTTCTGCAGCATTGGATCATTGGACTCTCCTTGAATGGGATCGATTCATGTGGTGGCTTGCTGCGCGTCAGAGGGCTTCACTCGGGCCGGTTCGTCCACGCAGTAAACCGATCAGGACAATGATCGCCAGGGCGGCGTACAGCACGCCGCTCACGATCCAGGCCAGATTCTCGCTGAGCGGAAGCAGCCACAGGATCACCAGCGCCAGACCCACGAGCACGAAGGTCCAGCCAAACAGACGCTGGAGGCCCAGACTGCGACTCGAACGGCAGGCGGTCTCGATCTTCTTGGGCAGGCCATTGCCGATGATCACCAGCACCAGGGCATTGCTGATCATCGCGTAGCGGACAATCCAGCTTTCGTCCATGACGCCGGTCGATCCCAGGGCGCAGGCGCCCAGTGCGCCGGCGATCAGCAGGCCAGCACCCACCAGGCTGTTGAGCACCACCCGCCTTTCCTGGCTGTCCTTCTTCGGCATCGCACCGAACAGGTTCAGGCCAACCCAGGCTGCAGGCAGCGACAGCATGCCCAGCAACCAGATCAGCGCGCCTTCCGGCCGGGCGATCCAGGCCAGGGTGCCGAAGGCCAGGGCCAGGAAGACCAGCACCTGGAAGGCGATCATTCGAAGTTTCAGTGGATTCATGTTCAATTCTCCTTGGGATGCTCAGCGTCCAGACCCGCAGGGTCGGGATCGACGGCGGAATCGGCGGCAGCCTGAATTCCGAAGGCCTTGGCGAGACCCATCAGGGCCTCTTCGAGCACCGACATCTTCAGCGAGTAGGTGATCGAGGTGCCATGCTTCTCGGCCCGCACCAGATCGGCCTCCTTCAGCACCTTGAAGTGCGTCGACATGGTCGGCTTCGAGACCTCGAAATGCTCGGCGAGCTCGCCGGCGGTCATCGGTCCACGCCGCAGCAGTTCGAGCACCTTGCGTCGCGTCGGGTCGGAAATGGCTTTCAGTACCTGGCTCATGATTCGTAATTTAGCTAATTATCTAATTAGAGTCAAGTCTAAATTCCAGACCCCAGACAACGACACCGCCCGATCGAAGCCCCCCGTAGGTCGGGGCCACGTCCCCGACGGTCCATGTACCCGAACTCTCCGCCAACCCGACGGCGCGAGAAATCAGACATCGCCGGAAACCCGACACACGGATATCGCAGCCCAGCTCGGAGTCAGCTCCGGGCTGGCGCGATTGACGGAGATTGATTCAGCATGGTCCGACGGGCGCGTGGGCCCGACCTACTGTCCGATCGAAGCCCCCCGTAGGTCGGCCCCACGTGGCCGACGGTCCATGTACCCGAATTCTCCGCCAACCCGACGGCGCGAGAAATCAGACATCGCCGGAAACCCGACGCACGGATATCGCAGCCGAGCTCGGCGTCGGCCTTGGGCTGGCGCGATTGACGGAGATTGATTCAGCATGGTCCGTCGGGCGCGTGGGCCCGACCTACCGCCCGATCGAAGCCCGACATTGGTCGCCCAGCACGGCTCGATGACGATCAGTCGACGGCCTTCAGAAGCAGGCCCGGCTCGGGAGTGACGCCCTGCCCGGTTTCATCGCTGAACTCGAAGGGCACGGAGTAGAGCTTCATGTCGCGGTTGAGCTGGACGACGAAGTGCAGATGGGGGCCGGTGGAGAAACCGGTGTTGCCCGAGCGGCCGATCATCTGGCCGCGCCGGACGCGATCACCCGGGCGCACGAGCACACCCTCGTAGTCAAGATGGGCGTAGACGGCCATGCTGCCGTCTTCGTGCAGGATGCGGATGTAGTTGGCGCGCGGTCCGTCGCGCTTCAGGTCGGTGCCGGAGCGGGCGAACCAGCGCGCAACGTCCATCACCACGCCGCCGCGGGCCGCATGCACCGGCGTGCCGACCTCCATCGGGATGTCGACGGCATGTGCCGAAGCCGGCGTGTCGTGGCTGTACTCGCCGCCGAAGGCCTGGCCGATGATGAAGCGCTCATTGGTCGCGAAGGGCGGCCGATAGGGGCGCGTCGGCGCGTGCACGGCGCGCGGGTCGCCAGGCGCGGCTTCGGACAGGATGCGATAGCGCCAGGGCTTGCGCGGGTCGAAGGCGCCGATCGTGACCAGCTCCTCGACGGCACCACCCGGCAGCACGAAATCGGCCGGCAACTCCGGATAGCTGACCACGTTTTCGGCGTCTTCCAGCCAGACCCGCACACCCAGCGGTCCCTGGCTTCGATTGCGAAACTTCCAGACCGGCGCCTCGGGCGTGCCCGCCTCGACCATCTCGAGCAGGCTCTCCGGCTGCCGCGCCACCGAGCGCTGCACCGTCACCTCCTGCTCGGTGACCGGCCGGCGGTCGGTGAAATGGGTGATTCCGTTCTCGTCGGTCCAGGAGTAGATCGTCTGCGCCCAGCAAGCACCGGAGCCCAGCAGGGCAATGATCAGCAGGAACCGAGAAGCGAGCACCCCTGAAACCTGAGCCCTTGACCCTGAACCCTTCCCGCTCAACATTCGATCACGTTGACCGCCAGACCGCCGCGCGAGGTTTCCTTGTACTTGGTCTTCATGTCGCGGCCCGTGTCGCGCATGGTCTTGATCACCTTGTCCAGGCTGACCCGGTGCTTGCCGTCACCGGCCATCGCCATGCGGGTGGCGTTGACGGCCTTCACCGCGCCCATGGCGTTGCGTTCGATGCAGGGAATCTGGACCAGTCCGCCGACCGGATCGCAGGTCAGGCCCAGGTTGTGCTCCATGCCGATTTCGGCGGCGTTCTCGACCTGGCTCATGGTGCCGCCCAGGGCCGCGGTCAATCCGGCGGCAGCCATCGAACAGGCCACCCCGACCTCGCCCTGACAACCCACTTCGGCGCCCGAGATCGAAGCGTTTTCCTTGTACAGGAGACCGACGGCTCCAGCCGTCAGCATGAATTCGATCACGCCCTCTTCGTCCGCGCCGGAGACGAAGCGGCGGTAGTAGTGCAGCACGGCCGGGATGATGCCGGCGGCCCCGTTGGTGGGCGCGGTCACGACCCGACCGCCGGCGGCGTTCTCTTCGTTGACCGCCAGGGCATAGAGGTTGATCCAGTCGAGCTGATCGAGATTGTCCTTTTCCGAACGGTGCTTGAGCTTGCGGAACAGGGTCGGCGCACGGCGCAGGACCTTGAGCCCGCCCGGCAGATGACCGGTCTGTTCCAGACCGCGCTGCACACAGTCCTTCATCGCCTGCCACAGGGCGAGGATGCCCTCGCGAACCTCGTCTTCGCTGCGCCAGGCCTGCTCGTTGGCCAGCATCACGTCGGAGATCCGAAGCCCCTCGGCCTCGCAGATGGCAAGCAACTCATCGCCACTGGAAAACGGGTACTTCAGCGCCGTGGTGTCCGGCATGATCCGGTCTGCCGCCGCGTCGTCCGCATTGACCACGAAGCCACCACCGACCGAATAGTAGTCGCGCTCGAGCAGCACCTCGCCGTCACCGTCGTAGACCGTGAAGCGCATGCCATTGGGGTGATACGGCAGGGTCTGACGCTTGTGGAAGATCAGATCCTGGCGCAGGTCGATGGGGATGTCGCGCTGGCTGGCCAGACGGAGTCGGCCAGTCTCGCCGATCTGGGCGATGCGCGGCTCGATGTGGTCGGGGTCGACCTTGTCCGGCTGCTCGCCTTCAAGACCCAGCAGGACGGCCCGGTCGGTGCCATGCCCCCGGCCCGTATGACCCAGGGAGCCGAACAGGTCCACCCGCACCCGCTCGACGCGATCGAAGACGCCGGCATCGGCCAGGCGATCGAGAAAGATACAGGCGGCGCGCATCGGCCCTACGGTGTGCGAGCTCGAAGGTCCGATGCCGATCTTGAACAGGTCGAAAATACTGACAGCCATGCGCTTATCGAGTCCGATTCCGGTCAGAGGTTCCGCCGCCCATTATGAGGGCTGGATCGGCTCCTAACCAGAGCGGAGCTCGGGCCGGGAGCTCACCGAAGGTCCAACGGCCATCGCCTTTGTTCGCAGACCTACTGGATGGTGAGATCGCCGACCTTGAGGCGCTCGCCCGAGACCGGATCCACCAGCACCAGAGGATGCTCACCGCGACCCAGTTCCGCGAAATGCTCGACCCGCGCCGTGACCAGGCCGGGACGCACCGTGGTCCGCAGGACCACACCGTCGAGCTCGAGCACCGCGCTCCGCGGCGCACAGCCCACGTGCACCCAGAACCCGGCGGCACCATCGGGCTGGCGGTTGAAGGCCTCCCCCTCGACGGCGACGTCCGGCCCCCATTGTCCGAGCTGGCAGAACACGGTCGACTCGGTGCCATCGTCCAGAATGGCAGGCGGTGGCCGCTCGGCCACCGTCAGAACCCCGACCGTCTGCCGGAGTCGGCGCGACTTGTCCAGCAGCGCCAGCTCATAGGCGCCCGGACGATGAATGACCTCGTCCATGTATTCAGGCTCGAGGCTGGCCGTGATCACGCCAAGTTCGAAGTGCGTCGCGAGTTCGACGCCGTCGAGTTCCAGTCGCATGGAACCATTGACGTCACCATTGACACGCAGCCAGAACCCACCGCGTCCATTGCCGATCGGGTTGAAGATCTCACCCTCGATCGTCGCGTCGGGTCCCCAGCGCTCGATCTGGATGAATTCGGCATCGCTGAAGCCGCTTGCTTCGGTCAGGCGCGGCTCGCTCAAGCCCTGCAGTCGCGCGGCGCCGGCCAGCAGCAGGCACTCGCTCACACTGAGTTTCCAGCCGTCGATATCGAGCAGCTCACCGGCCTGGAAGTCCCGCGCCATGCGCGCCTGAACGGCGGGAATCAGATTGCCGTCGGCCGGATCCAGACGCTGGAGCAGCGCGCCGAGGGGGTCGGCTTCTCCAAGCCGCCGATCGCAGACCGGCCCGACGAAGTCGATGCCCGAAAGCGATTCGCTCAGCTGATCCAGGGCACGACGGGCATCGGGGTGGTCCGGCGCGAGCTCGACGCTCGCGAGCGGGGCCTCTCCCTTGCAGCCCGTGACCAGGGCCAGCTGAAGGGCGACAAGGCTGCCGCCGAGTGCCAGGTTGAATTGGCGTCGTTTCATCCTGCCTCCCCCAGTCGCTGATCGAGGTGTTCGGCCAGGCGAGCGGCCAGAGCCACGATGGTGAGGGTCGGGTTGGAGTATCCCGCATGGGGAAACAGGGAACTGCCGGCCAGGTAGAGATTGTCCCGGTCCCAGCAGCGTCCCTGGGCATCGGTCACGCCGAATTCCGGCGTTGCGGACATGCGGGTCGTGCCCATGTGGTGATAGCCGATTCCGACGTGTGCATCGAGGGGCGTCGGATCGCGACGAGTCTGGCGGACACGCGCCAGTCCGGCCGCGGACACCGCCCGAGCCCAGTGCTCGAACAGGGCCAGCACGGGCTCGAACTCGGACGGGGGCAAATGCCAGTTCAGGCGCGCCCGCCGAAGACCGATCGCATCGCGCTCCTCGCTCAGGCTCAGGCCACTTTCCGGGTGAGGAAGGGGTTCGTTGATCATGCCGATCCGACGCATCCCGCCGGGTCCGTCGCCGAGCAGCGGGGACGACCAGTAGTCCGGCGCCAGCAGGGCGTCGGGCTCGTCCGCGTTGAGCATGATGCAGCTGTTGCGAAGCCCGAACTCCTGAACCAGTGCATTCGTGCTGGACATGACGACCATGACGTCCCGTCCCGGCAGGGCACCGCGCTCGTAGGCCAGGCTCTCGCTGCCGAGAAGCCCGCCCGGAGAGAAACCGTAGTGGTCCATGAAGCAGCGCCCGACCAGGCCGGCCTGGTTGCCGGGCACCTGCGACTGGTTGAGCAGGAAACGCGCGTTCTCGATCCCGCCCATGGCGAGCACGAAATGCGCCGCACGCACCCGGCACTCGCCACCGCCGAGGGTTCGACAGCGAAGTGCACGCACCCGGTCCTCACCCTGCTCGAGTTCGACCGCATTGAGTTCGGTCCAGCACTCGATGCCGGGAGACTCGGTCAAGGCGTCACGATAGCGGCGCCCGAAGCGCGTCGGCGGGCTGAAACGAAACAGACGATGCTCGAAGCCACTCTCCGGGCTCAGCGGCATCAATCGCTCGCGCTCGGCCTCGCTGAGGGCATCCATCGAGAAATCATGATCATCCAGCTCGCACCACTCCGACGCGGTCCGATACCAGGGCTGCAGGGTATCGAGCGCCATCGGCCAGCCCGGCAGGGGAAAATGCGGCTTGTCTTCGAAATCAACGGGATCGAAGGGTTTGACCCAGCCGCCCCAGTGGTTGGAGGTCCCACCCAGCCAGCGCAATCTCGACCCGAGCAGTGGATAGGCGCGACCGGTGACTTCGCCATCGTAGATCGACTGACCGTCACCGGGAGAATCGACACCGCCTCCTTCGATCAGCAGGACCTGGCGGCCGCGAGCCGCCAGCTCCAGCGCCAGCACGATTCCGGCCGGCCCGGCACCTGCGATACAGACCTCCGCCTCGAGTTCGCTCGGCAGGGTCTGGCGCGCGTCATGGATCATCAGAACGCGGCGCGGCGACGACGCCGCTGCCACCAGAAGTGGCCGGCCTTCGGATCCCGCTCGAGCACCGCTTCGAAGGCCTCACCCTCCTCGGGCGCGGCGTTCCAGTGGATCAGACGCAGTCCGGTTCGGCGGGCGGTCAGCTCGAACCAGGTCCTGGAGAGATAGGCAATGTGGGCAGGCACATGCATATAGGAGTACTTCTGCCAGGCCTCGATGCCCTGGCCGGGCTGCCAGCCAGCCGGTCGGTGAGGTGCCGTCACCAGAATGCGTCCGCCCCGAACCAGGCGCTCGGACAGATCCAGCAGCATGCGTGCCGGATGCTGGAGATGCTCGATCACATGGGTCAGGGAGATCAGGCGGAATCTGGGCCGAGGCGGCAGATCCTCGACGCCGCCGACCCGATAGTCGTCCACCCAGGGGCAGCGCTCGCTGCACTCGTCGGTCACGTCCTGGGCCACGGTCCGTACGTCCTGACTCCGCTGCCGGATCGCTCGCGACACCCAGGCAAAGCCCGCGCCCACTTCCAGGCTGGCCTCACCCCGGCCCGGCATCAAACCGAGGTGATCGAGACAGTAGCCGTAGTACTCGAGCATCTGGGCGACCCGCGCCTCGTCGGTGTAGTGGTCATCGACGAATTGCTCGGTCTGTCGGTAGAGGATGTCGAGATCGGCATCGGTCGGCAGGGGCGACAGGCGCGCCACGTCACAGCTCCGACAATGCACGAGGTCGTACTGCGATTGGCTGAAGGCCCCGCCATGGGTATTGCCCAGGCTGCCGATCAGCTCCGGCGCAGGCGCCGAACGCTGGCAGAGCTCGCAGCGATCCTGCTTCGTGTCGGTGCTCATACGCCCAACCTCCGTCCCAGCCAGCGACGCGCACGCGCGATCCATCCGGCCTGCAGCAACTCGTGCAGGGTCCGCACTTCCTGATCGCGTTCTGCGACCAGACGCATGGCCTGGTCACGCTGGGCGATCAGGTCCTCCACATGCGCACTGAGATCCGAGATATTGCCGTAGAGACGCTGCAGGTGTTCGTCCCGGCGCCGCAGCATGCCCTGGACCTGCTGATATTCAGCGTCCCCCAGCGGCTGGTTCGGCTGGATGTGCGAAGGCAGAGGCCGTTCGACATAGATCGTCGAGTGCGGCTTGGTCTGCTCCTTTTCCGGACGGGTCCTGCTGTAGAAATACAAGGCCACCGACTTGCGGGACCGGGGGTCGGCGTCGCCCTCGGGCAGATTGATCCGCTCGAAGCCATGCCAGGACCAGTGCGTGGTCTCGAACAGCACGGCTCGATTGAACTTCGGATTGACGTACTCGATCCGGTTCTCCTCCGGCGGCAGCCGAGGATCCTGATGGAACTCGATCGCGCCTCCCCAATCATCCTGCCACTCCTCGTTGAGATAGACGATGAGGTTCAGGCGCCGGTGCAATCCCGTCTCGGGATGCTTGTTGAAATCGACGTGCGGGTCGAGATCCTGTCCATGCCGATTTTCATGCGTCCCACCACCGAAGTAGTTGGGGTCGTAGAGCAGTTCATCGATGCCGGTCAGAGCTTCCAGCCAGGCAAGGAACTCACGTGACTGAATGAGCTCGTCCAGGCGCTGGTAGGGTGGCGCCAGCTCGGCGAGCTTCTCGTGCACGCATTTGCCACCGATCTTGCCGGCCTCGTTACGGGCCAGAGCCGTATCGAAGGGCGGGAATTCCTGCAGCAGGGACCGCGCGTAATCCGGCGTGAAGAAATCATCCAGCACCAGATGTCGGAATGGCTTCGCCGAGTCGAATTCGCTGCGCAAACCGGCAGGGTCGGCGAGATGGTCTTGTCTTATCAGGGAGTCCACGATCAAGGCCTTTCGAGTGGTCATCGGTTCGAGTGCTCCTGATGCCGCAGGAGCGCGGCTCATGATACTACCAACGCCGATTCCTTTCGGAGGCCGTGAATCCGCGTGACTGGACGCGTCGACAGGACAATGGAATACTTGGCGGCCCTGTACGATGCGGAGTCATCCAGCGATGACGCTGATTCTCTACTCGCGCCCCCAGTGCGGGCTGTGCGACAAGGCCGAAGCGCTGCTGGCCGAGGGCGGCCTGGGCAGCGACTACCGGAAGGTCGACATCGAGAGCGATCTGGACCTGATTTCCCGCTACGGCGATCAGGTGCCGGTGCTGTTCAACGAACAATCTGGCCAGAAGCTGGCCTGGCCGTTCACGGTTTCACAGGCGCGCACACTGCTTGATGGCTAGTCACAGCGCGGCGATCAACCACATCGACGCCGACCGCCTGGCCAATGCGCTCCGGGCCGGCATCGCACACGTCCTCGAACGCCGCGACTTCATCAACAGCATCAACGTCTTCCCGGTGCCCGACGGCGACACGGGGACCAATCTGGCCTTCACCCTGGCCAGCGTCCATTCAGCCATGTCCAGCGGCCCGAGGGCGACCCTGAGCGAGCTGCTCGAGCGCGTCGCCGACGGCGCGATCAACGGCGCCAGAGGCAATTCCGGCGCGATCATGGCGCAGTACTTCCAGGGCCTGAGCGAAGCCAGCGGGCACTACCAGGTGCTCGATGCCTCGCGCCTGGCCGCCGTCACCACCGCCGGCGCACGCTCGGCCTGGGGCGCCATGTCCAATCCCGTGCCCGGCACCCTGCCCACGGTGCTGGAGGACTTTGCCGACGAGCTCGTCCGACGCGTCGACGAGGGCATCGAAGACATTCGCGCCCTGTTCCAGCACGGACTCAAGCGAGCTCGGAAATCGCTGTCGGAGACGCCCGAAAAACTCAGCGCCTTGAAGGAGGCGGGCGTGGTCGATGCCGGCGCCCAGGGCTTCGTCGATCTGCTCGAAGGGGTCTGGAACTACATGCGCAGCGGCAAGGTGCCCGAGTTGCCGCAGGCCAGCCAGTCGAGCGGCGTCCAGCACGAACCTGCCGCTCGCGACAGCCAGGCACCGGAGCACCACCGCTTCTGCACCGAGTGCCTGCTCGAGGGCGAGGCACTGGACGTCCCGGGGCTGCGCGCCCGCTTGGAAAGCCTGGACGCCAGCTCCCTGGTGGTGGCCGGTGGTGCCGGCAAGGCCCGCGTGCACATCCACACCGACTCACCCGGCGAAGTGTTCCGGGTCTGCACCGAATTCGGCGAGATCCGCCAGCAGAAGGCCGACGACATGACGCGTCAGCACGGCCTGATGAATCAACGCGGCCAGGTCGCGATCGTCACCGACTCGGCCGCCGATCTGCCGGTCGAGGAGATCGAGCGCCTCGGCATCCATGTGGTACCCGTGCGCCTGAACTTCGACCAGGAGGAATACCTGGACAAGCTCACCATCACGCCTTCGGAGTTCTACCGCAAGCTCGAGGGCTCGGAGCACAAGCCGCAGACCTCGCAGCCACCGCCGGCGGATTTCCGGCGCCAGTTCGAGCTGCTCAGCTCGCACGGTCTCGAAGTGCTGGCGATCCAGGTCTCCGGCGCACTCAGTGGCACCCGGCAAGCCGCCGAAACGGCCGCGAGAATGGTCGATGCGGAGCGCATCGAGGTCTTCGATTCCCTCAATGCCGCCTGCGGCCAGGCCCTGATGGTGCTCTGGGCCGCCGAAGCCGCGGCCAGGGGCTGGGAGCGCCTGGCCATCGTCAAGCACCTGGAAGAACATCGCGGCGACTTCCGCACCTTTGCCCTGATGCGGGATCTGAGCTGGGGCGTGCGCGGAGGCCGGGTCAAACCCTGGATGCACACGATCTCGCGCCGCCTGGCCCTCAACCCCGTACTGACCGCCTCGCCGGAGGGCCTGCTCAAGGCCTGTTCGGCCATTCCCGGTCGGCGCAAGGCCGTCGAGCGCTTCGCGCGCTTCCTGCTGCGGCGGATGCGCACCGACCTGGTCTTTCGCGTGCTGATCAGCCACACGAATGCGCGCGACGATGCGCGACGCCTGAGGGACCTGCTGCTCGACGGGCACCCGCGGGTCGACGCCTGCTGGCTGGAAGAAGCCAGTCCGGCGGTAGGCGCCCATGCCGGTCCTGGCACCCTGATCGTCGGCCTTCAGCCCTGGCGGGCACCCGAGGAACAACATGCTTGACCCCGTCCTGACCACGATCCTCATCACCCTGGGCGGCTACCTGCTCGGTTCGATTTCCGGCAGCCTGGTGCTCGGTCGCTTCCGCGGCGTCGATATCCGGGCCATGGGCTCGGGCAATGCCGGCGGCACCAACGCCCTGCGCACGGTGGGCTGGAAATTCGCCCTGGGCGTGGTCCTCATCGACATCGGCAAGGGCGTGCTCGCCGCCGCTGCACTGCCTGCCTTGGCGCCCTACCTGAGCAGCAATCCATCGGATCCACTGCTTCTGGCCAGCCTCGCGGGCTTCGCGGCGGTCCTCGGCCACATCTGGCCGCTGTACTTCGGCTTCCAGGGCGGCAAGGGGGCCGGCACGGCCGTCGGCGTGATCCTGATCATCGCGCCCTGGTGCCTGGCGCCCATGCTGACGGTCTGGCTGGTCACCGTCTTCGGCACCGGCTACGTGGGCCTGGCCACCATCCTGGCCGGCCTCAGCCTGGTCCCGGCGATGTGGCTGATCGGCCCCGAGCCCCTGCCGCCCGTGCTGGGTGCCCTGGCCATTGCACTGGCCGTGCTGCTGATCTTCACCCATCGCGCCAACCTGGCGCGGATGCGCTCGGGCACCGAGAATCGCTTCGAAAAGGCCCGACTGATCAAGCGTCGCTGAGCATGAGCCTGGCCATGAACCCCCTGCTGGCACGGCTGGCGGACGGACAGTGTCACAGCGGTGAGGACCTGGCCCGGGAGCTGCAGATCAGCCGGGCCGCCATCTGGAAACGCATCGAGGCCCTGCGCGCTCTGGGCCTGAACGTGCAGGCCAGAGCCGGCGGAGGTTATCAACTCGAGCGGCCCTTCGATGGCCTCGACGCCGAGCGCATTCGATCGCAACTCGGCGAGAAGGCCCTGCCGGTCGAAGTACGCTTCCAGGTCGATTCCACCAATGCCTGCCTGCAGCGCGAGCGCCGCGAGCACGCGCCGCCCCGCGCCCTGCTGGCCGAAGTGCAGACCGCCGGGCGAGGTCGGCGCGGACGACCCTGGATCTCACCGCCGGGCGCCGGTCTGTATCTGTCGATGAGCTGGCGTTTCGATTGCGGCCTCAGCGGCCTGTCCACGCTCAGCCTCGCCACCGGGGTGGCCGCGGCCCGGCTGCTGGAAGCGCAGGGCATCGAGGACCTGGGTCTGAAATGGCCCAACGACCTGGTCTGCGACCAGGGCAAGCTCGGCGGCTGTCTGATCGAAGTGCAGGGCTCGGCCGAAGGCCCCTGCGAGGCCATCGTCGGCATCGGCATCAATGTCCGCCTGGATCGGAACGACTCGATCGACCAGGCCTGGACCGATCTGCACCGCCTCGGCTGGCAGGGCGATCGCAATGCCCTGGCCGCCGGCCTGATCCAGAACCTGGCCGACGCCTTCGCGGCCCTGGATCGATCGGGCTTCGAGTCCTTCGCCGACGACTGGCGGCGCCTGGACTTCCTGCAAGGCAAAACCGTCCGCATCGAACAGAGCAGTCGCGCGCCGCTGGAAGGCCGGGCCGCAGGCATCGACGAGCTCGGCCGCCTGCTGATCGACACCGCCACGGGCCGCCAGGCCGTGGGCAGTGGCGACGTCCGGGTGCGGGCGATCTGAGCCATGACCGACGTCTTCATCGACCTCGGCCATAGCCGGGCCAAGTGGGCCTTCGGCCAGGGCGGGCGCCTGAACGAGGGCGGGAGCGGCGCCTGTCCGGCCGTCGACCTGGCGCCCCTGCGGGCCGCCCTGACCGAGGCCCGACCGGCTCGCGCCTGGTACTCCCCGCAGGGCGATCCGGACCGCGTTGCCGCGCTGGAACACGAACTGTCCGCCCTCGGGTTATCCTGTCGCCCCGTGACCACCGGATCGATTGCCTTGCCCGTCGCGCCCGCCTACCCCCAACTCGGAACCGACCGCTGGCTGGCCCTGCAGTGGCCCTGGCAGCAGTCCCGGGCGCCCTTCTGCCTGATCGACTGCGGCACGGCCGTGACCATCGACGCGGTCGATGCGCGAGGCCGGCATCTGGGCGGCTGGATCATGGCCGGCCTGCCCGCCCTTCGCCACGGCCTCGGCGGACTGGCCCGACGACTTCCGGACGCGGCCATGGAACCGGAGGCGGCCGAGGCACCGGCCACCGACAGCCAGCGGGCGATCGGCGGCGGTCTGAGCCTGCAGATGGCCGGCGGCATCGAACGCGCCGTCGAAGGCCTCCGTGCCCGCCTCGGCCAGGACATCGAGCTCTGGCTGACCGGGGGCGATGCGGAGTGGATTCGACCCTTGCTGCATGAGGCGACCCGCAGCGACCCTCATCTCGTGCTGCGGGGCCTGGCCCTGGCGGGGTCGGAATCATGAATGCCTGGCCCTGGCGCTGGATCGCCCTCGTTCTCCTGACCGCCAACCTGCTGGCCGGGCTGCTGTGGCTGTCCAGCGCCGATCGGCGCGAGCCGGAGCGACCGCCGATTCCGCCGCTGGACGAGAGCCTGCCACGCCTGGAGCTGGTCACCGAGCTTTCGCAGGGCCCTCAGGATCCGACCGCCGAGCGTTGCTATACCATCGGACCGCTGCCGACCCTGGTCTCCCAGCAGCGTGCGGAAGACCGTCTGCGACCCTTCGCCAGCGCCTTCCGCTCTCGCCAGACCACCGCCGACAGCGACCGCGGCTGGTGGGTCTTCCTGCCGGCAAGCAACCGGGCCGAGGCCACCAGCCTGAGCCGGGAGCTGGCAGAACGCGGCCTCGAGGACTATTACGTCGTCACCAGTGGCGAGATGGAGAACAGCGTTTCGGTCGGTCTCTATTCCAGCCTGGAGAACGCCCGCGCCCGCCAGGCGCGAATCCGGAGCATGGGCTTCAACGCCCAGCTCGAAGTTCGACGGGAAACCATCCCGCAGTTCTGGGTCGACTACCGGATCGCCCCGGAAGAGCGCTCACCCTGGCGCTTCATCGTGCGCGCCTCACCGGGCAGCCAGCATCGGGAGATTCCCTGCTGGGATGAAGACCGGACCTGATTCCATGAGAGACAGGAATGGAATTTAGGCTGCGAGCTGCCATCTTCGACGGGCCCGCCGGGCCGTGGCTGCGCCTGATGCGCTTCGACCGGCCGATCGGGATCGCCCTGCTGCTGTGGCCGACCTGGTGGGGCCTGTGGCTGGCCGCCGGCGGCGCGCCGAGCCTCAAGAACCTGATCATCTTCAGCCTGGGCGTGATCGTGATGCGCGCCGCGGGCTGTGTCATCAACGACTACGCCGACCGCGACCTGGACCCCCAGGTCGAACGCACCCGCTCGCGCCCCATCGCCGCCGGCGAGATCCGCGCCCGCGATGCACTACTGCTGTTCTTCGGCCTGCTGCTGCTCGCCCTGTTTCTGGTCCTGATGACCAACCGCCTGACGGTGCTGATGGCCTTCGGCGGCGCCCTGCTCGCCGGAACCTACCCCTTCTTCAAGCGCTTCACGCATTTCCCGCAGGTGGTGCTCGGCGCGGCCTTCGGCTGGGCCATTCCGATGGCCTTCGCCGCCGAGGCCGGCCAGGTGCCGGCACTGGCCTGGTGGCTGTTCGCGGCCAACCTGATCTGGACGGTGATCTACGACACCGAGTACGCCATGGCCGACCGCGCCGACGACCTCCAGGCCGGCGTCAAATCCACCGCCATCGCCTTCGGCCGCTTCGACCTGCCGATTCTGGCCGCCCTGATGGGCCTGATGACGGCCCTGCTGCTGTTGATCGGCATGCAGTACCTGCCCCATCCGGCCTGGTTCACCGCCGTGGCCCTGACTCTGCTGCACTTCCAGCTGCAACTCTGGAAGATCCGCGAACGTGAGCCCCAGGCCTGCTTCCAGGCCTTCCTGAGCAACCACTGGGTGGGACTGTTCCTGTTCGCGGGGATTGCCGTCAGCCTGGGGGGGTAGCTGTCGGGTTGGTGGAGATTCCTGAGGCATGGACCGTCGGGCGCGTGGGCCCGACCTACGGTTCGGGGCTTCGAGCGAGCGCCGTCGGGCGCACGCGCGGCCGGTCTTTGGCGCGGTGATGCCGGCGGTATCCGTGCGTCGGGTTTTATGCTGTGGCTGGGGCATTGCGCCGTCGGGTTGACGGAGATGCCTGAGGCATGGACCGTCGGCCGCACGCGCGGGCGGTCTTTGGCGCGGTGATGCCGGCGGTATCCGTGCGTCGGGTTCTATGCGATGGCTGGGGCATTGCGCCGTCGGGTTGACGGAGATGCCTGAGGCATGGACCGTCGGGCGCGTGGGCCCGACCTACGGTTCGGGGCTTCGAGCGAGGACCGTCGGGCGCGCGCGACCGGTCTTTGGCGCGGTGATGCCGGAGATATGCGTGCGTCGGGTTTTATGCGGTGGCTGGGGCATTGCGCCGTCGGGTTGACGGAGATGCCTGAGGCATGGACCGTCGGCCGCGTGGGGCCGACCTACCTCGGGGCTTCGAGCGAGGATCGCCGGGCGCACGCGCGGCCGGTCTTTGGCGCGGTGCTTCTGGCCCGCGCTGGGCCGCCCGCTCGGAGGGTTCAAGCGGGTTTGGTGCGGGTGTGCCGTAGGTCGGGGCCACGTCCCCGACGGTCCATGTCGAAGCCATCTCCGTGAATTGGACGATCAACACCGCCTAACCGTTGCTCGGCGATGCCGGAGATATCCGTGCGTCGGGTTCTATGCGGTGGCTGGGGCATTGCTCCGTCGGGTTGACGGAGATGCCTGAGGCATGGACCGTCGGGCGCACGCGCGGCCGGTCTTCGGCGCGGCGCTTATGGCCTGCGGCCAACCGCACCACGCCTCCGTCCTGCGCTGGCCCGACCTACGGGACAATCACGCTCGCGCCACGACCCATAGATCTACGCGCTCGACTCCGGCGCGCTTGAGTACCCGGGCGCATTCGTCCAGGGTCGAGCCGGTGGTCATCACGTCGTCGACCATGGCGACGTGTCGCACGCCCGGGGGCAGGTGACGGAGAGCGAAGGCGTTGCGGACGTTGCCGCGCCGACGGTCGGCGGGCAGTTCGGACTGGGCATGGGTCGCGCGGCGGCGATGCAGGGCATCGGCCCAGGGCAGGCCCTGCAGAGACCGGGACAGATCGCGACACAGAAGCTCGGACTGGTTGAAGCCGCGTCGCCAGCGCCGCGCCGCATGCAGGGGCACGGGCACCATGAGGTCCGGACGCGTCGCACCCGCCTCTGACAGTCGCCGCGCCAGCACCGTGGCCAGCACACGACCCGCGGCCAGATCACGCTGGAATTTGAAGCGCTGGACCAGGCGCTCGACCTCACCGCGGTAGGCCATGCCGGGCCAGCAACGATCGAAGACCGGCAGACGACGGCTGCATCGCCCGCAGAGCTCGACGGGCCGCTCCAGTTCGAGGCCGCATCGACCACACTGCGCACGCAGGCGCGGCAGCTCGACCTCACAGGCTTCGCAGCAATCGATCGTCTCGCGACCGTCCAGACCACAGAGCAGGCAGACGGGCGGATAGAGCCAACCGTCAACCCGAAGCGCCTTCCTCAGGTTGACAAGCACCACCGCCGCTCCCGATACTTGCCGCCTTCTTCTGCCATGGCCGCCCAGCCCGCTATGTCCCAGCCCGAGATTAGCATCCGTCATGACTGGCGTCGCGACGAGATCGAAGCCCTGTTCGACCTGCCCTTCGCCGATCTGCTCTACCGGGCCCAGCAGGTCCATCGAGCGCACTTCGACCCGAACGAAGTCCAGGTCTCGACCCTGCTGTCGATCAAGACCGGTCGTTGCCCCGAGGACTGCAAGTACTGCCCCCAGTCCGTGCGCTGGAACACCGGCCTGGAAGAGGAGTCGCTGCTGCCCGTCGAGGTCGTGCGCGAGGCCGCCCGCAAGGCGCGTGAAGCCGGCGCGCAGCGCTTCTGCATGGGTGCCGCCTGGCGCCGCCCGAAGGACCGGCAGCTCGACCAGGTCATCGAACTGCTCGAGGTCGTCCGCGAAGAGGGCCTGGAAACCTGTCTGACCCTGGGCATGCTCAGCACCGAGCAGGCCGCGCGACTCAAGGACGCGGGCCTGGACTACTACAACCACAACCTCGACACCTCACCCGAGTACTACGAGGACATCATCTCCACGCGGACCTACCAGGACCGCCTGGAGACCCTGGAAGCGGTTCGCCGGAGCGGCATGAAGGTCTGCTGCGGCGGCATCATCGGCATGGGCGAATCGCGCCAGGACCGGGCCGGGCTGATCGAGGCCCTGGCCAATCTGCCGGAGCACCCCCAGTCCGTGCCGATCAACCAGCTCGTGCAGGTCCCCGGCACGCCGCTCGAGGGCACGAAGGCCATCGATCCGATCGAGTTCGTGCGCACGATCGCGGTTGCCCGCATCGTGCTCCCGACCTCGCGCGTGCGCCTGTCCGCCGGGCGCGAAGCGATGAGCGATGAAATGCAGGCCCTGTGCTTTCTGGCCGGTGCCAACTCGATCTTCCACGGTGAAAAGCTGCTGACCACGGGCAACCCGGAGGTCGAGCAGGATCGGCGCCTGTTCGAGTCCCTTGGCATCAACACCGCCGAGCCGAGCTGCTCGTCGGCCCGGCGAGAGACCGAACCCTCGGTGGAGTTGGCGACCGCCGCCCGGCCCGCCGCGCGCGCCTGAGCCCCGGCGCTCGACGCTTACCCGACCATGCGCAAGCGCCTGGCGCGACAGCTGGCCGAGGCCCGCAGCGAGCGTGAACGCAGACACCGGCAGCGCCGGCGTCAGACCGTCGAGGTCGTCGGACCGGGGCTGCAGGTTCGGGTCGACGGGCAGCGCCTGATCGACTTCTGCAGCAACGACTACCTGGGCTTCGGTCACGAGGTGCCGGAAGGCTCGCAGCAGCGCAGCAGCGCATCGTCCTCGCCCCTGGTCTGCGGCCACGGCCCGATCCATGGCGAGCTCGAGGCCCGGCTGGCCGAGTTTCTGGGCACGGGCGCCTGCGCGCTCTTCCCCTCTGGCTATCAGGCCAATCTCGCCGTCGGCCAGGCCCTGGGCCAGCGCGGGCAGGCCGCGCTGGCCGATCGCCTCAACCACGCCAGCCTCAATGATGGCCTGCGTCTGGCCGGCAGCCGCATCCTGCGCTATGCCCACGCCGACGCCCGGGCCGCAGCCGAGCGCTGGCGTCCCGAGTGCCGGCTGCTGGTCACCGACAGCGTCTTTTCCATGGACGGTGATCTGGCCCCCCTGGCCGAGCTGGCGGAGCTGGTCGATGCCCGCGATCTCGCCTTCTGGGTCGACGACGCGCACGGCTTCGGCGTGCTCGGCACCGAAGGTCGCGGCGCCGTGGAAGCCTGCGGACTTGAACCCGATCGCGTCGACGTCCTGGTCATCACCTTCGGCAAGGCACTCGGTACCGCCGGCGCCGTCGTCGCCGGTGATCCCGCCCTCATTGAACACCTGGAGAACGAGGCCCGTGGACTGATCTATTCCACCGGCCTGGCGCCCGCCCTGGCCGAATGGACGCTGCACAAGCTCGTCCGACTGCAGCGCGAGCCACAGCGCCGGGAACGTCTGCGGGCGCACATCGAGCGCTTCCGAGACGGCTGCGCACGAGCCGGCGTCGCCCTGAGCGATTCATCGACACCGATCCAGATCCTGCCGCTGGGCGGGGATCAGCGGGCCCTGGCCCTGGCCGAGCAGCTGCAGCAGGCCGGCTTCCTGATCCGCGCGATCCGCCCGCCGACCGTTCCGGAAGGCAGCGCAAGGCTGCGCATCACCTTGTCCAGCGAGCATTCACCCCAAGATATCGACCGCTTGTGTGCGACCCTGGGTCAACTGACCGAGGCGCACCCTGGCACCGACTCACTTCACTGACTGCTGCAATCCATGGCTCAACACCCCTTGATCGTCGACGAGTTCGGCCACGGCCAGAAGCTCAGCCTGGTCCATGGCTGGGCCATGCATTCGGGGCTCTTCGAACGACTGATCGGGCATCTGGACGGGCTCGAGGTCCAGTGCATCGACCTGCCCGGGCACGGCCGCAACCAGGACCTGGCCTGGCCCGAGTCCGGTCAGGTGCTGGCCGAGCAGCTGGCGCAAGCGGCCGACCACGGCTGGCTGGCCGGCTGGTCCCTGGGCGGCCTGCTGGCGCTGAAGGCCGCGCTGGCCCGCCCCGGCCAGCTCAAGGGCCTGATCCTGATCGCGGCCACGCCCTGCTTCGGTCAGCGTCCGCACTGGCCCCATGGCGTGGCGCCGGCCCTGGTGGGTCAGCTGGCCCATGAACTCGAAGTCGGCCCCGAGCAGGTCCTCAACCGCTTCCTGGCCCTGGAAGTCCATGGATCGGAGCATGCGGCCGCCGATCTGAAGCTGCTGCGCAAGGTCGCCTTTCGCTACGGCCTGCCCCGGGACAGCGCCCTGCATGCGGGCCTGAACATGCTCAAGGCCAACGACTTGAGCGAGCAACTGGGCGAACTCGATCTGCCGGTGCTGCTGATCGGCGGTCGGCGCGACAAGCTGGTCAGTTTCGAGGCCCTGGAAGCCACCCATGAGCGCCTCCCGAACAGTCGCCTGGTGCGCATCCCCGGCGCGGCGCACGCGCCCTTCCTGACCGATGCCGAAGCCGTGGCCCACGCCATCACCGACTTCATCGAGGAGCACGAGACGTGAGTCTGGACAGCAAGGCCATCGCCCGACAGTTCGGTCGCGCGGCGGACAGCTACGACGGTCATGCGGCCCTGCAGCGCGAGGTCGGCGAACGGCTGATGGAACGCCTCGACGGGCTCCGCTTCGAGCCGCAGCGAATTCTCGACCTGGGCTGCGGCACCGGTGCGCAGTCACAGGCCCTGCACCAACGCTTCCCCGGGGCCCGATTGATCGCCAGCGATCTGGCCGGCCCGATGCTCGTCCAGGCCGCACGACGCCGCGGCTGGTGGCGCAAGCGCTTCGACCTCGTCCAGGCCGATGCCCGTGCCCTGCCGATCGCCGAAGACAGCCTGGACCTGGTCTACTGCAATCTGATGCTGCAATGGTGCGAGGACCCGGCGGCGGTGTTCGCCAATCTGCGCCGTGCCCTGAAGCCCGGCGGTCTGCTGCTGATTTCCACCTTCGGTCTCGACACCCTGCGTGAGCTTCGCCAGGCCTGGGCGGCGGCCGATTCGCATCCGCACGTCGGCCGGTTCACCGACGTTCAGCGCCTGGGTTCGGCCCTGACCCGCGCCGGCTTTGCCGAGCCCGTGCTGGACACCGACTGGATCACCAGCACCTACTCCAGGCCACAGGAGCTGTTGAGCGAACTCAAGGGCATCGGCGCCACCAACGCCGATCAGGCGCGGACCCGCGGCCTGACCTCGCCGACTCGACTGCGCCGCATGCTTCGCGCCTACGAGACCTTTCGCCAGGACGACGGCCGCTACCCCGCCACCTGGGAAGTCGTCTACGCGTCGGCCTGGGCACCCGAGCACGGCCAGCCGATGCGCACCGAGCAAGGCGAGGAGGCCAGCATCCCGATCAGCCGCCTGGGTCGCCTGCAACGATGACGCCGACCCTGTTCATCACCGGCACGGACACCGGCTGCGGCAAGACCACCGTGACCGCCGCCCTGGCCCGTCGCCTGGCCGATGGCGGCCAGCGCGTGGCCTGCTTCAAACCCGTCGCTTCGGGCTGCGAGTGGATCGAGGGAACCTGGCGCAATGAGGATGCACTGGCCCTGATGGCAGCCGCCAGCGTCGAACTCGACTACGATCAGGTCAATCCGATCGCACTGGAAGAGGCCATCGCACCGCATCTGGCGGCCGAACGCAGCGGCGTTGCCATCGACCTCGACGCCCTGGTCGCCGGAATCGAAGCCCCATCGGCCGACATCAAGCTGGTCGAAGGCGCCGGCGGCTGGATGGTACCGCTGGGCGATGAGCTGATGACCGCCGACCTGGCGCGCCGCCTCAGCGCCGGCGTGGTGCTGGTCGTGGGCCTGAAGCTCGGCGCCATCAACCACGCCCTGCTCAGCGCTCGCGCCATCGAAGCCGACGGCCTGAAACTGGTCGGCTGGATCGCGAACCGCCTGGACCCCGATCAGCCCGTGCAGGACGAGAACATCGCCACCCTCGGTTCGAAGCTGGGCCCGCCGTTGGCCGTATGGAAACACGACGGCGGATGGGAAGACGATGGAAGGCTGGCCGAAGGCCTGTTCGGCGGCGCTGGCTCAGCGCTGCTCGCTCAGCCGTAGACTCGATTTCGGCCTTCGCGTTTGGCCCGGTAGAGCTCCGCGTCAGCGGCCCGCAGCAGATCGCTGGCCTCGTTCATCCCGGCGCCCCATTCGGCCAGACCGATACTGACGGTGACCGTGCCGATTCCGGATCCGGCAGCCACGGCGAACTCCGCCCTCTCGACCGCCGAGCGCAATCGCTCGCAGATCGAGCGGGCCGGCGCCAGGCCCGAGTCGGGCATCAGTACGGCAAACTCTTCGCCGCCGATCCGGGCGAGTAGATCCGTTTCCCTGACCGCGCCTTCGAGCAAGCGAGCCAGCTGCCGCAGTACCTCGTCGCCGACCAGGTGCCCTGCGCGATCGTTGATGGCCTTGAAGTGGTCCACGTCCAGGATGGCCAGGCTCAGGGGTGAATCCATGCGCTGGCGCCGGCGCGCCAGCTCGTCGTCCAGGCCCGCCATCAGATGCCGCCGATTGTGCAGACCGGTCAGTTCGTCGCGGATGACATGCTCGTGCAGCTTGGCCAGGTAGATGGCTTCGGTGCTGCCGGCGGCCAGGAACTTCAGCTCCGAATCTCCGACCCGGATCCGATCGCCATCGTTCAGGGGCCGACGGTCGATCGGGTGTTCGTTGACCAGGGTCAGGTTGGTGGAGCGCAGGTCTTCGACCCACCAGGTCCCGCGATCCTGCAGCACTCGGCAGTGCCGGCGGGAAACGCTGGGTGAAGGAATACGGAAATCGGCATCGGAGCCACGGCCGATCACGGCAGGAAGCGCGTCGGGCTCGATCCGCTCGCCCAGTCGCTCGCCGCGGATCACGACCAGACAGGCCGAGCGCGGCTCGACCGCGTCACCCTGATCATTGACGATCAGCAGCGTGCACGGGTCGGTCTGTTCGTCGGAGCGCGAGCCCTGCGCCATAGTCGGATCCCACCAGATTGACTCCCGGGCACAACGCCGATGCGCGGCACCCGGTTCGATTCTAGTGTACCCCGCCACTCATTCTGTAACTTTCAGCGAGTCGGAAAGTGCCTGACCGCAAGGCCCGGGCTCGCCCTTCGGGAGCGCGTCTGAGTCGACATTGCGGCGTTCCAATCCTTGCAAAGGGCGCGCCATTCACAGCGGATTGCGCCTTGCACTATCGACTCGGTCACGCTCCGAAAGTTACAGAATGAGTGACGGGCTACACAAGCCGATCTGGAAAACGGTTCCGGCCCGCGAACGACGGGCAAAAAAAGAGCCGGCACCTTGCGGCCACCGGCTCCTCCCCTTACTCGAATCCCCCCGCATGGCCCGAAGGCGATGTCTGCCAACACCTGATCAGCAATGACGCCGATCCCATGACTGCAGGTTAAGGGCAGAGGCGATTCTTGATGGTATCCAGACGCGACATTTCAGTGCCCGCATGCGACAGTCGCTTGAAAATCAGCAAGATAGGAACGGCGGAGCTCAGTCTGCCGGATGGCCCGAACCCTGGCTGAGTTGCTGGCGCGCGCGGCGCCAGCGATCGGGGGGCTCGCCATACTGCCGGGAAAAACTGCGCGAGAAGCTCTGCGCGCTGGAGAAGCCACAGCTCAGCGCAATGTCATTGACGCTGCGCTCGGTGTTCAGCAGAAGGTTCATCGCGTGCTGCAGCCGGAAGTGACGGATGTACTCACTGGGCCGTTGCCCCGTCAGGGCCTTGAGCTTGCGCTGCAGGGTCCGGACTTCCAGCGACAGCAGGCTGGCCATGGCCTCGACGCTGACTTCGTCTTCGAGATGTTCGCCAAGCCAGGCGTCCATCCTTGCCAGGAGCTCGCGATCGCGTTCGCCCAGGTCGGGCGCGCCGAGCTCGTCCGGGCCCCCGACCGGCTCCGGAGAGCGCTCGAGCAGGAAGCGTTGCAGCCTCAGGCGGTTGTCCTGCATGCGCTTGAGACGCAGGCGCAGTTCATCGGCCGAGAACGGTTTGCCCATGAAGTCATCGGCGCTGAGCATGATGCCGCGCAGCCGGCTGTCCCGATCGTGGCGGGCCGTGAGCAGCAGGACCGGAATGTGGCTGGTCGCCAGGTCGCCGCGCAGGCTCCGCAACAGCTGGAAGCCGTCCATGCGCGGCATCATGACGTCACTGACGATCAGGTCCGGCACCTCCAGACGGGCCAGCTCCAGGCCCCGCTCGCCATGCGGCGCTTCCAATACCCGCCAGTCGCGTTTGAGCACGTCGACCAGGTAGGCGCGCAGATCGGCCTGATCCTCGACGACCAGTACGGTGGCCTCCGAGCCACCCTCGGTCGGCGCCGGCCGATCCGAGCCCTCTTCATGCCGGGCGGAACTCAAGGCCAGCTGCGAGGCCTCGAGGTCATAGGGCTTGGTGTCGGTTTCCGATGGCTCCAGCGGCAGGTCGGGCCGCTGCTCGCCCGGCAGCCGAGCGGTGAATCGGCTGCCCGCGCCCGGCCGGCTTTCGAGATCGATCGAGCCGCCCATGGCTTCGATGCTCTCGCGCACCAGCGCCAGTCCGATCCCCGCGCCCGCCTGTCCGCTGATGTAGGCATCCGGCGCGCGATGGAAACGCTCGAAGATCGCCTGCTGCTCATCCTCGGCAATGCCGGGCCCCGTGTCGACCACGCAGAGCTCGAGCAGGCCGTCGTCCTCGCCGGCACGCAGCAGGACCTGAACACTCGCACCCTTCGGGCTGTACTTGATCGCGTTGCTGATCAGGTTCAGGGCAATCTGCTCGACGTGGTGCCGAGGACAGCAGGTGATGCAGTCGGCCTGCAGATCGGCACTGAACTGCAGACCCTTCTCCTCGGCGAGGGGGCGGAAGGAACCGACCATCAGCTCCAGCACCCGGCTGAGGGACCAGGGGGCCTCGGCCGGCATCGGCGCCCCGGCCTGCAGGGCCGACAGATCCAGCAATTGATCGACCAGGCGGACCAGGCGGTCGAGGTACAGGCGGGCCCGTGACAGCACGGGGGATTGACGGTCCCGGGCCTCGAGTTCCTCCAGGCTGGCCTGGATCAGGCTCAGGGGCGTTCTGAATTCATGGGACACGTTGGCGAAGAACTCGGTCCTCGCGGCCAGGGCCCGCTCCAGATCACGCGCCTGACGCCGAATCAGGGCCTGCTTCTCGGTCAGCTCCGAAGTACGCTGCCTGACCTCCGCCTCGAGCAGACGGCGGCGGCGCTGGCCCTGGAACCACATGCCGCCGAGCGTGAGCAGAGCGATCAGCACATAGCTCAGATAGGCCCAGCCCGTGGCCCAGGGCGGCGGCTTGATGGTGGCCTCGAGCAGCACGGCGTCGTCCGACCAGACCCCGTCGCTATTGGCCGCCCGGACGATCAAGCGGTACGTGCCGGGTGCAAGTCCGCCGTATCGAACCTGGCGCTGGAAGCCGACCTCCCGCCAGTCCTCGTCGAGCCCCTCCAGCCAATGCTGGTAGCGGTGGCGAGACGGGGCTGCCGAATGCAGTCCGACGAAGCTCGCTTCGAGGTCGTTTTCATCATGGGACAGTTCGATGACCGCCGGCAGGCTGGCCGCGACCGAACGGGCCTGGCCATTCACGCGCAGCTCGCTCAGACGCAGGCGCGGTGGATCGGCCAGCATGTGGATCTGCTCGGGAACGAAGGCGTTCACCCCGTTGATGCCGCCGAAGTAGAAGCGCCCGGAGGCCCCCAGATGCGCCACCGTGTTGTTGAATTCGAAGTGCTGGACCCCATCCGGCGGGGTGAAGTGGCGGACATCGCCATTGGCGGGATCCAGGCGCATCAGCCCCTGATTGCTGCTCAGCCAGAGCCGCCCCGAGGCTTCCGGCAGGATCGCGTAGATCGTCTCGTCGACCAGGCCGTCCTCGGCCCCGAACCAGCGGATCTGGGGCGTGCTGGAGCCGGTCTCGAACCAGACCTGGGCCAGCCCGCTCTGGCGCGTCCCGATCCAGAAGCCACGCTCCGGATCGACGGCCAGACCGAAGATCTCCTGCCCTTCGCCAAGGCGGTGTCGTCGAGAGAAAACGGTCATCGCGTCTCGACCACTATGGAAATCGACTTCGCTGAAGCCCTCGCGACCAGCGACGATCAGGCGACCATCGGGCAGCTCGATCAGATTGTGCAGCCCCCGATCGGGCAGATAGGAGCCGTTGGGACAGGCCTCGAGGGACAGACGGTCCGAGGAGAGGTGAAACTCCTCGACGGCGGCGTGCCCGATCCAGAGCCGCTCCCCATCGTCCGAGAACAGCAGGCTCTGGATTCGTCCCAGGCCCTCGGCCGGGCCGGGCAGCAGGCGGCGGATGATTTCGCCGCTGCGAGGGTCGATCACGACCATGCGACCGTCCAGACCGACCCAGACGTTCATGGTCAAGGGATCGACCGCCACCGACCAGGTCCGATCGCTGGGCAGGCGCCACGGCTCTTCGGCCTCGGCGTGATAGGCCTGCTGCAAGGAATAGGTGCCGTCGGCGCCTCGCTCGTACTGGCGAAGCCCCGCCGTGTCCAGCGCGACCCAGACCTGCTCCCGACCACCGACCAGGGTCTCGGCCACCCCCCGCACGACGTTCTGCCCGGCAAAGGGCAATTCGCCGGGGCGGGACTGGTCGACGATATGATCGAAGCGCTGGGCATTGATCGGCAAGCGAGCCACGCCGCCCAGCTGACTGCCGACCCAGAGGGTCCGATCACGGTCGGCAAAGACGTAGTAGGGCGAAGTCCGCAAGGTCGGAGGCAGGCTGTCGTCCTCACCGGGCGTGTGCATGAAGATTCGCACGCCGTCCCGGCCAGCCAGCCAATGGGCCACCCCGTACTGATTGGCGAACCAGTAGTCCCCTTCGCCGCGCTCGGCCACGGTCAGGCTCATCGGGAGGCTTCGCCCGCTCGCCTCGGGCGGCGCCGAATAGATCCACTGCCATTCGTCCAGCGAGGGTTGGTAGCGGGCGAAGGAGGCATCCATCGCGATCCAGATCGAGCCGTCGCTGGTCGTGACCAGCGCATCCACCCGGTCATCTTCTCGCCCGTATTCGCTCGGCCGCAGCCGCTCCACCACCTCAGCGCTTGCCGGATCGATCAGGCTGACGCCCTCTTCGGCATTGACCACGATCAGCCCATCGGCGCTCTCGGCCAGACTGCTGTAGTGGGCGCGGAAGCGTCGGGGCGTGACGCCCTCGACCAGCTGGAGCACCCCGTCGCCTGGCGGTTGCCACCATAGACCGGCATCATTGATGACCCAGAGGCGATCGGCGGAGTCCACCAGACCGCTGCTTCGGCGCAGGCCCAGTTCAGTCAGGGGCAGGGAGAACTCCAGCGGTTCGAGCGTCTGTCGACCGGCTCGAAGCACGGCCGGGCGATGGGCATCGCCGACGGACACGAACAGATCACCGCTGCCGGACTCGCCCAGGATCTCGTTGATGCGGTCAACTTCTTCAGCGGACCCCGCCGGTGCGCCTGCGGCGAGGACGAAACGCTCGACCCGGCCCGTCCGGGGGTCCATCCGGTTCAGTCCCAATGGAGTGGCGACCCAGATCCGGCCATCGAAGGACAGATGGAGATCGAGCACGAAGCCATGGCTCAGGCTGTCGGGATCCCCGGTCCGATGCCGATGGGTCTCGAATCGGTAGCCGTCGTAGCGGCTCAGGCCGAACTGGGTCCCGAACCACAGGTAGCCATCCCGGTCCTGCAGCATGGAGGAAATCGACGACTGCGCCAGGCCGTCGCCCATCGACAGGCGCTCGAATCGAATTTCGGCCACAGCCAGGCCCGCCGCCAGCAGGCCCGCCATCGCCGTCAGGAGTCGCCAGCCAGTCCCTTGCACGTCCATCAGCTATCGCGCATATCGAACTCTAAAACTGCCTCGCGTCGGGACCATTGTCAAATCGACCCGCCCTTCGCCAGAACGGAGGCATGATATTCTTACCGGTCTTCCCGCCGCCGCAGAACCTGGCCGGCCGGGATCCTTCAGATTCCAATACAGACCAGAACCATGTCCGACGAGCAGAAACAGATCGACGCGCACAACAAGGCCACCGAACGCTTCATCGAGCTGGCCAATCAGATGGCCAATGACGAAGGCCAGGATATCAAGATGATCTCCGCCGCTCTGATGGCCGCTTCCGGCGTCTACGCCACCTTCATGGCCGCCGGCAACCAGGGTTTCCTGGCCCCGCAGGGCGTCGAGCGCGTGGCCCAGGTCTACAAGAACAACCTCGGCTACATCCAGGAGCGCAAGAAGCAGGAACTCGAAGCCCAGGGCCTCGAACCCAAGCCCATGGGCGAAGTTTCCGGTAGCGCCGACGCGCCCAAGCCCACCGACGCCTGACCCGTTCCGGGCCCTTAGCTCAGTTGGTTAGAGCAGCCGACTCATAATCGGTAGGTCGTAGGTTCAAGTCCTACAGGGCCCACCATCTTGCTGATTTCAATGAGTTTCCCGCTGGGCGACTCATTGACTGTGGGTCGGGTGGTCAAATGGGAAGCAGTATCCCAGCAACATCTGCCTGGGAGAGCTCTCAACCCTCGGATACGCGAAAGAAACCAAACCATCATCCTTGTTGGGAGCGAGGCACCTCGTCAACCGGCTCTTGAAGGCGGCAGCGAAGAACGCTGATCATCTCGCCCAGAAAGTGCGGAGTGTCCAACGTTCGCTCACCAGCATCTGTCTCTCACCCCCCTTCGATCGTTCAGGGCCAGGGAACACCGGCGAAAAGCTCAGTCGTTGCGGCCAGGTGCGCTAGACTGCGGGCCGAATCCTTGGCTCCGAAAATCTCATGGCCTTGAGTGCGACAACGTACAAGATGCACCTCGACCTATCCGATACGGATCGTGGCGTCTATGAAGAGCTCCGGCATACGGTAGCGCGCCACCCCTCGGAAACCGAGGAGCGGTTGACTGCTCGAATTCTGGCTTTTGGGCTGTTCTGGGACCCACGCATGCATTTCGGGCGCGGCCTATCAGACGTCGACGAGGCCGCCTTGTGGTCCAGGAACCTGGAGGGGCAGATCGAGCACTGGGTTGAGGTGGGTCGACCCGATGCTGATCGGCTGAAGCGGTGTTCCAATCGGACGGATCGCTTGACTCTGCTGGCCTATGGCAACCAGGACGTGTGGGCCGCTCAGGTCCTGCCCAAAGTGGCAAATCTGGACAAGCTGGCCATTGCTTCTCTGCCCCAGGCGCCGATGAACGAACTGGCCGTTGACCTGCCGCGCAGCATCCACTGGGGCCTGATGATTACAGACGACGTGCTCTACGTCAGCGACGGCGATCGGCAAGTGGAGATCGCGCTCAGCTGGCTCAAGCGCTCAGGCTGACCCGAAACACTCAGGCTTGTTCAGGACATGCCCAGCCATCTTGCTGATTTCAATGAGTTGACCGCTGGGCGACTCATTGATTCCGGGTCGGGTGGTCGGAAAGGTGGCCAATGCCGGGAAGGGCGGCATTGCATCCGTGCCTGGACTTCGAGTTGCATTAGGGCGCACCGGGGATGCCTTGCTTCCAGCACGGATCCTTGATCTTCATGCCAGCTTCGACCTTATCAGGTTTCAAGCCCCCCTTTCGACAAGGCCCTTTTCTGGCCCAATGCCTGGCACCTTGAACTGTAGCCAAAGAATGCAGAGTCGATCATTCTGGAGAGACCGTTTTGCAAAGTAGACATCTGATCGTCAGTCTTGTGGCTTTGGTCGCTATATCTTCTGCGATCATTCTGTTCATTGATGGCCCATCTGAACCATCTTCAGAAGCAGGCAGTCTTGAGCTGGAGCACTCCGAGGAGACTGAACAGGGTCAGTTGGGGGATATTTCAGAGAATGCAGCCAGTCAAGTCGCCGCGATAAGCAGATCTCTTGAAAACGAGCTACTCACTGACGAAGCCCGACTTATCCAAGAGGATATCGCTAGGCTTAGAAGCCCCTCCTCCCTTTCAGAACTGATCGGAGTTGATGGCGATGCGATGGGTCATGGATCATTTCAGTCTGATCAAATTCTTGCAGCATGGGCATCGTGTTCACTGATAAACGAGCTGGACAGCAATGATCCGGCCAAACGACCTTGGCTCGAACGGCTCGAAAGCTTTTGCGATTTGGACGGTGACGAAGAGTATGTTTCCGAGGCGTGGGATAGTTCCGGCTACCACAACACGTTGCAACTCATTAATGCAGACCTGGATCTCAACCACCCAGAGGGAGCCATCGAAACGATACGCAGGACCATCGCGAATGCCTCTAGCATCGGTGAGTTGCGTGCTTCTGCTGCGTGGTTGATCGAGATTGCCTCTCAAGGCAAACACATCGAATCAGAAGTCTTGAATTTTGACGGAATTTCTTGGGAAGACGCCCACATTGCTGCGCAAGACGCTGTGTCGATATATTACTGCCAGATGAACGGAGGGTGCGGCACAGATCACTTTCTGACCTTTGCGGTTTGCTCCAATCTTGGGTGCGACTCATCGGTGAATGATATCGAGTCGGCGATCTATCGAGGTAGGCCCCCAAGACACTTTGACGCTGTCAATCAGGTACTGTCGTTCTTCTATCAGGCAAGACGTTCTTCGCAATAGTAATGGCGACTGACCTCGACCGGACGCCCATCGTTCGAGGAACAACCCTACGCTACGCTGCAGCCATATCCCGCTTCCAACTTCAGACGGGCTGTCAGACTGACTGCACGACCCACCCCCGCAGCTCCATCTGCGCCCGTCCCGGTTTGTCGGCGCAGTACAAACCAGAACAGGACTCCCACATTGGACATGCGCCGAAGTACCGAGGCGAGATCCAGAAGCGCACAGCAGTTGCAGGGAGCGCCCCTTGAACTGGAATACCAAAGGGCGTTCCAGGAAGCCCTTTGCGCTGGGAGCCAAAGGCTCTACCCGGCTCCCGATTCTTCCATCACCCTCTGGTGCAGCGGTCAGGGCGGCGAGAGAACTTCGAATCGATCCTCGAAAAGGAGTTCGGGAAACTCGAATGCACCAACATCACACTTTGGATCTCTTGGGATACCGCGTTGATCGACAAGCACGCCGAGTGTCGAGCAGTCACCGGCCACATCTAAAGCAATGCTACTGCGCTGCAAGGCGTGAGTCTGGGTAAATCCGCCGTTGTCGGCCAGCGGGAGCAGGGCCAGAGAAGCAGCATCTGCGCTGGTGCCCGTGCAGCTATCGTCCGTGACTAGACTTGCCGATGCCACATCGGCAGGCCGATTGCAGATTGAATCACTGGATGCATTGCTCAGCAACACATTGGTCAGCGTCAAATCGGTCATTTGAGAACGAAACAAGGCGGATTGATCTGTCGAACTACTGCTCGCCAAGTTGTTGGCCATCGTCACATGCGTAAGCGTGAGATTGCCCTGGCCTCGCAGATCCATCACGAACCCGACACCCTCTGAAGTATCGATAGCACCGTCGAGTTGATTACCGGAAATCGTTACATTGGTCAATGCGAGATCCTCTGCTAGAGCTCCGATCGCGCCACCACGCTGGTATAGACCCTGGGCCACATTACTGCTGATCTCCGCTTCACTGATCACCGTGGTGCCGGTCTGCAGATAGAGCCCACCTCCGCCCACGAAATCGGAGACAAACGAGGCCAGCCGAATTGCCTGGTTCTCGCTGACCCGGCTATTTCGGACGACTGTGTCGCTTGATCGCGCAAAGATGCCGCCCCCCATTGCGTTACCGTAATTGTTCACTCGATTTCCACTGATCGTCGACCCGGCAACCAACAGGGAAGAATGCGCCACACCAATACCACCACCGTATCCTGCGCCGGGCTGATCACTGTACAACTGATTCATGCTGACCTCGGAATCGATCAAGGTCACGAGTGAGCTATAGGCGCCGAGCCCGGCACCAAAGCCAAAATTACCACTGACTCGATTGTCTCGGATCTGGCTTCGATAAACGGACAACTCGGAGTAGCCAGCCAGGATGCCTGCTCCTGTTCCCGTTGCAATTTCATTGCCTGAAACGATCGTATCCGTCAGCGTCACAGTGCTGTAACCCTGGGCGACAAGCCCACCGCCTCCGAAATGGTCAGCGAGATTGTTCGAGATACTCCCGCCCTCCACTGACAGATCGGCCTCATTGACTCCGATTCCACCACCAGAAGCCATAGGTCCGGTGGCGTTGTAGCTCACGACCGTGTTCTCGAGCGCAATCAATCCGGCAAATGCTCCGATTCCCGCCCACCCGAGCGAGGAATAGTTGGAGCTGACGAGTGAGTGGGTGATCGTCAGGTCGGCGAGACTACTGAAGACCCCGCCGCCCAATTCCGTGGTGTGGCCGCCAGTAATGGTCAGACTGTCCAACAGGACATCAATGTTTCCATCGACGGTGCCTTCTATGTCGAAGACCCGGGACACGCCATTGCCATCGACGATCAAACCACCGTAGTCGCCCGGCACAGGCCCACCGATCACGAGCGAGCCCCTGATCTCGAACGGAGTATCGGGGCTGGCAATCGTGATCGTACTGTTGACCAGCGCGGGATCGAACACGACCATGTCCAAGCCGTCCTGGCCAGCGATGCAGCCATCAACCGCCAGACCCGTATTCGCCGCTTCGATAGCAGCACGCAGGGTACACGCGGCAGGGTAAGTTCCCACTGGCCCGTCCAGCGCGCTGTCCACGGTGATCGTCGCCGCCTGCAGCGAACCCGCCGCCAGCACCGAACTTACCGCAACCGAAAGCGGCCACTGCCGCAGCTGATACTTGTTCATTCGCCAACCCCGTCTACTTGCCGACGCAATCCTAACAGATCACCGACCTGGCATCCCACGCCCGACCCGCAACCCATGACCTCGTCGGGAAAGAAGCTGCGCCGAGGATGCCCTGTTCGCCCAGCGGGGCGAGCGCGCTCAGATCGTACGCTTCGAAGTTGTCAGGCGCTGTCCAGGCACCCAGACGAAGCGAGCGAGACTGGGTGCTCGGCCCGCCCGCTGGATGATCCATGGCCCGGATTTCCGCAGACGGCCGCTCCTCGATCCAGCCAGAGTGCAGGACGTTCGTCGGGCTGCCCGTATCGATCAGGAAACGAAGCGCCTGTCCGTCGATTTCACCATCGATCATCAGATAGCGGTCGCCTGGAACGCGCGGCAGTTCAGCCTTTCCAGTGGCGGAGCAGACCTCGAGGTCGAGCTCGAAGCGGTCGTCAGAAGGCTCGTTTGTCAGCACCCGCTCGAGGACTACGGGACCGGTCTGGTTGTGCGGCACGCGCGGCGCAGGTCGGGCCCGCGCCGAGCTTGCTCGGGCGGGGCTCCTGCGTCGCTGCGTCGCCCTCGCGGCCTCAGGGCTCGAAACGGTCCTGGAAGATCAGGGGTTCCTGCGGCGTCTGGATGATACAGACACGCAGGGACCAGGCATCGAGGCTGCCGCCGTCCTGATTCGCTCCGTCGTCGATGGTCAGCGTCCAGATGCCGTTGCTGTCCTGACCGTCAAGGGCCGACAGGGGGTTCTCGGGCTGGTAGCTCAGGCCATCGGTCGGTGGGCAGGGCCAGCTCAGAGGGCTGAGCTCGGACTCGTCATCGAAACCGATCGCCACATTGTTCTGGCTGCCGCAGGTCTGATCGAGCAGCACCACGGAACTACCCGCCGGGTTGGACAGGGTCACGGTCAGATCCTGCACGTAGCTGTGGGTGATGCCCAGTCCGACGAGGTCGACATCGACGATGGTGCCGCCAGCCGCGAAGTCGAGCACCGAGCTGACCGTGGGCGTGCCGCTCGCGCTGATCGCCTTCGGCAGGTCGGTGCTGGCCACCGTCTGGCAGCTGATCGCCGAGGTGGTGAACTGGCGTGGAGCACCGGCTTGCAGGCCACAGCCGTTCTGCGAGCTGACCCGCCAGAAATAGTCCGTACTGCCCTGCAACAGGCCTTCGGGGACTTGCAGGCTGGTGCCCGTCACGGTTTGAGAAAGCACTGGCGAGGCAAAGTCGGACTGCTCGTCGACCTCGACGAGGTACTGATCCACACCGGAAACCGCCGCCCATTCCAGCAGGACCGTGACAGCGTCGATCGAGGCACCATCGGCCGGGCCGAGCAGGTCGGGTGCGGTCGCAGGCGGCGCGAGGACGGTCAGCGCCAGGTTGTCCTGGCGAGTCCCGCTACTGGCCGTGCCCGTCACGGTGACGTCGAAGACGCCCTCGACCAGTCCACCGAGCTCCAGCTCGCTGGTGAAGGGCGGCGCCTGGTCGTTCTGGGAGAACGCCGCGCTGCCGCCATGGCCGAGTGCCGCGAGCGACACCGTCTCGGCAAAGGCCCCGATCTGCCCCACGGCCACATCGACCGCGGCCGTCTGTCCCACGCAGGCTTCCAGGGTCGCGGGCGAGACCACCACGCTGAAATCGTCATTACCGACTTCGATGGTGAAGTCCGTATTGCTCAGGTCGAAGAAGATGTTGTCGCTGCAGCGAACGCGCAACCGGGCCTGCGAGGTCACCATGCCCGGCACGGTGATCGTTTCCGAGCCGTCGTTGGGGGTGCTGCTGGCCAGGCTGAGATCGAAGTTCTGCCCGCCGTCGGTGGACAGATCGATGTCCACAGCCGCGCAGGACACGGGCGCCTGATCGGTGCCCGCCACGTTCCAGGTGACCGTCTCGCTGGCACCACCAGCCCAGATCACGGCCGTGTTGGGGGCCGTCACGAGGAAAGGCCCCGAGCCGCCGTCGACGTCGAAGACGACTTCATCGTAGTCCACGCCCCCACCACCGGCGTGGTCGTCCAGGGCGGTCAGGCGGAAGCTCATCGTGCGTGAGCTCGTGGGCAGCGTCTCGCCCACGCTCGTGGTGTTGTTCAGCAGATCGTTCAGGCGCGGAAAGAGGCGCACCGGCTCGGCCGTCGCCGGGAAGGACCGGAACAGGGGCGGACCGTTGTCGCTGGTCAGATCGTGCTGCTCCCAGCGATAGCGCAGGCCATTGCCATCGGGGTCGGTGGCGCTGCCGGTCAGCATGAAGGGCGTTTCGGCCGGGATGGTAAATCCGCCGGTGCCGGCATCGACCGTCGGTGCCTGATTGTCCAGGCTGTCGACCGTACCGCAGCTGGCCCCGCCGGCCAGGAGAAAGGCACTGATCTCGTCGAAGTTGCCGGTATGGAAATGGGCATCGGAATTGCTCTGCAGATTGGTGCTGCAGATGCCGGCATAGGCCATGATCGTCGATCCGCTGAAGGGCTCGTAGGGGATCGGCCCGACACTGCCGGAACAGTTGTTGAAGGTGTGGTTACCGCCAAACTGGTGGCCAATCTCGTGGGCGACGTAGTCGACGTCGAAGGGATCGCCCACTGGAGAGCCGAGGCCAGTCACGCCGCGCGCCTTGATGCCGGTACCGCAGACCGAACGGAGTCTGGCGATCCCGCCCCCGCCGGTCGAGAACACGTGGCCGATGTCGTAGTTGGCCGAGCCGATCACCGCGTCGAGATTGGCCTGGTTCTCGCCCAGCATCGTCGACCCGTTGTTGTTCGTGTAGGGGTCCGTGGCGCCATTGGTGTAGATCACATCGTCGGTATTGGCGATCAGGGTGAAGCTGACCGACAGCTCGTCCTCGTAGATGCCGCTGACGCGGTTCATGGTGGTGACGATCGCGGCCAGGGCCAGGGGCACGGTGCCGCCGTGGAACTGGGTGTACTCGCCGGTGGCCGCCATGGCCAGACGATAGGTGCGAAGTTCGTCACCGCGGGCGCGCTGACCGGCAAAGCGCTCGATCACCTCGACCGAAAGGGGCTCGCCTTCGGGCGGCTGCAGGTTGGGAAGGTCGAGGGGCCGCGGCAGATCTTCGCGCCAGTAACTGACGTAGACGTCGCTTCGATCCCGCCAGTAAGGATCGATGAACCAGCTGCCGTCATGGCCACGCACCATCGCGTGAAAACCCTGTGGCGTGACATCGAGCCAGACCCGCTGACCGCTCCCATCGACGGCGACGCCGCGATAGGTCCGAATCTCCGGATAGCGCTTGGCCAGGCCCGGTGAAAGCAGCCCGCTGCGCTGCACCCGGAAATCGACGAAATGGCCGTCCGGGTGCGGCAGACTCAGCAACAGTTCGCGATCCGAACCCCGGACCTCGGCACCCTGGGCCGAGGCCCGCTCCAAGCGGTCACTCATGGCCGAAAGATCCAGGCTCAGCGAGCGGAAACGAATGGGCTCGACGGTTCGTTCAGCGCTCGCACTCAGGCCCGGCGCATCGACATCCGCCCACAGCGATTGCGAGGACTCGGCCTGTGCCGAAGAAACGAACAGGGCCGCCACCAGGGCGACCAGCATCACCGGGTTTTTCATCTGCGTGACCGATCTCGGGTATAGATTGGACCCGCAGCATATACCGAAGCCGTCACCGTCTCATCCAGAGCCTGGCGTCAGTCCTTGAGATACTCCGCCAGCCAGGCGTGGACCTCGTCCCAGAAGTACTTGGCTTCCTTGCCGTTCATGATCCAGTGGTTGGCGTCATGGAAGACGAGCAGGCGCGAGGGCACCTGCATGCGCTGAAGGTAGGACCAGGCGGCGATCGTCTGGTTGACCGGCACGCGGTAGTCGAGCTCGCCGATGGTCAGCATCGTCGGAGTCGAGAACTGGCCCGCGTAGGTCGAGGGGCTCTGCTCGCGCCAGACCGGGCTGTCGCCCCAGGGCGGGCCGCCGTTCATGCGCTCGCGATGGTAGATGCCGTCGCTGGTCGAGTACTGGCCTTCCAGATCGACCAGACCGGCGTGGCCGACCAGGGCGTCGAAGCGATCGGTGGTGGCCAGCAGCCAGTTGACCAGGTGGCCGCCGTAGCTGGCACCCGAGGCGGCCTGGCGCTCGGGGTCGATGAAGGCAAAGCGCTCGATGGCGGCGTCGGCGGCTTCGATCAGCTCCTCGCCAGGCGTCTTCAGCGGGTCGCCCTCGATGTTGCGCGAGAACTCGGCGCCGTAGCCGACCGAGCCCGTGTAGTCGGTCAGCAGCACGACGTAACCGGCCGAGGCCAGCAGGTGCGGGCTCCAGCGCACGTGGTCACTGTCCAGGGAGGAGCTGAAGGGGCCACCGTGGATGAACAGGACCAGGGGATAGCGCTCGTTCTCGTCGAAGCCGGGCGGCAGGGCGATCCAGTTGTGGATGCGACGGCCCTTCGAGCTGGTGAACCAGAACTCGCGGAAGGCCGGACGATCCAGGCCAGCGGCACGCTCGCTGTTGAACGAGGTCAGGGCCACGTGCTGTCCCGTGGCCGGATCGACCCGAACCAGCTCGGCCGGCGTGGTCGAGCTTTCCCAGACCGCCACCAGGGCATCGTCGCTGGCCACCGGACTGCCGTAGACGCCCGAGGACTCGGCATCGAGCACGCGCACCTCACCGCCGGCCGCCGGCATGGCGAACAGGCGCGTGCGGCCATGATCGTGGGCACTGAAGTAGAAGGTCTGGCCGTCCGGAGAGAGATCACCGCCGTTGACCGAGCGATCGAAGTCGGCGGTCAGCACCTCCAGCTCGCCGTCGATGCCCTCGCCGTTCCAGCGGGCACGGGCGATCTCCGTGTGGTTGTAGACGTACTCGTTGATCGGCTCCCAGGCGCAATAGAGGTAGTCACCGTCCGGCGAGAACATGGCGCCGGTGCAGCTGTAGTCCTGGCTGTCGGTGACGGCCTCGACCTCGCCTTCCAGCGAGATCCGGTAGAGATGCTGCCGAACGACCGCGTGGGCGGCTTCATGCAGGTTCTCGGTGGCGGTGACGACGAGGGCCTGACCATCCGGCGTCCAGGCCGCATCCAGACCGCCCTCGTAACCGGGGCCGCTGACCAGGTCGGAACCGAACATCAGATCGCGGACCTCCGCGCCCGGCTCGGCGGCGGTCACGAACAGGCGGGTCTGCTTTTCGTCGCGCCAGTGATCCCAGTCGCGAATCGGGAAGATCTCGTAGCGTGAGACGTTGACGCCCGCGTCTTCCTCGGCCTGCGCACGCTCGGCATTGGCCGCATCGTCGGCCGCGTCCGGCCAGACACGGCTCTCGAAGGCGATCATCGAGCCATCCGGGCTCCAGAGCGGGCTGGAGGCACCGGTGGACAAGGCGGTGATGGCGATCGCTTCGCCCGGGCCGTTCATCGGCAGCACGTGGATCTGGGCTTTCGCATCCTCGTCCGTGCTCCGCTTGGCCGAGAAGGCGATGGCGCCGCCGTCGGGACGCCAGTCGACCCCGCTCTCGCCGCCCGGCGTGTGGGTCAGGCGGCGCGGCGGCACGGAGCCATCCACCGTGATCAGCCAGAGATCCGAGACTTCGCCGTCGTCCTCGTAGGACGGCTCGGTGACCGAGACCACCGCCTGGCGCCCGTCCGGACTCAGCACCGGCGAGCCCAGGCGCTGCATCAGCCAGACATCCTCGTGGGTGACGGGGCGCAGTTCGGAGGGCTGGCTCCAGGCCAGGCCGCAGATCAGGGACAGGATCAGAACGGACAGCATTCGCAACATGACGGCATCCTTTGGAAATCAGCCAACTATCGTACTGGACGGCCATGGGGGAATGGTCACGGGACCCGTCGCCGACACCGGCCGGAATGATTGATCTCGCGCAATGCGCGCACCTGCTGCGATTGCTAGGCTGACACGAGCATCAGAATCGGAGGACTCAGAAATGACTCGCCGCCCCCTTCATCGCCTGATCCCGTGCTTGTTGGTGTTGTTGCTGAGCGCCTGTGCCGCCGGCCCACGCTTCTACACCCATGCCATGCCCGATGTCGACTTCGGCGCCTACCGGACCTTCGGCTGGCCCGAGCAACTCGGCACCGATCGCGGTGGCTACGAGACCTCCGTGACGCAGTACTTCAAGGTCGCGGCCCGCCGCGAGATGGAAGCCCTGGGCTATCGCTATGCCGAAGAGAATCCCGACCTGCTGGTCAACTTCTACACCAACATCGAAGACAAGGAACGGACCTACCGGCGCACGACCATCGCGCCGACCCTGGCCACGGGCTACTACGGATACCGCTTCGGGATGTACACCGTCTGGCCGGTCTACGCCACGGAAGTCGAGCACTTCCACTACCAGGTCGGCACCGCCAACATCGATGTGGTCGACGCCGCCGAGCGCCGCCTGATCTGGGAGGGCCGCGTCGAAGGTCGTCTGACCGACCGGGCCCTCAACGACCCGGCCGGCGCGATCTCGGATGCCGTGGCCGACATCTTCCAGCGCTTCCCGACGCACGCGCGCTGATCGAAGGGCGCTAATGGGCCAGCCCCACCGAAACCACCAGACGCCCTGCTAAGATTCGGCGTCTGGACGCAGGCTAATGGAGGCCGCCGCATGGCGCGCGTGGAACCGCGGGACGACGCCGATCTGGATGCAGCGCGAGGCAGCGACTTCGGTGCCTGGCAGCGTGAACTGCGCGTCCCCCAGATTCGTCACGTCGCCTTTCTGACCGCGGGCCTCTACCTGCTCTATGCGCTGCTGGAGTGGCGGCTCGCCGAAGCCGGCACCCTGTCCCAATGGCAGATGCTGAGAGGGCTGAGTATCGCGGCCATCCTGATCAGCATCGGCCTGCTGAGCTTCCAGCCGCGCTACCACGCGCCGATGCGCGCCCTGTTGCTGATCGCCCCGGTGCTCGCCATCAGCGGCAATCTGCTGCTGAGCCTGGGTGATCAGGATTTCGTGTCCTACGCGCCCGAACTCTATCTGGCCCTGATCTGGACCTTTTCCGTGTCCGGACTGACGCTGGGGCCGGCCACGGTCTCGGCCCTGATCTCCACGAGCCTGATCCTGGCGTTTACCGCGTTGTACGGGAACGATCAGACCCTGCCCGACCTGCACCTGCTCTGGGTCGGCTCGGCCTTCGCCTTCGGCCTGCTCGGCGCCGCCCAGCTCGAACGCAGCTCCCGGGAGATGTTCCTGGCCCAGGCGCAGCTGCAGCGCCAGGCGACCTTCGATGACCTGACCGGCCTGTGGAACCGCCGCCAGCTGCGGGACGAACTGGCTCGAGAGATCGCTCGCTCGGAGCGCAACGCCGCGCCGCTGGCGTTGATCATGCTCGACATCGATCACTTCAAGCGGGTCAACGACGAACACGGCCATGCCGCCGGCGACGTCCTGCTGCGCGAGCTGGCCGAGCTGCTCCAGCACCAGGTTCGCGGCGTCGACGCAGTCGGACGCTTCGGCGGCGAGGAATTCCTGATCGTGCTGCCCGACACCCGCGTCGACGCCGCCCGGACGGTGGCCGAGAAGCTGCGCGCGACGATCGAGTCCAATGCCTTCAGTGTCGGCGGCACCTGCACGGCCAGCTTCGGGGTGGCGGAGTACCGGCCGAGCGAAAGCCTGGATGCCTTCATCCAGCGCGCCGACGCCGCGCTCTACGGCGCCAAGCGCGCAGGCCGGAACCGGGTCTGGGTGTCCGGCGACTAGTGGGCCACGCGGGAAGTTGGGTGACACTCAGCGGACGCACTAGCCGAGCAGGGCCCGGTCAGTCCGACTCGACGGGCGGGGTCGGCAGGACCAGCAGTTCGTGCACGTCGACGTGCCTGGGCTGGCTGAGCGCATAGATCACGGAACGGGCCACGTCCTCGGCCTTCAGCGCGTCCGGCACCGGCCCCTTGAAGAAGGGCGTGTCGACCATGCCCGGCTCGATCAGGGTCACGCGCACGCCCGTGCCCATGAGCTCCTCGCGCAGGCCGTAGCCGATCGCCGAGACCGCCCATTTGGTGGCCGAATACATGGACCCCGCCAGGGTCCGCCGACCAGCCACCGAACCGGTCAGCAGCACGTGGCCCCGGCGCTTCTTGACCTCGTCGAGGGTGGCTCGGAGCGTGTAGGCCGCACCCAGGATATTGACGTTGACCATCGTCTGCCAGCCCTCCACCGGCGCGCTGGCGAAACCCGGCGGCCGGGCGCCGGTGCCGGCGTTGGCGAAGACCACGTCGATGCGCCCGTAGTGGGCCAGCACCGCCTCGCTCATCCGGACCTGGTCCTCGTAATCGGTGACGTCGCAGGTCACGGCAAAGGCGCGGTTGGCACCGAGCTCGGCGACCAGGGCATCGAGCTTGTCCTTCGATCGCGCCGTCAGGGCCAGTCGATAGCCCGCTTTCGCCACGTGGCGGGCCGTCTCGGCGCCGATGCCGCTGGAAGCGCCGGTGATCAGCATCACCTTGTCCTGGTTCTCGCTCATTGGTGGTCCTCCTGATTCAATCGAAGATGCGTCCAACGTTAGCAGTCTGGCCGGCCGGGATCCATGAAGGACGGGCGGTTGCCAGCCGCCGGGTCAGGATCGATACTTCGGGCATGACCGACAAGACCGACACCCAGCGCGGTGAATGGCCCGAGCTGGCCGCATTCAAGCAGCGCCTGCGCGCCTTCGTCGCCGAGCGCGACTGGCAGCAGTTCCACAGCCCGAAGAACCTCACCATGGCGCTGGCCGGTGAAGTGGGTGAACTGCTGGAACTGTTTCAATGGCTCAGCGAGGAAGAGAGCCAACAGCTCGACAACGAGACACTGCAGGCCGTCGCCCATGAAATCGCCGATATCCAGGTCTACCTGGCCAACCTGTCGGACCGCCTGGGCATTGCCATCGGCCCGGCCGTCGAGGCGAAGATGAAACTCAACGCCGAGAAGTACCCGGCCGACCTGGCGCGAGGCAAGGCGCTGAAATACAGCAAGCTGCCAAAGGCCTGAGGATCCGTCCGAACGACTCAGAACAGGCTCTGCTGGGGGGATTTCTCCACGGCCTTCTTCTTGCGCGGGCGACGGGTCGGCGCGATGCCCGATCGGCGGCTGCCGAGTTCGTGCTGGATGCGGTCGGCCTGGCCGCGGAAGCCGGGCTGCTTGCGAAATTCGCCGACGATGCGCCGCGCCTCGCGAGCAGCCGCCTGGTGATCGACGATGGGTGGGGGATAGCCCTGGGCGCCGTAGCGCTTCAGATCGGCCTCGCCCAGTTTCCAGGGTTCGAAGATGGCGGCGGTCGGAACGCCTTCGAGCTCCGGCACCCAGCGGCGGACGAATTCGCCCTCCGGGTCCTGGTCCTGAGCCTGCTTGACCGGGTTGTAGATGCGAAGCGTATTGATGCCCGTGACCCCGTTCTGCATCTGGCACTGGCAATAGTGAATGCCCGGCTCGTAGTCGGTGAACAGACGAGCCAGGTGCAGGGCCGGCTCGCGCCAGTGCAGCCAGAGCTGGTAGCCGGCAAAGCTCATCAGCATGGCGCGCATGCGAAAGTTGAGCCATCCCGTGTGGGTCAGGAAGCGCATGCAGGCGTCGACCAGCGGATAGCCGGTGCGCCCTTCGGCCCAGGCCTCGAATTTCACCGGATCGAAGTCATCCTCGCGCATGCCATCGAAGCCGGAATGCATGTTCCGGAATTCCAGCTCCGGGCGCTGCTCGAACTTCTGGATGAAGTGGCAGTGCCAGTGCAGGCGGCGGTCGAACTGCCTGAGGGAGCCGATCCAGCCGGCCGGCGGCTCGCCCTTGGCCCGGGCGATGCGCACGCGCGTGGCCTGGACGATGTGACGCAGGCTCAGGTTGCCGTAGGCGATGTAGGGGCTGAAGCGCGAGCCCGCCGTTTCCGCCGAAAGCGGGCTGGAGATGCCGCCGCGGTAATGGCGTCCTCGCTCGTTCAGAAAGCTGTCCAGGGTCGCCTGCGCCGCCTCGATGCCACCGCGCTGGCGGCCGGGCGTCGGCAGGCGCGAGGCGGGCTCGAGGCCGTCGAAGGGATCGACCGGTCGCGGGGTCTCGACGACGGACGGCAGGCGCCCCGGCGCCATCACCAGGGTTTCGCCCATCAAGGCCTCCCAGCGCTTCGCCCAACCATCGCGATCACCCAGCGCCCGCACGACGCCGAACTGCGGCGTCTCGTGCAAGGGAATGCCCTGCTCGCGACACCAGGCCCGCACCCGCTTGTCGCGCTCGAAGGTCCATGCATTGCCGGTTTCTTCGTGGGCATGGATGGCGTCGATACGAAAGCGCCGATGCAGGTCGGCGAACACCTCGAGCACATCCCCGCGCTGCACGAGCAAGCCCTGCCCCATCGCTCGGAGCGCCCGGTCCAGATCACGCAGGGACTCGGCGATGAACGCCTGGTGCCGGCGCGCCGTATCCGGCTGCGCCCAGAGTTCGGGCTCGACCACGTAGACCGGCAGCACGGGACCCCGCCGCGCGGCCTCGACCAGTGGCACGTGATCGGCCACGCGAAGATCGCGCTTGAACCAGACGAGTTGGAGGGAAGATCGGGGCATGGGGTTTTCGGGAGTGAGAACGAGCATTGAACCACTCGGGACGGAAGGCCGGGTCAAGGGGTGGGGTTGAACGCGTGTCCCTTACACCTCCGGATGGCACGGGCACGATCTCCCTTACACCAACCGTCACCCCGGGCGAAGACCCGGGATGACGGATGGTGTAGCTGTATCTCGATCACTGCAAATTTGCAGCGATCCCCTCCAGCACATTCACCAGTTTCTGCTTGCGTTCTGCTTCGGACGCGACTGGTGCGTCCGAGGCGCGCAGTGCGTCGGCCAGGCCGATCAGGGCGGCGGAGGTCTCTCGGTCACCGCGGCTTTCGGCCAGGGCCGCATCGGCCTGGGTCAAGGCTTCTTCCAGGCGCAGGACCATGGCCTCGTCGATGGCCATGGCTCGCATCAGCTGGTCGATGTAGGCGCGGGCCACGACCGGCACGTCGGGCCAGCTGATGGGGAACTGCTGCTGCGGGTTGAACAGGCCGCCGTCGATGGCCAGCTCGGCTGCGGCGATCTCGTTGGCGCTCAGGTGTTCGCTGGGCTCGAGGGCGAAGACGTCCAGGCCGCGCACGATTTCCGTGCCGTAGATGCGGCCGCGGTAGAAGTAGGTCGACCAATAGCCGGCCAGCACCAGCTCCTCTTCATCCAGCGGGCCACGGTCAAAGTAGGCGATCTCGATCGCCTCTTCGGAATCGCTGAAGTCCATCACCGACAGACCGCCCTGGTACCAGGCCTGGGCGAACAGGTCGCGGCCCGGCACGGGGATGATCGAGCCGTTGTGGGCGACGCAGTTCTCGGTCTCGCTCTGCGGTGCCGGCAGCTTGTAATAGCCCTGGAACTCGAGCTGGCCGTCGACGATGTCGTAGATGGCGTTGGCGCCCCAGGTCTTCGGGTCGGACGGACGGCAGCGCGGTCGCATGCCACCGCCCCACTCGTCGGTGAACAGCACCTTGGTGCCGTCGTTGTTGAAGGTGGCCGAGTGCCAGTAGGCGAAGCCCGGGTCGACGACGGCGTCGAGGCGCTTCGGATCCATCGGATCGCTGATGTCGAACAGGATGCCGTTGCCGGAACAGGCACCGGCAGCCAGGTTCAGGCTGGGGAAGACGGTGATGTCGTGACAGTGGTCCGTGTCGTTCGTCTCCTGCGTTCCCTCACCGTGATCGCCACCGCGCCACAGGCCGGCCAGGGCACCGGATTCTTCATCGGCGAACACCGCCGGGCTGTCGACGATGCGGGCCGCGGCCGGGTCGTCGACGGGAATCTCGATCACGTCGATGCGGAACAGGGCCGTGCGCTCGTCGCCGGGCAGATCGTCGATGCAGATCGGGAGTTCCTCGGTCGCCCGGATCGGCGCCGTGCCGGAGTTGTAGACCACGATGCGATCCTCATCGGCCGAGACCACGGAATGCGTGTGCGAGCCGCGGCAGGTCTGCACCGCACCCACCTGCTGCGGGGCCGCCAGATCGCTGATGTCGAAGATGCGAAGGCCCCGGAAGCGCTCGGGCGAGACATCGCCTTCCACGCCCTGGAGGCCGCAGTCGAGGCGGGCGCTGTTCTGCTCGACGGACATGATCAGCAGGTCGCCGACGATCGAGACATCGCCCTGCCCGCCCGGGCAGACCACCGAGCTGATCAGCGAAGGCGCGCCGTCATCGGCCAGACGGTAGATGTTGAAGCCGTGGTAGCTGCCCGCCACCAGCACGTCGCCGGAAAAGGCCATGTCGGTATTGGAGAAGCTCAGCAGGGGCCAGCGCGGCCGCTCATCGCCGCCCGAGCCGTCCTCGGCAGCGTCCTCGCTTGCGTCCTCGGCCTCGGTCGCCTCGTCGTCGCCCGCGTTCAGCTCCGCCAGGCGCTTCAGCGGCAGGTCGCCCGGGTTGTTCGGGTCGAAGAAGCCGGGCGGTCGCGGCAGGGAAGCCACCAGGCGCAGGTTGTCGATCGCCGATTCGGCGTCGTCGATGCCGGCGGCCAGGGTCGCGCGCGGGTCGCTGGAGATCTGCGACAGCAGCTCGTTCATCCGCTCGATTTCGGCCGTCTGATCGTTGACCACGTCGCTGGTGAACTCGAACAGGGTCGGGTCATAGGCCGAACCGGGTTGTTCGAGCAGCTCGTCGACCATGGTGATCGCGCCCTGGTGGTGGGCGATCATCAGCTCCAGGAACAGGCGATCGAAGTCGACGCCCTCCGAGTCGGCCAGCTCGGCCATCTGCTCCGGCGTGGCCATGCCGGCCATCTCGTGATTCATGTGCATGTGGTGATGCGCGGACGGATCCGGCACCGGCTGTCCGCGATCGGCCAGCCAGCCCTGCATGAACTCGATCTCGTCGGCCTGGGAGGCGTCGATGCGCCCGGCGATCTCGATCAGCGGCTCCCAGTTCGTGCGGTCCGCCACCAGGGCTGCCATCTGGGTGGCCTGGTGGTGGTGGGGAATCATGTCGGTCATGAATCGCACATCGGCCGGCGAGAACCGCGTACCGGCCAGACGGATGGCCTCGTCGGCCGACAGGGAGCGCGTCGCCTCACCGGGCGCGCCGGGCTGGACGATGGGCGCCTGGGCCAGAGTGGGGGCACTGACCGCGCCCAATACAACGCCAATCGCAGCGCCAACCAGGGCCGTCATCAACAGGGAGTGGGTCTTGTTCATCATTCGATCATCTCTTCGGCAATCGGGGGTCGGCGACGCGCGCCAGCCCGGCAATCTACCAAAGCCCGGGCAACGGGATGTCGCAACGAAGAGCCGACATGACGAGCGAGGACCCGAGCGCTGCAAGCCCAGGCATGGAGATTTCTGATGTCTTGATGCTTTGCCAGTTGATGCTATGATGCCCTGATGCGCACCACGCTCACCATCGACGACGAACTGGCCCGCCAGCTCAAGCAGCGCGCCCTCGACACGGGGCGGAGTTTCAAGGACGTCGTCAACGATGCATTGCGGGACGGCCTGGCCAGGACCGGGGCCGCGAACCCCGGCCGCCCGTACCGCATCGAAACGGCCCGCCTGGGTCGAACCCGACCGGGGATCGACCTGGACAAGTCACTGCAGCTGGCGGGCGAACTCGAGGACGAAGAAGTGCTGCGAAAGCTGGAGCAGCGCAAGTGATCGTTCCAGACGTCAACCTGTTGATCTACGCCGTCAACGAGGATGCACCACAGCACGACCGCGCTCGCCGCTGGCTCGAAGAGGCCTTGTCCGGGACCTCACCGGTCGGCCTGCCCTGGCTGGTCATCATTGCCTTCCTGCGACTGAGCACCCACCCGCGCATCTTCGAATCCCCGCTGCCGACGGACACGGCGCTCAGACTGGTCAATGGCTGGCTCGCCCAACCCTGCGCACGAGCTATCGAACCGGGGGAGCGACACTGGCTGATCCTGTCGCAGCTGCTGCGTGATTCAGGGACAGCGGGCAACCTCAGCAACGATGCACATCTGGCGGCCATCGCCATCGAACACGATGCCTGCCTGCACAGCGCAGACCATGACTTCCGGCGCTTTGCCGGATTGCGTTGCCACAACCCGCTCTCCGACTACACCGTACAGGAGCCTGGGGAAGCGTACTGAGCGCCGGTGAACTGGCCAGAGCGGTGGCCTGGGCGCCCGACTGGCACCCGATCGCCGGCCATGGCCGCGCGCCAGCTTTCCCGGCAACTGCCGATCAGCCGGATCGCAACCGGGGCGCGGCAAGCTCAGGGTGGCAGCAGGGTCTCGAAGCGATCCTGGAACAGCGAGTCGGCGAATTCGAAGGCACCCAGATCGCACTGAGCATCGCGCGGGACACCGCGCTGATCGGTGAGCACGCCTAGATCCGTCGCGCAGTCACCGCCCGCGTCGATGGCGACGCTGCCGAGCCCCAGGGCCTGGGTCTGCGTCAAACCACCGTTCAGGGCCAGGGGGCCCAGGGCCAGGTCCGCAATGGCGGTGGCCGCCCCGGTACAGCTGACGTCGGTGACCAGGGTCGACACCGTCGTGCTGGCGCCCGTGTTGCAGACCTCGGCCGCGCCGGGACTGGTGAGGACTGAATTGATCAGTTCGAGCGTGGTGGTGGGCTCGCGATGGATGAGTACACGAGTGCCATAGGTGTCCGTGTTCTCTGCCAGGGTCACATGGACGAATTCCACCGTGCTGGTGCCCGTCATATGGATGAGCGCGCCCACGTCCGGCGGCAGAATGTTGGGCCCGGTGATCTCGTTGCCCGAGATCGTCACGTTGCTGAGCGCAAGATCGTGATCGATGAATCGCCCCATGGAGGCACGCTGGTAGTCGCCGGAGACCAGGTTGTCGCTGATTTCCGTATCGCGAATGGTCATCGAGCCATTGCGCACGTAGAAGGCGCCACCGCCGCTTCCGAAATCCAGCGGCGATGAGGAATAGGCTGCGTTGGCGACAAAAGCGCTATTGCTGATCACGAGGTTGGAGCTGCGCGCAGCAATCCCTCCGCCGCTGGTGTAGTAGGAATCCGTCGAGTTACCCGTGACCTGGACACCGTCCATCTCGAGGGATGAGTTGATCAGGGACAGACCCGCACCGGTGCCACCGCCGAGCAGGTAGTAGCCCAGGGAATTGTTGCGAATCACGCTGTCGATGATCGTGACCTGCGAGCCGGTCGCGGCGATGCCACCGCCGGAGCCGCCGGATGCGAAGCCATTGTTCCGGATGTCGCAGTAGTCGATCGTCACGGTCGAGTCGACCACATTGATGCCCGCACCGCGGCCACCGAAGTAGTTCTGCCCCGAATTGCCCCGGATCTGGGCCCCCGTGATGTAGGCCGTGGAATTCGATCGCAGCGTCATTCCGGCACCATCGTAGGCGGCGAAATTGTCGCGAACCACGCCGCCAGCCATGTCGAGCGTCCCGGCCGTCACGACGAGCCCACCGCCGACCCCGAAATAGCCGGTGCTGTTGTCCCGAATCGCCGTCTCGACCATCGTCAGGCTACCGTTGGCGAAATCGATGCCGGAGTGGCCGTAGTAGGCATAGTGACCCAGGAGCGAGACATAGCTCAGGGACAGGTTGGCATTGTCACTGGCGATGCCCGCACCCAGCTCGTCATCGAAGCCCATCCCGACGAACCCGTTCTCGATGCCCAGGCTGGCCATCGACACGTCGATCGAACCAGGCGACGTACCCTCGATGCCGAACACCCGCGAGATGCCGCCGCCGTCGATCAGGATGCCCTCATAAGGACCGGGCACGGGCCCGCTGATCTGGACCGAATCGGTGATCACGAAGGGGGAATCGGCCGTGGCGATGGTGATCACGCTTTCGTTGAGCACCGGGTCGAACTCGATCTGATCGAGCCCCGGCTCGCCCGCCGCGCAGCCGTCCACGACCACATCGGTATTGGCCGCCGCGATCGCCGCGCGCAGCGTGCACTCGGCCGGGAAACTGCCCAGGGGGCCGTCATTGAGACTGTCGACGGTGATCGTGGCCGCCTGCAGAGAACCCGCCGCCAGCACCGAACTCACCGCCACGGTCAGCGGCAGCTGCCGCGCCTGATACTTGTTCATACGTCTGGTCCCCTGGGAAAGCCGCGAGTCTTCATGCCCCAGCATAGCCGGACAGGACTGGCGATGCGAACAGAATCCGCCCACCGGCATCCAGGCCAGCCTTCGATAGAATGGACCGCACAAGGAACCGCCCCGGCAAGAACCCGCCCCGCCATGGCCAAGCCCAACAAGAAAGGACCGGTGCAGACCGTCCAGATCTCCTGCCTGCAGTGCAAGACCCTGCTCTTCAAATATCGAAAGGGCGGGAAAGGCGCGCTCGTAAAATGCTTCATCGAACGCATCGTCGAAGACCACACCGACGAGCCCTGCACCTGCCCGGGCTGCGGCCGGAGCTTCGCCCGCGAGACGATGATCCGCGGCACGCCGGCCTACAAGATGATCGGCGGCAAGGTGCACATGAAATAGGCATCGTTCCGGCGCATAATCCAGCCACCGTCGACATCAATGAGGGATTACCCGATGCCGTCCAACCCGAAGACCAGCAAGGACTGGGCCTACGACTTTGCCAGCGAACTGAGCATGGAAGCCATGCTCGAGGCCCTGGAAAAGGCCGGCCCCTGGACCTGGACCCAGCGCGAGAACTACGTCGAAGGCAGCTACCTCAACACCCGGCCCGCCGAAGGCGTCCACATCAAGATCAACGAACACCCGCAGGCCTTCGTCGACCGAGGAGACCAGGCCGGCTTCTCGGCCCTGCTGAGAACCCGATCGGACGACCCCGCCTTCCGCCAGGAACTCGACCAAACCCTGATCGAGCTATTGAAGCGCGTGGGCGCAAGCGAACTGGTAGCGATCGACCCCTACGATTGATCGAAGCCACTAGGCCCCTGCGTAAGAACTCAATACACCATCCGTCATCTGACGATATAGGCGTAGCGATATCGTCATCCCGGACCTGATCCGGGACCTAGTGACTTAAGTGCCTGATCAAAGCCACTGGGCCCCGGGTCTCCGCCCGGGGTGACGGAGTGGCAATAGAGCTAATGTCGCTGACTGAGAACCCACTACACCACCCGCCACCCCGGCCCCAATCTCCCTACACCACCCGTCATCCCAGCCCCAATCTCCCTACACCACCCGTCATCCCAGCCCCAAAATCCCCACACCATCCGTCATCCCGGCCTTGAGAAGCCTGTGCTGAACTTGATTCAGTAGGACCTAGCGGCTCAAGTGCCCGATCAAAGCCCCAGCCCCCGCAAACAAACCGCACCAACTCACACCCCATTGCCAAAGTCCCAAAACGGGACTAGAATCGAACTGTGCGCATCATCGCCTTGTCCACGCTGAAAGCATTCTGGGCCAGCTCCCCGGATTATTCCGATTCGATCGAGCCGGGGATGGCCTGGTACCGGGAAACCCTCAAGGCAGATTGGGCCAACCCGAACGAGCTGAAGGCGCAATTTGCCAGCGCCAGCATCCTCAAGGACGGCCGCGTCGTGTTCAACATCGCTGGCAACAAGTACCGGCTGGTAGCTTGGGTCAATTACCCCTACCGGGTCGTTTACATTCGGTTCATCGGTACGCACAAGCAGTACGACCAGATCGATGCGCAAACCATTTGAGGTGACTAATGGAAATTCGACCCATCAAGAATGAAGCCGACTATCAAGCCGCATTGAAGGAAATCGAGGGGCTGATGTCGGCCGAAATGGATAGCCCCGAAGGCGATCGCCTGGATGTGCTGGTCACGCTGGTCGAAGCCTATGAGCGCAAGCATTACCCGATCGAGTTCCCAGACCCGGTGGAAGCCATCAAATTCCGCATGGAACAGCAAGGTCTGACCGTGGATGACCTGGTGCCCGCCATTGGCCGCAAGAACCGCGTTTACGAAATCCTGGCCGGCAAGCGCCCCCTGACGCTCAGAATGATCGAAAACCTGCATGACGCCTTCGACATCCCCGCCGAAAGCCTGCTCAAGCACAGTCGAAATCAGGAACACCACCCGGCGTAGGGGCCAGGAACACCTCGTACCGCCGCTCTCAGCCCTTGCTCCACCCTCGCGCGCCACGCTCCATTGCTCAATTCTTGATGAGGATGCTTGGACCGCGTCGACCACATCGAACCTTTCGATACGAACGACGCGCCAGCGCATCTGAAGATCAGCGTGCAAGTGCCGGTGAGCTGGAGCTATCGGCAGCGCTTGAAGGAGCGCTTGGCATAGGTGCCCGCGATAGTTCTACGGCACAACTGTTTTCAATCTACAACCACCCCCTCCCGTCATCCCGGGCCTGACCCGGGATCCAGCGCCTGGAGTGCTCGACCCGCTCTGGGTACACCGCGACTCCCTAAAACGGCGCATAATCTGCAGAGGCGAAGGTGGACTAATCAACAATGGGGAAAGATCCAAACAAGCGTTCTCCGCTGAAAGACCCGGCGATGCGCAATCCGGGGCAGTCACTGGCCGAGGCGAGAAGGAGAGTCTGGGACGACTATGGGCAGACGCCCGCATTAGCGACTGCAAGCCTCGTATTCCTAGCCATGATGAAATGGATCGAACGCTGGATGGACGAGGCCACCTCCCCATGGTTATGGACAGTGCTAGCGCTTATGGCGTTTGCCTGGCTAGTCACGCGGATATTTAAAGCAAAACCCATCATCTATGCCCTGGAGCAGGGCGAACAAGGAGAACGCGCCGTCGGCCAATACCTGGAGCGCCTACGCGAACAGGGCTACCAGGTCTTCCATGACCTGATCGGCGACGGCTTCAACCTGGACCACGTCATCATCGGCCCCGCCGGCATCTTCAGCATCGAAACCAAGACCTGGAGCAAGCCCGCCCAAGGCGAGCCCAAGATCGTCTTCAACGGCGAACACCTGAGCCTCCCCGGCCGAAATGATGAACGCCGCCCGCTGATCCAGGCCCAAGCCCAGGCCAGCTGGCTCAAGACCCTGCTCAGCGAAAGCATCGGGCGAAGCCTGGACGTCCGCCCCGTCGTGCTCTTCCCCGGCTGGTTCATCGACAGCAAGCAGGCTCGCCAAAGCCCAATCTGGGTTCTCAACCCAAAGGCCCTGCCCACCTTTCTAGGCAACGCGCCCCAGCGCCTGAGCTCGGAAGACATCAAGCTCTTCAGCTTTCATCTGAGCCGGTGGATTCGGTCAGAGGAATCTCGATCGCTTCGACTTTGAGTCGTTCTAGGACGCCTAATCGACTATTTGGAAAGCTTCCAACACCTGCTCAACCCAAGACGACTCATCCTTCCCCTGTGGATACGAAGCAACAACAAATGGGATCGAGGCCCACTTTGCGGGCAGTTCAATTGACCCTCGGGCCTCCACTAAGCCCGGCATCGCCTGCAAACGGCCCCCCAAGCCCTTCATGAACGGCCAGGCCCAGTTCATGCCCGTGAGGAACAGCGCACGCTCAGGCGCATACTCGATCAGCTCCTGCCGGAGCAGCTCGATGCAGCCGGGCTCCTGTAGCTCACAGAGCTTATTTGAGGGGTTTCCGCCCGCTTGCGGGGAGAGCTTGTAAAGGTTGCTCCAGACCAGGCGCGACGACCAATGGCCTTCATCTTCCTCGCCCCAAACGCCCAAGTCCTTTGAAACCAACTTGACTACCCGCCAGAAGGCAGAGCTATAGGTGTTATAGCCGTCACTTTGGCCAGCTGACTGAGCTACCCAGGCCATTTTGCAGTCGCCAGCACACTCATGGATGGAATCAGCAAAATCACCCCATGTCGATCGATTCCGAAGCTCAGAGACCGTCAGGCCGTCACCCCAGCTGTTCACCGCCCGCCCAACGACCATCAGCTTTCTGCTCTTGGCAAAGTCACGGCCCTCCATGGCCATAAAGCCGCTGAGACGCTCATGATGCTTGCCGTATTTGTCGGCAACAGGAGCTAGCACTCTCTGCTGGAAAATTTCTCTCTGCTTGTCACCAATTTCCAACGGCAATTCCCCACTACCCCTGCACTTCCAAAAACTGCTCAAACCGCATCGCCAGGCCGTCCCGGTCGGGTCGATCGGCCACCCGAGAAGGCACCGTCAATCGCAGCCCGTGCATATCCTTCAGTCCATGCTGCAGCATCGGCCCGTCGCTTTCCTCCAGCAAGTCCCGCCGGATATGGATCACGCCATCCGGGTTGATCCCCAGGAAATGCCTGTCAAAAGCAGTGTGGTGGATCTTGCACAGCGACAATCCATTGGACACGCTCGGTTCGCCTCGCTCGTGTCGGTCCGGAATGATATGGCTCGCATCGAGCAACTCGCGGTGCTTCAAGCGGCACAGTGCACATTGCTCTCGATAAGCCTTCAGCACCCGCTCCCGGAAGCCACGCTGGTGCAAGCGCACCTGAACGGCGGCAGTGATGTACTGCCGGCGCGGCGCATCTTGCTCGCGCTCAGCCTCTTGGCCCGCGCCCGCCATTAGAGTATCGGCGATGCTCTGCTGGTCATCCGCCATCACAGTAAATCGCAGACGTCCGGGATCATCGCCAACCACGAATACCGGCCAAATCGGCAAATAGCGCCCAGGCACCAGTCCGAAGAGGTAAATCAGCGGCGTGCGCCGTCGCTTTGCCTCTCGCAGACCGACATTGTCTGGATGCAAGGGGTTCTTTCCCCGATACCGGTACTCCAAGCGATGATCATCGGCAAAGCTGTCGTCATATGGACTATTGGGTGAAGTCGTGATCGTGAGTGGGATCTCGGGCAAGACCGCTGGCCGAAAAATCCCGTTGGGTGCGACCAGTGGCACCCGCCGCCCCTCGAACTCGAACCCCTGGGACAACAAATCGCGCGGCAAAACGTCGCCATGCAGCATCGTCTGGCGCTCCAGCCAGTCGAAGGCCATTTTCCGAACTCGCGCATCCTGAGCATCTGCCAACATGCCACCAGGATACCTGCCGGCGGATGACAAGCCCAGAGCGCTCGACGCGCGCCCACTTCGCCTGCAATCTCGGCTCAGAACTCCACAATTTGGTGTTCGGGACCCTGGCGCGGCTCGGTCCAGGCGGAGCGAGCTCGGCATTTCTCTGAGCGCCGATCACGTCCCACAATAAACCCAAGCTTTAATGTAGAGGCCTGATCCATTCCTTGTTAACGGTTAGGCAATGCAAGCCAGCGAAATTCGGTGAATCCCCAAGGTTCCTAGCTTGGTCGGGACATTGAAGCCGAATATCGAGCCCCTCTAGTCGATCTGGCGCCGGGATCGGCGTTGCATTCCGCCACCTGGGAACGGCAGGAAAGCCGATATTTGTCCACTATTGAATCGTGTCCACGAATCATGGACAATGCCAATTAATGGACAAATCGACAAAAAACCAATTGGAAGCGACGCTGGAGCACGCCATGGCTGCTCTGGAGCGGCATGGGCTGACCGTCAAAGCCCAGCGAAATGCTCGGCCCCGCAAAAATCAGCGCGTCGACGCCGAATTGACCATCGAATACTCAGGGAAGCGCTTGAGCTGCGCGGTCGAGTTGAAACATCACCTCCGCCCGGCAACCTTGGGAGCGACACTGCAGCAGCTTCGAACACTGCCCGGAAAGCCGATGATTGTGGCCGACTACGTTGCGCCCCCTATGGCCGAGCGCCTGAGAGAACTGGGAGTGTGGTTTGCCGATGCTGGGGGGAATATCTATCTAGAGGACCCGCCATTGCTTGTCTGGGTGACGGGCCGCCCGCGACCCAAGCTGCAAATACAAAAGCCCAGAGCCCGCGCGTTCCAGCCAAGCGGCCTGCAGGTCTTGTTCGCACTGCTATGCAAGCCAGAGCTAGCGGACCAACCCTATCGGGAGATTGCCCGGCAAGCCGGAGTCGCCCATGGCACCGTCGGTTGGGTGATGGCGGAACTGCCGGCAATGGACTTCCTTGCCGAATATCGCAACCGGCGGATATTAACGAACTACGACAAGCTGCTCACCCAGTGGGCCGAGGCCTACGCCCGTACCCTAAGACCCAAGCTCCAGCTGGCCAGATACCAAGCGCCCCGGGTCGACTGGTGGAAGGAATTCAATGCCAATGAGTTCGACTATGTGCTTGGTGGGGAGCCTGCGGGCGCCTTGATCGTCGGCCACCTCAAGCCCGAACGGATCACACTGTACGGCCGCAGGGAAATCAAAAAGTTTATGACTCAGTTCGCCCTGCACCCGGCCGCGGATGGCAACGTAGAACTTCTCGAGCGTTTCTGGAATTTCACCGAAGATCGCGCAGGGACAGCACCTGCCCCCCTAGTCTACGCAGACCTACTCGCCGAAGGCGACACCCGGTGCATTGAATCTGCCGAGTTGATTTATCAGGATCTCGTCGATGGATTTAAGCAACAGGCCTGAGCTTGCCTATCTTGGTGAGCTGGCTGGAGTCATTCACTCCGGGCTGGGCAACACCTCGTGGCTAGTCATCGGCGCCACAGCCAGGGACCTACTCATGCAATACGGACATGGCATCCAGGTGCGCCGGGCGACTGATGACATCGATCTTGCTATTGCCGTGGAGGATTGGTCCCACTTTCACCGTGTACGTCAGCAGTTGCTCGATTCTGATGCGTTCGAGGAAGTGCCAGGTGTTGTGCATCAGCTCAGATCGGAAGTCGGGATTCGCTTTGACCTAATCCCTTTCGGCGGGGTCGAGCGGGAAAACGGAACCATCGCCTGGCCTCCGGACGGAACACCGGAACTGACCGTTGGCGGGTTCACGGAGGCACTCGAAAACGCACAGACCGTTTTCCTGCCTGGCAATCAGCGAATCCGGGTCATCAGCCTGCCGATGCTCGTTCATATGAAAATCATCGCCAGCGCCGAGCGCCACCTGCGCCGACCGGGCGTTGACTTATCCGACGTCGTGTTCATTTTGGCCAACTATCTTGAATGTGGACATCGACAAAGACTCTTCGAAGACGAGAACGATCTCCTGGACACCCCAGACTTCGACTATCAATTGGCCGGCGCCATCCTTGCGGGAAGAGACCTCGGCCGAATTTGGGTAGCCGCCGACTCAACCCGCCAAATCGAAGCCTTGAAAACAATCCTTCTACCGCAAATCGCCGATGACCGCCCTGGCCCCCTGCTGAGCCAGCTACCCGCTCCGCAGCTCGAACAATCAGCCCAGCTGCTGGAAAGCTTCCTTCATGGCCTGGCCGGCACGCTCAAAAACGATCAAAGATGAAAACACCAGGCTCGCCGAATGGGGAGACCAGATCGACCTGGCCGCACGCCCGAACAGGCCAATCAGACCCGCCCGCTGATCCTCGAACTGAAACCCCTAGAACAGCAAATCGCGCGGCAAGACATCGCCATGCAGCATTGTCTGGCGCTCCAGCCAGTCGAAGGCCATCTTCCGAACTCGAGCATCCTGTGCCTCACCACCCATATGCCCAGCATACTCTGCTGGAATCTCTTCTCAAAGCTCCCCGCCCTAATGCGAATCAGCGCCCTGACTGCCCCGGTGGAAAGCGCCCGTAGAAAAAGACATAATCGGAGACGGCGTAGTTTGGGGGTTGGCTCTGTGGCAAAGCGTTTCTACATCGGTGTGACCGATTCAAGGTGGTACCACTATCTGGCCGCCCAGCAGCCGGATGAAGTCAATTTCTGGATGCCCGGCGCCTCTGGGTTCCGTGCCCTACCCGAAGCCGGCCTGTTCTTGTTCAAGCTCAAGCACCCGCACAATGCCATCGTCGGCGGAGGCTTCTTCGTGCGCTATACCCGCCTGCCGCTGATGTTGGCCTGGGAGGCCTTCGGCCAGAAAAACGGCGTCGAGAGCCTGCCGCAGCTCCTGAAAATTCTGAGATCACTGCGGCCTGAGATTCACCCAGCTGACGAAATCGGTTGCTGCATTCTGGCCCAACCGTTTTTCTTCCCCAGAGAGAGCTGGATACCCACGCCGGCCGACTGGTCGAAAAATATCGTTCGCGGCAAGGGCTACGACAGCGATTCACTCGAAGGCGCAAAGCTCCTCGATGCCGTCCGCGAACGGATGCCAGTTGTCGGAGACACCGATGGCCTACTTGACCCCACTGGCGACCCTGAGCGGCCGCTCCGCATCATCCGCGGCCGGCTCGGCCAGGGCGCCTTCCGGTCCCTGGTCACCGATGCCTACACCCGGCGCTGCGCGATCTCCGGCGAGCGGACGCTGCCCGCGCTCGAAGCCGCCCACATCAAGCCCTATGCCGACTCCGGCCCCAACCGCACGGAAAACGGCCTATTGCTGCGCTCCGACCTGCATCGCTTGTTCGACGCGGGCTACGTCACGGTCACGCCCGAGCGCCGGATCGAGGTTAGCGGACGGATCAAGGAAGAATTCGAGAATGGCCGCGATTACTACCGCTTCCATGGAGAAAAGCTGATGGTCGAACCAGGCAACCCGGCGGAAAGGCCCGATGCCGTCTACCTCAGCTGGCACAATGAGCGGGTATTCAGGCCGTGAGGCGCTTCGATAGTTCGATCACCGAACAGTCTAGATGTGTTGCTACATGAAAACGATAGGATCGAGAGTCTGATGGAACAAGTCCAGCTCAACTGGATCACCAACTTCATCTGGGGCATCGCGGATGATGTGCTGCGCGACCTGTACGTGCGCGGCAAATACCGCGACGTCATTCTGCCGATGACGGTGCTGCGGCGACTCGACGCCGTGCTGGAGCCGACCAAGCAGGCGGTGCTGGAGATGAAGGCCTCGCTCGACGAGGCCGGGATCGTTCAGCAGGATGCAGCCCTGCGCCAGGCCGCCGGGCAGGCCTTCTACAACACCTCGAAGTTCACGCTCCGGGATCTTCGGTCGCGCGCCAGCCAGCAACAGCTTCGCGCCGATTTCGAGGCCTACCTTGATGGGTTCTCGCCAAACGTCCAGGACATCCTCGAAAACTTCGAATTCCGCAACCAGATCCCGCGCCTGTCGAAGGCGGATGCGCTCGGCACGCTGATCGAGAAGTTCCTCTCGTCGGACATCAACCTTAGCCCGAATCCAGTCATGAATGGGAACGGCTCGGTCAAGCAAGCCGCGCTCGACAATCATGCCATGGGCACCCTGTTCGAGGAACTCGTCCGCCGCTTCAACGAAGACAACAACGAAGAGGCCGGCGAGCACTGGACGCCGCGCGACGCTGTCAAGCTCATGGCCAAGCTGATCTTCCTGCCCATCGCCGACGAGATCCAGTCCGGCACCTACCTGCTCTATGACGGTGCCTGCGGCACCGGCGGTATGCTGACCGTCGCCGAGGAAACGCTACAGCAGCTTGCCGAAGACCACGGCAAGCAGGTCGCGACCCACCTTTTCGGCCAGGAAATCAACGCCGAGACCTACGCCATTTGCAAGGCCGACCTGCTGCTGAAGGGCGAAGGCGACGCGGCGGACAATATCATCGGCGGCCCCGAGCACTCGACACTCGCCAACGATGCCTTCCCGTCTCGCGAATTTGACTTCATGCTCTCCAATCCGCCCTACGGCAAGAGCTGGAAGTCAGACCTTGAGCGCATGGGCGGCAAGAAGGGTGTCAAGGACCCGCGTTTCCTCATCCAGCACGCGGGCGACCCGGAGTACTCACTGCTGACTCGCTCCAACGATGGCCAGATGTTGTTCCTGGCTAACATGCTCGCGAAAATGAAGCAGGGCACGAAGATGGGCAGCCGCATCGCCGAGGTGCACAACGGTTCCTCTCTCTTCACCGGCGACGCCGGCCAGGGCGAGAGCAACATCCGCCGCTGGATTATCGAGAACGACTGGCTCGAAGCGATCGTCGCCCTTCCGCTCAACATGTTCTACAACACCGGCATCGCGACCTACATCTGGGTGCTCACCAACCGCAAGCCGGAACATCGAAAAGGGCAGGTCCAACTAATCGATGCAACCCAGTGGTACAAGCCGCTGCGCAAGAACTTAGGAAAAAAGAACTGCGAACTTTCCGAGCAGGACATCCAGCGCATCTGCGACGCCTTCCTCGCCTTCGAAGAAACCGTGCAGTCGAAGATCTTCCCGAACGAGGCCTTCGGGTACTGGAAAGTGACGGTCGAGCGGCCGCTCCGCCTGGCGGGCATCGATCCCGAGCGCGCCTACAAGGCGGCAGAAATCAAGAAACTCAAAGAGACCTGCGAACGGGTCGACGACGCCCCACCGGTCATCAAAAAGATCCACAAGAAGGGCACCGAGGCTGATCCCCTGCGCGGCCTGTTCGAGGCAACGATTGCCGGCAAGACCGCCGTGGTTGAATACGAGCCGGACACCGAATTGCGCGACACGGAACAGGTGCCATTGCTCGAAGAGGGCGGCATCGAAGCCTTTATCAAGCGCGAGGTATTGCCCCACGCGCCCGATGCCTGGTACGTCCCCGGCAGCGTCAAGACAGGCTACGAGATCAGCTTCACCCGCTACTTCTACAAGCCGAAGCCGTTGCGCTCGCTGGAGGAGATTCGGGCTGACATTCTGGCGCTGGAGAAAGAGACCGAGGGGCTGCTGGGCGAGATCATCGGGGAGAAAGCGCCATGACAGTCGAGGAACTGAAGACATTGCTGGGGAGCGATGGCCAGATACTGAAGACGCGCGATGACCACTCACCTGTTCTCTTAAATCGCCCGTCGGACGCGACGGGAGTCGATCAGTTCACCGTGCCGACCGACTCGACGTGCTCATGGGCGAAGCCAGCCGAACCGTTCGGCGCCGAGATAATCCGGCCGCGAATCGAGCCGTGGCTGACGGCACTGGCTCAGTCCGAGCATCTTTCCCTGTTGGTCGGCTCGGGGTTGACCCACGCCGTCCATGGGATGGCCACGAATCAGCCCCTGCCCGGCATGGGCGCCGTCATTTTCGACGTCCTGAACGACGAAATCACGTCCGAGGCTAAGTGTGCGGCCAGCGCGGCCGGGCGCGAGGACGGAAACTTCGAGGACCAGATCCGCGTCGCCAACGAAGTGCTTCGAGGTCTGGAGATCCTTGTAGCAAAGAAGCCAGCAGACGCACCTGAGCGACAACAAGCAGCGGCCCTGCGAGGTGGCCTGACGGCAGCCCTGCAATCATTCGCCGGCTCCATTCTTACGGGCGAACGAAACCTCGCGACGGCGGAAACCGAGCAGCGCGAAGAGGCGTTCAACTACCTCGTCAGCTTCCTGATGAGCTTTGCCAGCCGTGCCGGTACCCGCGAGCGCCTGCAGCTTTTCACGACAAACTACGACCGTTACATCGAGGCGGGTGCAGATGTGGCTGGCTTGCGTCTCATCGATCGTTTCGTCGGCACCCTGGTGCCAGTCTTCCGCGCATCGCGCCTCGATGTGGATCTGCACTACAACCCGCCGGGCATCCGCGGGGAACCGCGCTACCTCGAAGGCGTCGCGCGTTTCACCAAGCTCCACGGCTCGGTGGACTGGCTCGACTGCGCAGGTTCGATCCGGCGCATCGGCCTCCCTTTCGGCGCAATGGACGCGGCCCCCTATCTCGCCGCGCCTGGACTGAAGGGCGTCGATGCAACGCGGCTGATGATCTACCCCAACGCCGCCAAGGATCGCGAAACGACGGCATACCCCTATATCGAACTCTTCCGCGACTTCGCCGCTTCAATCTGCCGCCCGAACAGCACGTTGGTCTGCTACGGCTACAGCTTCGGCGACGAACACATCAATCGCGTGATCGAGGACATGCTGACTATCCCGTCCGCGCACCTGGTCATTATTGCCCACGGCGATCCGCTTGGGCGCATCATGAGCACGTACGAGCGTCTGGGTAGGCATGCGCAGATCACGCTATTGATCGGTAACCATCTCGGTAACCTGAAAGTCTTGGTCGATCATTACCTGCCGAAGCCGGCAATCGACCGCACGACCTTCCGCATGGCGGAACTGCTCAAGGCGCGCTGGGGCACGGAGCCTCGCGCCCAAGCGGATGCCGAGGACGCGCCGACACAAGAAGGGAGTTCGCCGTCTTGAGCCAGGCACCCTTCGAGCAGGCCGGCAGTTTGCGCATCGGCGCGGTGGAATTCGTCTCGCCAGATGAAATCAAGGTGGGTCTCGATATCGAGGCACCCGAGTCCGTTGCCCTGAATGCCGGAGGCCCGCGGCCATTTCCCAGGGTCAACGGCTACCTGCTGATTCCAGTGGATGACGCTTTCCTCGTCGGCCAAGTCGAGTGGATGACCGTCGAGCGCTCACCCTTTCCGAAGCGGCGCGGCATGCAGGACTTCGGATTGGTGGATCTTCCCTATCCTCTTCGCAGATTGAGGCTCAACCCCCTCGGCACGCTTCGCAGGCGTTCGCCGGATGGCGCGTACGACTTCAGGCGCGGCGCCGACGCCTTGCCATCGATTGGCGCAGCTGTCCTCCTGCCCACCGAAAAGCAACTCTGCTCCATCGTCGAGTCTGGAGAGCGTCGCAGGGTAAAGATCGGCACGAGTCCGCTCGCAGGTGATGCGGAGGTATCTATCGATCCCAATCGCCTGTTCGGGCGGCACCTTGCCGTGTTGGGCAACACGGGTAGCGGCAAGTCCTGCTCCGTCGCCGGATTGATTCGCTGGAGCCTGGAACAGGCATCGCAGGCGCGAGGAGGAGGACGACCCAACGCCCGGTTTATTGTGCTTGACCCGAATGGCGAGTATGCACGCGCCTTCAGCGGCGCCGAAAAGATAAAGGCGCGAATCTTCAAGGTGAACCCGGCTGAAGGTGAAAAGGCTCTGAAAGTGCCGCTGTGGTTCTGGAACAGCGCGGAGTGGTGCTCGTTCACGCAGGCCAGCGCGCGGACGCAGCGGCCTACACTGATGCACGCCCTTCGCTTCGTTCGGGACGGCCAGACCGAGCCGACGCCTGATACAAGTCACGACATGCGACGGTTCCTTCGAACTATGGTGACGACCATTCGCATCGAGCAGAACTCCGGCGGACCATGGGGTGCGTTCCCAAAGCCGAAGGCGTTTTTCGAGAAGCTGGAGAAGTGGAAGTCGGGATTGGAGTCCGACTTGTCATCGTTCGCTGGTGACCCTCAAGCCCGACTCCAAGCGCTCGTCGCCAAGATCGAAGGGCTCTGTCAGCCGCGTCGCGTTCAATACCCCCACTATGACTTCACTAGGGATGAAGTCCGGGATCTGCTCGTGGCTGCTAGCGAGACTCATTCCGCATTCGGCGGGACAGATTCAGACATAGTTCCGGCAGATGTCGACGCACCGCGTCCATTCGAGGGCGCATCGCTGCTTCGAGCCGTCGAGGCGGCGGGAGAGCTGCTGAACGTCTCCGAGCACGTCGAAACGCTGCTCGTCAGGATCCGTGCGCTGCTGACGGACACCCGCTTGAAGCCGATCATGGGAAGCGAACACGACGTGGCCTTGGACGAGTGGCTTTCGAGCTACATCGGCAGCGACGACACCGATGACGGTTGCATATCGGTAATTGACCTTTCACTGGTGCCTACCGAAGTCATTCACGTCATCACCGCCGTCATCGCGCGCATTACGTTCGAGTCGCTACAACGCTACGTGAAGCTGAACGGTGTCGCGCTGCCCACCGTGCTGGTTATGGAAGAGGCCCACACCTTCATCAAGCGCTACAAGGAGGACGTCGAGAATCAGGACGCGGCCAGCATCTGCTGTCAGGTCTTCGAGCGCATCGCCCGTGAGGGCCGGAAGTTCGGCCTCGGCCTTGTCCTCTCGTCGCAGCGCCCATCCGAACTGTCGCCCACCGTGCTATCGCAGTGCAACACCTTCCTGCTCCACCGGATCAGCAACGACCGTGACCAGGAACTGGTCCACCGGCTCGTGCCGGACAACCTTCGCGGTCTCCTCCGCGAGCTGCCTTCGCTGCCATCCCAAAATGCCATCCTGCTCGGCTGGGCCTCGGAACTTCCGGTGCTGGTGAAGATGAACGAACTTCCAAAGTCCCAGCAGCCTCGGTCCGACGATCCAGAGTTCTGGGGTGTATGGATCGGCGAGGATGCAGATGGCAATCCGGTATCGCGGAGTTCGGACTGGGCTCCGATCGCTGATGACTGGCAGTCTGTTCCAGCAGGTCAACCGGAAGGCGACGGGGAGGCGGAGGCATGATCATCGACCTCAATCACCCCCACCTTGTGTGGCTTGAGAGAGGAGTCGGTCCATGAACGAACGAACGGCGCTGCTCGCGTCCATTGCGGAGACGATCAAAGACTACCGGTCGGGTGAATTACCCCCTCCCACACCTGAACACGTTGATCGTTGGATCCAGCAATTCGACAGAGAAGTTCAACTCCAAATGCTGCGGGAGATGGATTATGTACTCAAGCAAACATACTTTTCGCTCGCGAACGTTACGAACTTCCTGCGAGACCTAGTCCGGACTGAAAAGCTCGTCGGCCAAGATCCTTGCGCTTTTTGGCGCACCGTGAACTTCCTTGATATCCAGCAAGGTGGGAACAGCCAGACCGAAATGTTAGAGCTGTTTGACAAAGTGCTTCAAGAACAATGTGGATTCAGGGTTACCGAGTGCGGGGTCGAAAGCGCTGTCTATCTCTACCTGGACGACGGACTCTTCACCGGTAACCGTGTTCGGCGAGATCTGGAAGCGTGGATAGCAACCGACTCGCCTGCCGCGGCCTCGTTGCACGTCGTGACCATTGCCCTCCACTCGGGCGGTCAGCACTACGCCAATGGGAGGATTAGGAACGCGCTCACAGCAACGCGCAAGGAATGCGCCATAACGTGGTGGCGAGCGATCGAGCTCGAGGATCGGAAGGCATACAGCGACACTGCCGACGTTCTGCGACCGACGAGCATTCCCGACGACGCGGCCGTGCAGGACTACGTTAGAGGGATGAGACATCCGCCAACCCTTAGGCGGCCTGGGAATGTTGGTGGCAAGTCTCTGTTCAGTAGTGATGCAGGGAAGCAGCTGCTCGAGCAGGAATTTCTGAAGGCGGGCGCACGAATTCGCGGTCTCTGCCAAAATCTGGGCGACACACAGCGACCTCTAGGTCACATGACCCTGGAGACCCTCGGATTCGGATCTCTCATCGTTACGTTCCGAAATTGCCCGAACAATGCGCCTTTGGCGCTTTGGGTTGGTGATCCGTGGTACCCGCTGTTCCGGCGAACCACAAACAGCCAGACGGCCATCAAGCACTTGTTTGAGGACCTGACAAGAGATGCGGGCGATGAGCGCTGACCAGACACGCACTTATCGCCGGGAAGAATGCATCGTCTTCCTGAAGACCGACGAACCGTTCGGTGGGCTGTCCAATATGGCTGGCGGGTTCCCGTTGTGCGTGAATGGTCTTGAAATCCGCACATCCGAGGCGCTCTACCAGGCCTGTCGCTTTCCGCATCTGCCCGAAGTGCAGAAGCTGATCATCGTGCAGAAGAGCCCGATGACGGCCAAGATGAAGAGCAAGCCGCATCGCAAGCACTCCCGACCGGACTGGGACCGGGTGCGGGTCAAGATCATGCGCTGGTGTTTGCGGGTAAAGCTCGCGCAGAACTGGGCAACGTTCAGCACGCTTCTGCAGGAGACAGGAGACCGCCCGATCGTCGAAGAGTCGCGCAAGGACGCGTTCTGGGGCGCGAAGCCGGTAGACGCTGACACGCTCGTCGGCATGAATGTGCTGGGGCGGTTGCTCATGGAATTGAGGGCTGCGATTGAAGGCGAGGGGCGGGAAGCGCTCCTTAAGGTGGACAGTCTCGATATCCCAGGCTTCCGGCTGGCGGGGCACCCGATTGAAACGGTCATCGCGGAAAACCCAGCGATGGCGCCGACCGAACCGCTTGACCAGAGCCCGCGCCCTGGTGAAGCGAGTTCGCCAAGGGAGTATCAGCCATCCCTGTTCGATTCGCCCAAGGGTCCGGACACAATGGTCCGCGATTCAGCGGCGGAGCAGCACGCAAGGGCGGGTATCGCCAGCCTCAAGCCCTATCCCGCGTTGAAAGACTCCGGCGTGCCGTGGCTGGGGGAGGTGCCGGAGCATTGGGAGGTGCGTAAGCTTCGTCATGTCCTTCGGCGCCGTACGGAGCGAAATCGGCCCGACCTTCCCCTGCTTTCGGTTGTTCGTGAGAAGGGCGTGATACGGCGGGATACGACGAGTGCCGATGAGAACCACAACTACATTCCCGACGATCTGACCAACTATAAGGTCGTGCGACCAGGGCAGTTTGCCATGAACAAGATGAAGGCTTGGCAAGGATCGTACGGCGTATCCCGATACGATGGAATCGTCAGCCCGGCCTACTTCGTATTCGATTTATGGGGCGTAGATGGCAACTTCTTCCACGCTGCAATCCGCTCCCGCGCATATGTACCCCAATTTACGCGGGCATCTGATGGCGTGCGCATCGGTCAGTGGGACTTAGCGGAGTCGCGGATGCGGGAGATCCCGTTCCTTGTCCCGCCTCTCCCAGAACAAGCAGCTATCGTCCGCTTCCTCGATCACGCAGACCGGCGGATTCGGCGGTACGTCCGCGCCAAGCAGAAGTTGATCAAGCTGCTGGAGGAGCAGAAGCAGGCCATCATCCACCGCGCCGTCACCCGCGGGCTCGACCCCAACGTCCGCCTCAAGCCCTCCGGCGTGGAGTGGGTGGGGGAGGTGCCGGCGCATTGGGAAGTATTGCGCCTGAAATCACTGATTTCCAGACTAGACCAAGGAGTAAGCCCTCAAGCAGAGAATCGTGTTGCAGAAGCGGGCTCTTGGGGTGTATTGAAAGCAGGCTGCGTAAATCGAGGCGTATTCCGTGAGAAGGAACATAAGCGGCTACCGGAAGGCTTCATATTCGACGAAAAACTTGCCATCTCGGAAGGTGACGTACTTGTCTCGAGGGCAAGCGGTTCGCCCCACCTGGTTGGATCAGTCGGCCGTGTAGCGGAACTGACATCCAACTTGATTCTCTCTGACAAGATTTTTCGGCCTGTATTTGTACCGAATGCTAGACCAGAGTACATGGTGCTGGCCATGAACAGCCGCTACTATCGACTTCAAGTTGAGCAAGCGATTAGCGGTGCTGAGGGTCTTGCGAATAATTTGCCCTCTTCATCGCTTCGTAGGTTTGTGTTTGCCGTTCCACCCGTTAAGGAGCAGCTTGACATTGCAGAGTCGCTGCGTTCCGCTATTGACGACGTTAGTGCGACTGTGGAACGATCCGAAAGAGAGATCGAGCTGCTCAACGAATTCCGCACTCGCCTGTTTGCTGACGCCGTAACGGGCAAGTTAGACGTGCGGGAGGCGGCGGCGAAGCTTCCGGATTTGGAGGAAAATCCGGGGATGGCCGAGCCGTTAGATGAGCTGGCTGCTGGCGAGGCCGCGGAGTTCGATGACGAGTTGGACGTGGAAGCGGAGGAGGCCGGGGCGTGACCGGCGACCGGCCTTCCGAATATCTCGCGAGCTTGATTCGGGAGCTCTGTGCTCTGCCGCGCGAAACGGAGTGGGCCGAGTTCAAGGTCAACGACGCAGAACCCCAAGCCATTGGCGAGTACATCTCGGCACTCGCGAATGCGGCCGCCCTGGCCGGCAAGGCCTTCGCCTATCTCGTCTGGGGTGTGCGCGATGACGATCATGCGGTCGTGGGCACGACCTTCGATCCGAGCGCAGCGAAGGTCGGTAATGAGGAGCTGGAGAATTGGCTCTTGCGCACCATGGAGCCCAAGATCGACTTCCGGTTCCTGCGTGTCGACCTGGACGGCGCGCCGGTCGTGCTCCTCGAAATCACTCGAGCCGCGCGTCATCCGGTGCGCTTTTCCGGTCAGGAGTTCATCCGCGTTGGTTCCTACAAAAAGAAGCTCAAGGATTTCCCCGAGAAGGAACGGGCGTTGTGGCGCATTTTCGACCAGACGCCGTTCGAAGACGGTATCGCCGCTGAGCGGGCGACGGGCAACGAGGTCCTGAGGCTGCTGGATTACCCGGCCTACTTCGAGCTGCTCGAACGGTCGTTACCAGCGAATCGGGACGGGATCCTGGAGGCCCTGGCCGATGATCGGCTAGTCCGTGGCAGCGACGCCGGCGGATGGGACATCACCAACCTTGGTGCTGTGCTGTTCGCCAAGCGACTCGATGGCTTTCATACGCTGCGTCGCAAAGCCGTGCGCGTTGTGCAATATCGCGGCAACGGCCGCACCGAGACGCTCAGAGAGCAGGAAGGTGGCAAAGGTTACGCCAGCGGCTTTGAGGGCCTGATCGGCTACATCAATGGCCTACTGCCCGCGAACGAGGTCATCGGCAAGGCGCTGCGCCGGAGCGTGCCGATGTTCCCCGAGCTGGCAGTGCGCGAGTTGGTGGCCAACGCTCTCATCCACCAAGACTTTCTCGTGGCCGGGGCGGGCCCGATGGTGGAGATCTTCGACGATCGGATCGAGATCACGAATCCCGGCGAGCCGCTCGTCGACACCCAGCGTTTTGTGGACACGCCGCCGCGCTCGCGCAACGAGGCCCTTGCCTCGCTGATGCGCCGGTTCCGGATCTGCGAGGAACGCGGCAGCGGTATCGACAAGGTCGTCTCCCAGGTGGAGCTGTTCCAGCTGCCCGCGCCCCTGTTCGAGAGCCCGAAAGGCTTTACGCGGGCGGTTCTGTTCGCGCACAAGCCTCTGACGGCGATGGATCGAATGGACCGTGTGAGGGCCTGCTATCTCCATGCCTGCCTGAAATGGGTGACGCGGGACTATCTGACCAATGCGTCCCTCAGAGAGCGGTTTGGCGTAGAAGAGAAGAACAAAGCCGCCGTCTCGCGTTACATCCGAGAGGCAGTCGAATCCGGCATGATCAGGCCATTCGATGAGGGCGCGGCCAAAAAACTGATGAAATATGTCCCGTTTTGGGCGTGATTTTTGATTGATGGACGCTTGAATTAAGACTTGCCAGATGCGCTTTTTTTATAAATATTTTTTCGAAACAGTATCTTACAGCTCCGAGTTTAATTGATGGGTAATTGATTCAATGCCGCCGACAACCACGGACACCAGCGAACGCGGGCTCGAACAGCTGGTCTGCACGGCCCTGACCGGCTCGCCCTGCGACCCGGGGGCGGAACCCCAGGGCCCTACTCGGGAGCGGCCAGCCGCTTACGCGGCCGGCTGGATCGGCGGGCATCCGAACGACTACGACCGAGAGCACTGCGTGGACCTGGTGCAGCTTGCGGATTTTCTGCAAGAGACCCAGCCGGAGGTCGCAGAGGCGCTGAGCCTGGGGGTCGACGGACCGACCCGGCGCAAGTTCCTGGCGCGCCTGCAGGGCGAAATTACCAGGCGCGGGACGATCGACGTGCTGCGTCGTGGCATCAAGCACGGCCCGAACGATATCGATCTTTTCTACGGCACGCCGTCACCCGGGAATGAGACGGCCGCCGTTCGCTACGCCGCCAACCGCTTCAGCGTCACCCGCCAGCTTCGTTACAGCCGCGACGAAACCCAGCTTGCGCTGGATCTCGGCCTGTTCATCAATGGTCTTCCCGTGGCCACTTTCGAGCTGAAAAACAGCCTGACCAAGCAGACAGTGGACGATGCCGTCGAGCAGTACAAGCGCGATCGCAGCCCGCGCGAAAAGCTGTTCGAGTTTGGCCGCTGCGTTGCGCACTTTGCCGTTGACGATCATGAGGTCCGATTCTGCACGCATTTGAAGGGCAAGAACTCGTGGTTCCTGCCCTTCAATCAGGGCTGGGGTCACGGCGCCGGCAATCCGCCGAATCCGAATGGCCTGAAGACCGACTATCTCTGGAACCGCATACTGACCCGCGACAGTCTGACGGACATTCTCGAAAACTACGCCCAGGTCGTCGAATTCAAGGACGAGAAGACCGGCCGCAAGAAGGCCACGCAGATCTGGCCGCGCTTTCACCAGCTCGATGTCGTGCGCCGGCTTCTGGCGGATGCCGGCGAGCGCGGCGCAGGGCACCGTTACCTGATTCAGCATTCGGCCGGTAGCGGCAAGTCGAATTCCATCGCCTGGCTCGCTCACCAGCTCATTGGACTGTCCAGAGACGATTCGATGGTGTTCGACTCCATTATCGTGGTCACGGACCGACGCATTCTCGACAAGCAGATCCGCGACACGATCAAGCAGTTTGCGCAGGTAGGTGCGACAGTCGGGCACGCCGAACGCTCCGGCGATCTGCGCAAGTTCATCGCCGAGGGCAAGAAGATCATCATCTCGACGGTGCAGAAGTTTTCGTTCATTCTCGACGAGATCGGCAACGAGCATCGCGGCCGGCGCTTCGCGATCATCATTGACGAGGCCCATTCAAGCCAAGGTGGGCGCACTTCGGCAGCGCTCTCCGTCGCGCTATCCGGTACCGGTGACGGGGAAGACGATGAGACCCTCGAAGACAGCATCAATCGCCTGATGGAGGCCAAGAAGCTGCTGCCGAACGCGAGCTATTTTGCCTTCACAGCCACGCCGAAGAACAAGACGCTAGAGATTTTCGGCAAACCTGAGCCGCAATCCGACGGCAGCGTGCGGCACCGCCCGTTTCACAGCTATACGATGAAGCAGGCGATCGAGGAAGGCTTCATCCTGGACGTGTTGCGCCACTACACCCCAGTGGAGAGCTACTACCGGCTGGTCAAGAAGGTCGAGGGCGATCCGAAGTTTGACACCAAGCGGGCCAAGAAGAAGCTGCGCCGCTACGTCGAGAGCCATGACCATGCCATTCGCCTGAAAGCTGAGATCATGGTGGACCACTTCCATGAGCAGGTGATCGGGCTTAACAAGATCGGCGGAAAGGCCCGGGCGATGGTGGTGACCAGCGGCATCGAGCGAGCCATCCAGTATTTCCACGCCATCCGCGATTACCTCGCCGACCGCAAGAGCCCCTATCAGGCCATCGTGGCCTTCTCCGGGGAGCATGAATATGGCGGCACGAAAGTCACCGAGGCGTCGCTTAACGGATTCCCAGCCAGCCAGATCGCCGACAAGATCGAACAGGACCCCTACCGATTCCTGATCTGCGCGGACAAGTTCCAGACCGGTTACGACGAGCCGCTGTTGCACACGATGTACGTGGACAAGGTTCTCTCGGGCATCAAAGCGGTGCAGACCCTCTCCCGCCTGAACCGAGCGCATCCGCAGAAGCACGACGTGTTCGTGCTCGACTTCATGAACGACGCCGACACGATCAAGGCCTCATTCGCCGACTACTACCGCACCACCATCCTGGCCGAAGAGACCGATCCGGATAAGCTGCATGACCTGAAGGCGGCGCTTGACGGAGCCCAGGTTTACACGGCAGAGAAAATCGATGAGCTCGTCACGTTGTATCTTGGCGGCGCGGACCGGGACTGTCTCGATCTGATTCTCGATGCCTGCGTCGCAGACTATCGGGAACAGCTCGACGAGGATGGCCAGGTCGACTTCAAGGGCAAGGCCAAGGCGTTCCTGCGAGCCTATGGCTTCCTGTCCCAGGTCCTGCCTTACACGAACGCTGATTGGGAGAAGCTCTCGATCTTTCTGACTTTCCTCGTTCCGAAGCTACCGGCGCCGGTCGAGGAGGATCTCTCTCGCGGCATCCTGGACGCCATCGACATGGACAGCTACCGGGTCGAGAAGCAGACCGCCATCCGCATCCAGCTCCCGGACGCCGACGCCGAAATCGAGCCGTTGCCGACAAGCGGCGGCGGCCGCAGGCCCGAACCGGAACTCGATCGCCTCTCCAACATCATCAAGACCTTCAACGACCAGTTCGGGAACATCGCCTGGAGCGACGCGGATCGCGTGCACAGGCTGATCACCGAGGACATTCCGAGTCGAGTCGCTGCCGATGAAGCCTACCGCAACGCGAAGCTGAACTCGGACAAGCAGAACGCCCGCATCGAGCACGACAAGGCCCTGGCGCGGGTGATGACTGCCGTACTAAAAGACGACACGGAACTGTTCAAGCAGTTCATGGACAATGACTCTTTCCGCCGCTGGATGACGGACACGGTGTTTGGATTGACTTACGAATCAGCGAGAAGCTAGAACACGCAGGTAAGCGCCTCGACATCCTGCAGTCGTCTGATCAAGGTTGCCTGATCCAATAGCCCTGCACGGATCAGGGCTGCGTTGAACTCGAGGTCCTTCGGCCGGCCCGCACCGTACTTCGATAACGCCAGGTCATGTACCTCCATGCAAAGCCCGGTGAACTTGCCAGCCTTGACCGGATTGGCTCTCTGCATCCAGTCCTTCGGCGCGTACTGCGGTGTACTGCTCGACAGACCTTGGGCGTAGTAGTGGTTCTCGATCTCGAAGTCGGAACCTTCGCCAAGCACCCAATCGATCCGATCGCTGACCCGACGCTCCTCCTCTGGATCATCCAGGCCTGGCACGACATCCATATCACGCGTCTGGACCAGCGCTGCTTCGGCTGAGTCTTCGATGACAGCCAGAACGGCCGAAGCGCCGATGATGTAGAAGTACTCGAGGCCAGTTCGTCTGCCGACCTCCGCAATCAAGTGCTCGAGTTGATCACGAGTCACGCGACTTGACCGAGATTTTCAAAAATCCGGCGCCGCTCTTCTGGACGGATCAATGCCGTGAATGGGGACTCCTTGCGGAGAAGATCTGCGTCTTCAGAGTCTTCAGTCATCTTGCGGAGCAAGCGAGGTCGGGGGCCTGCGATCAGCTGCCTCCAGCGCTCGTGATAGGGATGACCAGCGGGGTTCGCGGATTCGAGCGCAGCGAGCCTGGCTTCAGCCTGCTGCAGCAGCTGCGGTGTTTTCACCAGGCGATGAGCAATTGCTTCATGAAGGCGACGGCGACGCAGATCGGCAAGACCCGCACGCCCCCCAACCCAGTGGTACCGAGAGCTTCTCGCCCTGCCCTCGGCAATCACCAGGCCGCGCGCCTGAAGGCGTAACAGCATTCGGGACAGGGTCGGCTGGCTGATGCCCAGAAGCGCTGCCAGCTCCGGCGCATGCCCCCCGTCCGGCATGGCGGCCAGATGTCCGATGAGTCGATCCAAGAGGTCTGTGCGTTCGGGCATCGCTCGACATGTGAATAGATACTGAATAGATAATAGGAGCCTTCGATCCCGTAGACAAGGCCCAGGTACGCTCAACCGACGGCCTGCCCACCTTGGAGCCATGAGCAGCGGCTGTCCCATGAGCGACCGTAGCGCGAGGAACGGGGATGACACAGCGTCCCCGGCCTCCAGAAACAGGACAGAGGTGCAGCGCCCTAGTGTCCCTGATCGAGAAGAAAGTCCCGCATCGCCTGCTTCGGCCAGAGGCACTCCTTGCCGCCCTTGACCATGCAGGGCCGGTCGGCCAGCCAGGCGCCCTGGCGGTAGCCGGTCAGCTCGTTGACCGGAGTACGGTCGTCATCGAACAGGTAGTCCAGGTCCTGCCCCATCTGGTTCATCGTGCCCTGCACGGAACGGTCGCAGACGCTGTCGCACACCAGCGGTGCCAGGGCCGCCTGCGCGCGATCCATGAGTTCATTGTCGGCGCCGGTCTTGAGCAGGGTGTTCATGAAGCTGGTCGAGAAGTGGTAATCCAGCGCAGCAAAAACCGCTTTCAGTACGGCCGGAACAAACACCGGAAAGCGGGTTGCATCGTGCACGAACAGCAGGCACTGGCGCCGCTGGATCAACAAGCGCTTCGCGTGCCAGCCGCTCAAGCGGGTTTCAAGATCATCGTCGTTGGCGGCGACGCGGCTGTGGCGCGGGGTTCGGATCCGCCCGTTGGCCTGCAGGGGCAGGCGCTTCAGCAGATCTTTCGTGCAATGAAGTCGGATCATTCGCCGTGTCCGCCCGAGTGTCGATGACGAGAGCCCCCAGACTAATCCAGTTGGCCGGGCTTTCGGAAGACGGCGGACAAGCGGATCCGATAAGCTTCGGGGCATACCGCAAGCAAGGATCGTCACGGGCAGGCCATGATCAGGAATCAGTACTCGGTCATCGATTTCGAAACCACCGGCCTCTCGCCGGCCTGTGGCGCTCGCCCGACGGAGATCGCGGTGGTGCGGATCCGTGGTGGCGAGATCGTGGATCGCTACCAGAGCCTGATGAACCCCGGCGTGCCGATCCCCTATGACATCCAGGCCTTTACCGGGATCACCGATGCAATGGTGCGGCGGGCACCACCCGTCGAGGCGGTGATGGCCCAGGCGGTCGACTTCGTCGGTGGCGATCCGATCGTGGCGCACAAAGGGAACCTCTGAACAATTATCCTCGGAGCGCGTTTCTGTCGGAAAAGCCGCAGATCGTGTGTTGCGACACGAGTGACAGTAGCCTTAGCTACGGCCGAGTGGCGCGACGCGCGAGATGCGGCCTTTCCGGCGAAACCCGGTAGGGACAGGCCTTTGCGGGGCCTCCGCCTCGTTTGGGCTCGCTTATTTGGAATGACCAAACCGCACGCGCTGATCGTTTCGTCACCAGGCGCTTCTTGCCTTCGGCAAACCGCACCTGGCACGAAACGGCGCTCGCCCAAGCCAAGCCGGAGACTCCCGCAAAGACCTGTCGCGCCCGAGCATAATTGTTCAGAGGTTCCCTAGCTTCGATCGGAAATTCTGGGAGCAGGAGTCGAGGTCCCGGGTCGGCGGCGAGTCGAGCTTGTTCCTGTGCTCCTTGCTACTCGCGCGTCGGCTGTTCCCCGACGCACCCAACCACAAGCTCGCCACCCTGGTCCGCACCCTTGGCCTGCCCAGCAGCGGGCGCTATCACCGCGCCCTGGCCGATGCGGAATGCACGGCGCATCTGTTCATTCGGCTGCAGGAGGAGATCGGGTACCGCTTCCAGATGGAGGCGCCCGACTGTGGCCTGTTGTTGAAACTGCAGAAGGCCAATCGGCGTCAGCTGGAGCGCTGCGTGGAGCGGCATTTGGGGGAGATTGGGACGGTGCAGACTGCGACAGGGAGCTGAGTCGCTGGATCCCGGCTCAAGGCCGGGATGACGGGAGGGGTTTCTGGGTGCTGGGCGCCGTAGTCCTGAATCAAGTGCAGTCCGGCTTGCTCAAGTGCGGGATGACGAAACGCTTCGCTTAGTCTGCTTTTAGCCGAATCACATGCCCGATCGCCGGATCGGTTCGGCCGTCGAGCATTTCCGTCAGAACCTCACGTGCCGCTTCGAAGCCCTGCTGCTCGCGGATTTCGATCAGCCGATGCTTCATGACGTGCTGGAAGAAGGCGGCGACGGCTTCACCCACTCGGCGATTGAACTCTTCCGGGCCCCATTCCTTTTGGCGACGGGCGACCCAGACCGGGGCAAAGAAGAAGACGGGTCGGGCGCCGGGCAGGTCCTCATCGGGCTGCGGGGGTTCGTGCGTGTGGGCGGCGCCCAGGGCCGCGTCGTGGACCAGCTGCTCGCCGAAGTGCTGGTGGACGCGGCGCTGGACTTCCGTGTTGCCGGCTACGTCCACGTACACGGTCGGGCGATCGGGATCGAGCTGCTCCAGGTCGTCGTAGGCCAGCACCTTGGAATACAGCCCCAGGCCCTCGACGAAGTCGCGGTGGCCGGCTGAGGTCAGGCCGATCAGTTCGATGTCTTCGCTCTGCATGCGAAGGCTGAATGCTTCTGAATACCCCGTGCGGCTCGAAGCGCTGGAGATGACCACTTGTTTGGCGCCGAAGAAATTCTCGTCGGCCAGGAAATCCGACAGGCCGAAGGCGGTGACGAACAGGGGCCGGAAGATGGCGTGGAGGGACTCGGCGGCTTCACTCTGAAAGGGGTCGTTGTCGCTGCGCTGGTACCAGTTGTAGACCTCGGGCAGGTCCGCTCGATGGGCGGACTCGTCGCGGAAGCTGCGCGCGCCGGTCTTGCCGGGCTTCACGACCAGGTGCGTGGCCGAGGGGAAGTAGCCGAAGTAGCGCTGGCCCACCTCGATGCCCTCGACCTCCGAGTCCACCACGTTCGCATAGCCCCAGACGGGCAGCAGGCCCTGGCCGTCGATGCCGGTCGGGAAGAAGTCCCAGTAGCGCAAGGCTTCGCCGAAGGCCGCGTAGGTGACGTTGTTGACGGTGAGCGAAAAGCGGTCGAGCGCGAGGACCACCTCGCCGTCCTTCGCGCTCGGTGCCGGCGTCGAGTCGACGTGCATGTCCTCGAAGCGCTGGCGGTTCATCAGCAGGCGGGTCTGGGTCTCGGTCATGGGGCTGGCTCGCGATTCTGGTGTCTCGGCATCCTAACCGACGTCAGACAGCACGCTGTCCTTTCTCGTCTTCTGAGAAGCACTCCGTTCACACTTGGCTTCGCTTTGCAAGACGTAGCCGCCGTCATGCCACAACACGGACCCAGAACCTGGATCACCCTCACCGCCTGGCACGAGGCGGGGCATGCCCTGGCGGCCATGCGGGAAGGACGCTGCGTGGTCGGCGCCAGTGTCTCCTTCGAACGACCGGGATTCGGTACGACGCGGATGGTGACCCAGGACCGACCCAATCACTTCAATCCGATGGCCAGCCCGGGCAACGCCCGCGCCTCCTGGGAAGACAGCCTGGCGCGCTACCTCTCCGAGCTGCGCATCCTGCTGGCCGGCCCTCTGGCCGAGGCCAAGGCCGTCGGCAAACCCCTGCGCAGCATGGGCGGCACCAGCGATCTGAATCGCTGCGATCGACTGGCTGAACGCCTGCAGGTGCTGCGCGAATTCGTCGAGGCCCAGGGCGTGGCCTGCGGCCCGGACATCCCGGCCCGCTTCAATCACGAGCGCGACCGCGTCCGCCGCTGGCTGGGGCGGCGCGAGATCTGGAACACCATCGAACGCATCGCCGCCCAGCTGATGGACACGCAACGCGTGAGCGCGCAGGACGTGTTCGGCCACTATCTGGCCGCTCGGGGCGAGCGGCAGCACAGCCTGCCCCTGACCTGGCAGGTAGGGAGTCGGGCCTGGGACGGGATGCCGTGATCCGATCGAAGTCGAGCTGAAAGCTCTGTCGCCTGAGCTCGGACTACTCTGCGGTCTGCGGATCGGCCCAGTCTTCGTGCCCGTGGCGGACTCGGATGATCAGAATTTCACCGTCATCCTCGATCAGATAAATCACCAGATGAGACTGCAGCGGGTGAATCCGAACGGGCGGTGTCAACTCGGTTCGCTGCCACGCGGCATGGGGATTGGCGGCCAGGAATTCGAAGGTACGCTGCAACAGCGCATGGTAGGCATCTGCCTGCTCGGGGCCGAAGCGCTCGGCGCCGAAGGCGTAGATATTCAGAACGTCATCGGCCGCTTTACGCGTCAGCCGGTAGGCCATGGAATCAGGACTGCGCTTGCTTTCGGGCAGCTTGCAGCAGATCGGACATAGTCATTTCACTGGGTCCGCTCTCTACGCCTTCTTTCACCAGGGCCTGCAGATCGGCAATTTTCGCCTGCCGCTCCTGATCTCGGCGGATCAGGTCGCGGACGTAGTCACTGGAGTTGCCAAAGCGCCCCGTCTTGCGCTGGTCTTCCACCCAGCGCTTCATTTCTTCGGGGATGGATACGTTCATCGTCGCCAAGTGCTGCTCCTTCCTGGATGACCCTATCCGGATGATCGCCCCAATGGCAAAGTTTGTCAAAAATGATTCTGAGCGGCGCTGACTGGTTCCAGAAAGGGAAAGCGCAGCAGCGCTATCATCAAATAACCATCGCCACCTGCAGGTCCCATGCGAGGCATCGAACAGATCCCCTGGCTCTATGACGCCCTGATGCGACTGGCGCCCGGCATCGAGCGCTGGCGCGGTCAGCTTGTGGCCGAGGCCCGTGGGCGGGTGCTGGAGGTCGGTTGCGGCACGGGGCGCGGCCTGCCGGACTACGCCAAGGACGTCGAGCTGTTCGCCTTCGACATCAATTTCGAATCCCTGTACCGGGCGCAGCGCAGACGCGAGGGCGCGCGCATCGTCTGCGCCTCGGCCGAGGCCATTCCCTTTGCCGATCACAGCTTCGACTGCGTCGTGTCCTCGCTGGTGTTCTGCAGCGTGCCGGACGCGGATCGGGGTCTTGCGGAGATCAGGCGTGTGCTCAAGCCCGATGGGCGGCTGCTGATGCTCGAGCATGTGCAGGCGCGCTCGAGGTTCTGGGCCTGGCTGCTGGATCGGATCCAGCCGACCTGGACCCGGGTGAGCGGGGGCTGTCATCCGAATCGGGACACGGTGGCCGCGGTGCAGCAAGCGGGGTTCATGATCGAGGAGGGGTCGTTTCGGGAGCGGGGGTTGATGCGGTGGTTTGTGGCAAGGATTGGGGATTAAGGGTTTTGTTGTGAGTGGGGTTGGTGATGACTTGGGGTTTTTTGTTCTGATCGGGCTTCTAAGCCGCTAGGTCCTACTGAATCAAGTTCAGCACAGGCTTGATCGGGTCCGGGATGACGGATGGTGTAGGGAATGCGGGGGTGGTTGGGGTTCGGTTGGTGCGCTCTCCGGTGTCCGGAAAAACTCTCTCGATCTTGTAGGAAATCTTAGTATTTTGCTTTTTGGCTATTGACTTAGATTTTTTTGTGTGTAGTTTCTTTAGGCGGGGAGGACACATAACGGGAGTTTGATGATGAAATTACCAAGATTACTTTTTGTTCTGATCGTCGGGATGTCGGGCATGGGAGCGGCATTCGGGGATGAAGTCTCCATCGACGTGGTCCCGACGAACAGTTGGGGCGAGTTCCAGGAGGGGTTCATAAACCTGCAGTATTGGGACGGAAGCGCTCAGAGCATTCCATATTCCGGTTACTTCAACACGGCAACCAATACGGGGGACTTCTACAGCGCCGAAACCAGCAACTTTCCGACCGTCGCGACTTCGTTCACCGCCAGACCGCTGAGCGGCGGGGGTGAATGTGATCCGATCACCGGGATCTGCTATGACCCACAAGGCGGGAACCAGACACAAGGCCTTCCTCTTTTGGTCGCTTCATGTCTTATCAACGCGATGGCACTGAAGACCGCCTGTGACATGGCTTGTGGAAGCCGAGGGGCACGAGTCAACTCTGTCGGAGAGTACTGCGGCCTTCCTCATACCTGCATTTGCAACCCACCTCGCCCCAGTGTTCCACCGACGCCGCCCACCCCTCCTCCGCAGGTGCCCGGCAGCTGCCTTGGCGGCTGGATGGCTTGTACGCCCTGGACGAACGTAGGGTCCTTCGCGATCCCTGACCAGTGGCTGATCACTGGCAATTGAAGTATCGGGCCCGCCCAGGCGGGCCCGTCTTTTCTGCTGATCATTCAATGCCCGATCGATGATGAGGAAATTAGCGCCAATTCAACTCGCACGAGACTTGAGCCTGTTCGGGTTCTTTTTGTTTGCAGTCAACATGACGGGCTTGATTTCCTCGACCCTGATGGATGTCTCGCAAACAGTCCAACTGAGCACGCAACCCGTACTTGGGTCAGAACAGTTCACCGAGGAGCATTGGATCCAGGCGCTACTGACCATCGATGGCGTGATCGGCGTGGAGGCAATCGATAGCGGCATGGAGATAAACGATGAGCCGTTCTGTACTGCCAGAGCTTCGCACTATCGGGTTTCCACGCTTGGGACCCTGCTGGAGCAGGCACCACGAATCGACCGAATCGGAGAACATTCGGAGGCACAAGGGCGCTACATCTGCAGGCTGGGGATCGCAACCCACTTCATTTCGCGCGAAACCTCCGGACAGATCCTGCTCTTGGGCGCAGTCCCTGCGCTATTGATATTAGCGCTAGCACTCGGCCTGTCTCGCGTGAATCGCCGCATCAATAAACTCTTGTTCGATTGGGAGACTCGCCTTGGCACCGCTCGCGCAATCGGGCTTGGTGTTCTTACCGGATTGCTGACCTTCATCCCGATCACCGCGTTGCTGAACTCGGGCTGGCTCGATCTCGACGAAGGGTTGTTCGCCGGCATCGAGCAGCTGAACCTGTGGCTCTATGCTTTCGTCGTCGGCCTGGCCGCACCCGTGGTCGAGGAGTATCTGTTCCGTGCCTTGCTGCAGGAGCGGCTCAGCCGCCACCTCGGTGACATCGCCGGGTGGTTGCTCGCCTCGACGGTCTTCGCCATCGCACACTTTCCCGCGGACCTGACGACCGGGGTGATCCTGGGCATCACCGGCCTGGTGTTCGGCTGGCTGTGGATGCGCACGCGTTCCTACCTGGCTTGTGTACTGGCACACTCGGCGTACAACCTGGCAGGCGTCGCGCTGTTTGCCTTGGCGGGGTAATCACCCGCCCAGATCGTCGGGCGCCTCATCGGCAGCCATGCGCTCGCGCTCTTCTTCGCGGGCGGCGTCGATGATGGCCATCAGGTGTTCCAGGTTGACGTCGGTTTCCTCGGGCTCGCAGCGGCCGGTGAGCTCGCTGTCGGGGCGCAGGCGGCCGGCGGCGTAAAGGGCCCAGATTTCCTTGCCGTATTCCGTCTCCAGCAGGGCGGGCTCGTAGCGGCCGAAGTGGTGGCGCAGGCGGTCGACGTCGCGGATCAGCAGCATGGCGGCGGAGTTGTTGGCTGCGGCATTGACGGCCTGGGGCAGGTCGATCACCACCGGGCCCTGCGCGTCGACGAGGATATTGAATTCCGACAGGTCACCATGGATCAGGCCTGCCAGGAGCATGCGGACGACCTCGCCGAGCAGGCGTTGGTGGTAGTCGCGGGCCGTGGCCGCGTCGAGCTCGACGTCATCAAGGCGCGGTGCGACGCTGCCGTCCTCGGCCGTGATCAGCTCCATCAGCAACACGCCGTCGATGAAGGTGTGCGGCTGGGGCACGCGCACGCCGGCGGCGGAGAGCTTGTAGAGTGCATCGACCTCGGCGCTGACCCAGAGCTCTTCCTGCTCCCGCTGGCCGAACTTCGAGCGCTTCGACAGGGCCCGGGCGCGGCGGCTGTTTCGCACCTTGCGGCCTTCCTGGTACATCACGTCCTGCTTGAAGCTGCGGTGCCGGGCTTCCTTGAAGATCTTGGCGCAGCGCCTGTCCTCGCCACAGCGGACAACGAAGACGTCAGCCTCCTTGCCGCTTTTCAGTGGGCGGAGGACCTCGTCGATCAGGCCGTCTTCGACCAGCGAGCGCAGCCGCGCAGGGGTTTTCATTCCATGAGCCAGAAAGATAAAGCGGGCGGCATTGTAGCGCGCCGCCGCCGCCGGGGCCTGGCCCCGCGCGTTCAAGGGTTCAGGAATTCCAGCTGTGAAATTCCGAGTCGATGCCGTTGGCCTCGAGCCATTCCTGGAAGCTGGCGTGGGAGTCGAAGCGTTCCTTGATGAGTCCGAGCAGCACGCGGGGGACGTCGGCCTTGTCGATGCGGCGCCAGTATTCGTACTCCGGCTTGCCCCAGAACTTCTTCGGCGTCTCTCCCAGGTCGCGGCCGGCGATGAGGAGGTCACCCTTCCTTTCCAGAGTGACGGTTTCGGTGCTGGTGTCGGTGTCCGTGCGGCGATCGAAGAGGGTGATTTCCTTGACGCCCCGAGGCGGGGCAGTGGGTTCGGGCTGATCGGTCATCTGGGCTTCCTGTGAGGTCGCGATTGCTCGCCGCCGATTATGAAGGCAAGGGTGGGATAGCGCATTGGGGTTCAGGCCATCCTTGGCGTCGGTTGCCGCTGAAGACCGTCGGGCGGCATACTCGGAGCGCTCGGCATCGGCCGGGCTCAATCCATCCAGGGGTCTCCACATGTCTCGATTCGTTTTGCTGGCATCCGCATTCTGGTTCATCACCCTGCCGGCCTTCGGCAGCGAAGACGATTGCAGCGCGGTCGGTGACATCGACTTCGTCTGCGGTCCGGTCAATGCCGAAGACCTGGTGCATGTGCCGGACTCGCGCTGGATCATCGCCAGCCGCGCGATTCCGAACGGCAGCCTCGCCCTGATCGATACGGAAACGCGGTCCTGGGGCGTGGCCGATCTCCTGGCACCCGCGCTGGATGCGGAACGCTACCCCGACTGCACCGAGCCACCGATTGCCGAAGCCTTCGCCAGCCATGGCCTGAGCCTGCGCCGCCTGGACGACGGCACCCTGACGCTCGCGGTGGTCGGCCATGGCGCTCGCGAATCCATCGAGATCTACGCGGTCGATCTGTCCGCAGCCAAGCCGATGCTGGAATGGCGGGGCTGCATCCTGACGCCCGGCGCCCTGGCCGCCAACAGCGTCAGCCTGGCCAGCGACGGTTCCCTGCTCGCCACCATTCCCCTGGACGCCGGTCGGACCATCCCCGAGGCCATCACCGGCGCCGCCACCGGTGCCGTCTACGCCTGGGCGCCGGGCGATGCCGGCATGACCCGCCTGGAAGGCACCGAGCTGCCCTACCCCAACGGCATCGAAATCGCCGAGGATGGCCAGCATTTCTACGTCGTGACTTCGGGCGGCGGGCAATTCATCGAGTTCGCCAACACGCGACCGGTGGCGGAGCGGCGGCGCTCGGACCGACTGGACTTCGTGCCCGACAATCTGCGACGGGCGCCCGATGGCCGGATGCTGACGGCCGGGCTGGTCGCGTCCGACGAGGTCTGCGGCGACGTCTGGGATGGCGAGGTCTTCGATCTGGCCGCCTTCGCCGCCTGCCCCCGGCCCTTCGTCGTCCGCGCCATCGATCCCGAGACCTTCGACGGCGAGGACCTGCTGCGCGGCCCCCGCATCGAGACCTTCAGCAATCTGACGATCGGTATCGTCATCGGTGAATCGATCTGGATGGGGACCTTCGCGGGAGATCGCGTCGCCTTGTTCGAGATGGACTGAATTGCTAGCCCCGATGCATTCGCCGAAGCCCGAGTCCGGCTGCTAGAATCCGTCACGGCGTTGGGTGTGGGGGGCTGGAGCTGACCGGTAGGCAGCGGTCTTCCCCGCACTCTCGTTTCCATCGACACCGATCTCCGGCGAGCGCTTCCGAAGCGCCGCGCCGGCGGCCCGTGTCCGATAACTTCGAACACAAAGGGAGACCCATTCCAATGAACCGTTCTACTTTCCGACTCGGCCTGATGGCCCTGCTGATCTTTCTGGGCACGGGCTGCGCCCACCAGGTGGCGTTCCAGGACGTGGACTACGCGGTCGATGAAGACCTGCGCAGCGAACCGCTGGTGACCGTCATCAGCGAGGCCGAGCGCACGCGCGTGGTGCCGGTGCGCTCCTTCATGACCGGGATCGCGCACTCCTGGGAGGCCGAGCCGGGCGTGATGCTGGTGCAGGTGGCCGAGATCGAACTGCCGCAGATGTTCGAGCGCCACCGCCTGGCCCACGCCGCGTCCACCGACGGCGGCCTGCTGCATCTGCACCTGTCGGTGCCGCGCTACCTGTTCGAGGACTTCAAGGCCAAGCTGACCATGCACGCCCGTCTGGTCGACGAGAACGGCAACACCCTGCTCGACGAGCTCTACGAAGCCGAGGGCCCGGGTCGCGGTGGACGGATGTTCTTCGGTGGCGCCTTCGCGATGAAGTCGGCCATGCGGACCTCCTCGCTCGAGGCCTTCAAGATCGCCTTTGAATCGCTCAGAGCCGACCTTGGCGAAGCCCTGGATGCTCGCGACGAGGGTTGATGAGGGTCGACACTGAGACCCCAGCTTCGAGCTTGACTAGCCGCGTAGAACTCCGTCGCCCCGGGCGTAGACCCGGGGCCCAGTGGCTTTGATCGGGCACTTCAGCCGCTAGGTCCCGGCTCTTCGGCCGGGATGACGGCATCGCTTCGCAATACCGCCAGATGACGGATGGTGTAGGTGGTTTTGTGCGAGAGGGTGCTACTGCCCCATCCTTTCCAGCCACTCCAGCATCACCTGGGCGGCGCGCTCGTCGTAGCGTTTGCCCGGGTTGATGGCGCTGTGGCTGCCGTCGGCCATGGCGGCCATCAGTTCCTCGCGGCTGTCGTAGACGACGAAGCCGTGCTCGGCGCCTTCGAGAATGACCGCTTCGGCGATGCGCCCGCCCCCGGTACTGGCCGCCTCGACCAGGGCGTCGGTCCAGCTCGAATCGATCGCCTGGATGTCCAGTGATCCGTGCATGGCCAGGGCATGGCTGTCGATGCTGGCCCAGGCCTCGGCGAGGTCGTAGCGGTTCAGGCCGCGGAAGAAGCGGTAGTTGCGACCGAACACGCGATCGCCTTGGATCGGCAGCAGGCCGGACTCGATGCCCGCCTGGAGTTCGGGGTCGGCCATGATGTCGTCCCAGGAACGGTCCGTGGTCAGCCAGGCGTCGATCAGGGGCTGGATGGTATCGCGGTTGGCCAGGGCCTCTTCTTCGCTGGTGCCGTAGAGCAAAGCCTGCTTGCCGAACAGATCCAGCATGTAATCGCGCCAGGACTTGATGCCGGCTCCGTAGACCATGATCGAGGCCACCGACTGCTCCGTGGCCAGCAAGGGGCCCTGGATGCCGCCGAGGGAATGGCCGAAGATGTGCACCTGCTCAGCGTCGACAAAGGGCAGTTCGCGCAGGGTCTTCAGGCCATCGCGGAAGCCGGCCAGCTCGGACTCGAAGTCGATGTCCGCGCAGTTCTCGCCCTGGCTGTCTCCGACGCCAGGCTTTTCCTGCTTGTAGACCACGTAACCGGCCTCGGCCAGGGTGACGAGGATCTGGTGCATGGTCAGCTCGGGAACCGCCGCGTAGTCGACGGAGCTGCAGGTGTAACCCTGGATGTAATAGACGACGGGCTGCGGCGTCTCGGCCGTGGCGCCCGGCGGGCGGTAGACGATGCTGCGCAGCCGGTTGGGGCCGGAATCGACGACGCCGTAGATGACCTCGTAGGCCTCGCTCGTCTCGCGCGGCCGGCCCTGCAGGGGACCGGTCAACTGGAATGGATCGGCCTCGCCGCGAAATACCGTGACGGTGATGTCCTGGCCGACCTCGAGCCCGCCGATGGTCTGAACGAGATCCTGAAAGTCGTCGATCAGCTCGCCGTTGACCGCGTAGATACGGTCCCCGGACTGCAGACCCAGGGCCGCACCGGTGCCACCGGGCAGGACCTGTCCCAGCACCGCCGGCGGCGGGCTGCCCGGCTCCGCACCCTCGGCCGGCGGCGCTGGCGCCACGCCCATGAAGGGCCGGGGCGGGAGACCGGTCTCCGCCTGCGCATCGCGGCCGAGCAGGCAGGAGCCCAGGGCCAGCAGCGCCAGGGGGATCAGGAAGAAGGGCTTGGGTTTCTGACGAAAGGTGTCCATGGGCTCGGCTCGTTGGTCCTGACGGGGGCGATGATCCAGCAGGCTAGCAGTGGGCCAGGTCCGGGGCTTGTGCCACAGGTCATGGGGCACGGGGACCCGCGACACCGACCCCGGGATGACGGATGGTGTAGCGGGGATCTGGGGGTATCTATTTGCCTTCGATGTAGTCCCGGTCATCGAAGGATCGGACCCACTCCGGCTTGAACGCGGTCAGCATGGTCATGATGGCGCCGTTGATGAAGCCTTCGGGCAGCATGGCGACGGGGATGAAGACAAGGTAGTCGTAGCTGATCCGGCTCCACGGATACACGCCGAGCAGCCAGAGCAGAAGGGCTCCAGTGAGCATGGTCGCGACGATGACGATCATCGAGGTGAAGTGTGCGGCCACGATCACGTAGACGAAGTAATGCTTCGGGAACCAGAAATACACCAGAGCGTGCAGCCGATCGGCGAGTAACACGGGCAGAGCCACGGTGATCAGTCCGTTGACCCCCAGAGCCCACCAGTCGTAAACGCCGGCCGCCGTCAGCAGACCCAGTGCCAGTGCGCCGCCGACCATCGACAGACGCCAGCCGAACACCAGCACCATGGCGCTCAGGCCCAGAAAGTGCAGCTGCAGGCCCGCCACCGCCTCGGCCTTCAGCCACCACAAGCCGGTCAGCAATCCGATCGCCAGCACGTAGACCCATTCGAGACGATTGACCAGCAGCAGCTGCCAACCCGAACCCCAGACCTGCCAGGCGAACAAACCGAGAAACACGACCAGCGCGGGAACCATCAGCCAGAAAGGGAGCAGATCGGCGGGAATGTTCATTGAACGATCGAGCGTCCGGGGAAACTGAACCGAAGTGTATCGGCCCCATGTGCAGAGCAGTTGAGCTGGCTCAAAGGAGCCCGAACACCCAGATTTCTGCTACACCATCCGTCATCCCGCTACACGTTCAATCCCGATGCACGCCCATCAGCGCGGCGGGATCGCTGGGGCGGTCGAAGGCCAGGTCGATGAAGTCGGCCAGGGCTTCGGGGGTGAAGGTGTAGGGGTCGAAGGTGCTCAGGCCGTGGCGGGTCTGGATGGCCTGCAGTTCCTTGTGTGAGCCGACGTAGCGCATGCTGCCCGGAGGGAATCGCTGGGACTGGATGGCTTCCCGGTGGATGACTTCGACGCGCTGGTGGCGGTCGTCCTGCTCCAGGTGCTCGAGGTACCAGGCCAGGTGCTCCACCGGGCCTTCCAGGCACTGCAGGTAGTAACGGTTGCCGGCGTGGAAGATGCCGCCGATGGATTCGTGATGGGCGGTGCGGGGTGCCGGGTAGAGAATGCGCGCCACTTCGACTTCCGAGCCCCTGGGGTCGGCCCAGCTGGAGAAATTGGCCTCGGAACAGCAGGCGACACGTAGCAGGGTGTCGGGCGGGAAGGTCTCGATCAGGTTCATGAGCGCGCTCCGTTGGCCGTTTCGACCAGTATGCGCCCTCGCCCGCGCTGCAGGAATTGATCGAACGCAAAAGCTCTGGCAGGCAGCGCTGCAGAATTTCGTAACTGCAGTCAACAAGCCTGGAGGAGAGCACGATGCGAAATGAAATTCTCGGCCTGCTCGGCCTGACCCTGGTGGCCTGCGGCGCGTCCGACGGAGAGTCCAGCAGCGCGGCGAGCGGCGGCAGCCAGCTGGCCGATGGCGGTTCCTTCACCGTCAGCGACACCCTGGGTGGCGGCTTCGACAGCAGCTCACCGCGGGCTCGGGCCCGCTTCGTCAGCGGCGACCTGATCGAGCTGCGCGGCGGCAACCACATGGTTCGCGCCCAGGTCAGCGGCATGCCCGACAGCGGCCCCGGCGAATCCACCGATTTCATCCGCAACAACACCATGTACTCGACGGAGATCGAGATCGATGGGCAGATGCTGCGGGTGGGCTGCCGCCCCGGCGACCCGATCGAAGGCCGCTTTCAGCGCAGTGCGTTCAGCGACAGCCATATGAGCGGCGAACTCGAGTTCGTCCTGGTCAGCTGCGACAACTTCGTCAGCGGCGAGCCGGTCGAGGTGCCCGGCCTGCCGATGACCGTCTCGGCCAGCTTCGAAGACCTGCCGATCGCCAGTCCCTGATGGGCCATGCGACCCATTCGGTAACGCTCGGAGCCACTGGTCCGACTCCGGACAGAACGAGGAGAACCAGAAAAAACCGGCGGGGAGACCCGCCGGTTTTCCTTTGCCCGGAGGCCGCCGGCTCGAGTGCGCCGGCGGCTGAAGCCGCTCAAGCGAAAAGTCGGCGCTGGCCGATCACCAGCATCAGACCCATCAGCAGCATCAGCGTGAGCAGACCCCAGTTCGACAGGGTCGGCACCGGGAAGGCCATCACGCTCAGCCCCGCCGTGGCATCGGAGCTCGGGGAGCTTCCCAGATCCGAATTCAAGGTCGAGCTCAGGGTGTAAGCACCACTCGCTGCGGTGACCTGGACGCTGATGCTGCAGCTGTCATTGGCCGGCACGCTGCCACCGCTGTAGCTCAGCGTGTCGCCCACGACGCTGACCGTCCCACCCGTGCAGGTATCGACCGGAGCGACCGGCTCGACGAACCAGAGGCCCGGCGGCAGGGTCACGCTGAAGGCCAGGCCGGTGGCGGCGATCGGCGTCGAGCCGTTGTCGATCGTGAAGGTGACCGTCGACGGTTCGCTCGGCGCGATGGTGGTCGGGTTGAAGCCGATCGTGAACTGCGGCGGCGTGCCCAGGATCATCAGGCTGGCGCTCGCCGGACCGCTGTTGCCCAGGCTGGAGGTCAGATCGCCGGTGAGGTTGGTGATGTCACCCGGCAGATTGCTGACCACGCTCACCGAGATCGTGCAGCTGCCCGAGGCCGGCACCGAACCACCCGAGAGGGTCACCGTGCCGTTGCCCGGCCCCGCGTCGAAGATGCCGCCGCAGGTGTTGCTGACATTGGCCGGATTGGCCACGACCAGGCCGGCCGGCATCGGGTCGGTGAACGTCGCGTTGCTGGCCGGCGCGGCATTGGCCGAATTGTCCAGGGTGAAGATCAGGTTGACTGGCGCACCCACCGGCGTCATCGGGGCGCCGAAGGCCTTGTGAAACACCGGCACATCACCGATGACCGTCAGCGTGGCTTGCGCCGAGGAGTTCGTCCCGAAGCTGGTCGTCAGCGTGCTCGTGGTGTTGGTGTAGACCCCGGGGATGGCGCTGACCAGATCGACTTCGACCGTGCAGCTGCCGTTGGCCGGGATCGTGCCACCACTCAAGCTGACCGTGCCCGCGGCCGCCGTCAGCGTACCGCCACAGGTATTGCTGGCGTTGGGCACCGCCGCCACTGCCAGATTCGCCGGCAAGGCGTTGCCGAAGGCCGCGTCCAGTGCCGGGGCGGCATTGGTCGTATTGTCCAGGGTCAGGGTCATCGTCGAGGGCACACCCACCGGCGTGCTGACCGGCGTGAAGACCATGGTCAGGGACGGCACGTCCGCGCCGACGATCAGCTGCGCCGTGGCCGGTGCGCTGGTGCCCATATTGGACGTCAGGTTGCCGGTGATGTTGTCGAAGATGCCGGGCTGGTCGCTGACCACATCGACGGAGATGACACAGAAATCCGACGCCGGGACTTCGCCGCCGGTCAGTTCGATCGTCCCACTTCCCGGGTTGGCCACCAGGGTCGATGCGATGCAGCTGTTGGTCGCATTGGCCGGGTTGGCCACGACCAGACCTGCCGGCATCACGTCGGTGAAGGCCAGACTCAGGGCCTGGGCCGCATTGGGGTTGTCGATCGTGAAACTCAGGGTGGCCGGCACGCCGACATCGGTGCCGACGGGGGCGAAGGACTTGCTGAAGTCCAGCGGCACGGAATCGACGACCAGGGTGTCCGTGGCCGGACCCGAGTTGCCCAGGCTGCTGGTCAGGTCACCGGACGTGTTCAGATAGTTGCCCGGTTCCTGGACCACCACATCGACCGAGACGCTGCAGACCGTGCCAAGGTCGACGCTGCCGCCGGTATAGCTGATCGAGGACGAGCCGGCCGCTGCCGTGATCGAGCCGCCGAGGCAGGTGGTCGATGCATTGGCAGGCGTGGCCACGACCATGCCGGCGGGCAACGGATCGGTGAAGTCCAGGGCCGTCACGCTCACGACGTTGTCCAGATTGTCGATCGTGAAGCTCAGGGTCGAGGGCACGCCCACCTGGGTCGGGTTGGGCCCGAAGGCCTTGGTGAAGATCGGCAGATCGGTCACGATCAGGGTGGCCTCGGCCGGGCCGCTGTTGCCCGCCGACGAGGTGGCATCGCCACTGATGTTGACCAGGCCGCCGGGCAGCGAAGTCACGACATCGACGGTGACCGTGCAGCTGGTGCCGGCCGGAACGGTGCCACCGGTGTAGATAATGACCGCGGCTCCGTCGGAGGCCGTGAGCGTGCCACCGGCGCAGTCGGTGCTGGCGTTGGACGGCGTGGCCACGTTCATGCCCGCCGGCAGGTTGTCGATGAAATCGACCCCCATCGAGTCCAGAGTGCCGTTGTTGTTGTTCAGGAAGAAGGTCAGGGTCGAGCTGTCACCCAGGGCCACGAGACTCGGCGCGAAGGCCTTGCTGAACTTCAGCGAGGGGCCGACCACGATGTCATCGAGGCTGATGCCATCGGTGTTGATCGGGAAGTTATCGGTCTGGGAAAAGCGGAGCTGCGCCTGGTCGGTGAGCGTCTGGGTGTTGGCGGTCAGGAAGGCCGTCAGTTCGATGCCGTTGACATTGGTCCAGGCGCCGTTGTTGGAATTGGCCGCGAAGTCGTAGATCTCGATCCAGGGGTCGAGGGGCGAACCGCGCAGCTCGACGATGTCCTGGAAATCGCCCTCATCGCCGTGGTCGTACCAGTTGAAGTCCAGGAAGATTTCCTGACCGGCCGGAATCGAGGTGGCATCGAAGCTCAGGATCGTGTGGTTCAGACCACCAGCGCCCGGGTTATCCATGGACAGGATGCGCTGGCCGTCCGGGTCGAAATCCGTCCGCAGGGTGATGCGCCCACCGGCAGAACTCTGGAGGTAGCTGAAGCCCGGGACCTCGGGCAACAAGCTGTCCTGCTGATAGCTCGCAACCGTGCGGCCTTCGAAGTCTTCCTTGACCGGGCTGGTCCGCCAGGCGTCCGAGATGAAGGTATCGTTGGCCAGGTTGGAACTCGGCGTGGTCGCTTCGAAGGCGAAGGCGCTGTCCGCGCTCAGATCGAAGGCATTGGCGGTGGTGTAGATCAACGTGGTGTTGGCGGGCACCAGGGCGATCGTTTCGGACACGGTCACGGTGCCGCTGTTGGTGCCGGTCACGCTGATCTCGATGGGCGCGTTGACGGCATCCGTGGCGCTCAGGTTCTGAACCGCGATGTCCAGGGTGCTGGCCGCGGTCAGGCTGGGCGCATAGATGCCGGTCACGGAGAGGTTCTGGTCGATGACCGCCACCAGGGTGGCCGAGGCCGTGCCGCTGTTGCCGAAGCTGCTGGTCAGATCACCCGAGGTGGTCGGGTAGCTGCCGATGGCATTGACGACCACCGCCACGCTGACGGTACAGCTGGCGCTCGCGGGGATTTCCCCGCCCGTATAGGAGAAGGTATCGGTGGCGGCGACGGCCGTCAGCGTTCCGCCGATGCAGGTGGTCGCTTCACTGGGCGTCGGCGCGATGGTCATGCCGGGCGGGAAGACTTCGGTGAAATCCACCGCCGTCGCGGCTGCACCATTGGCCGAGTTGTCGAGCGTGTAGACCAGCGTCGACTGGCCCGACACGGTGATCGTCGGCGGCGTGAAGCCCTTGCTGAACACCGGCGGCGTCTGCGCCAGCACGGGCACGGCCAGGCTGGCCGCAGCGATGGCGACCAGCGCCAGGATCCATCGAAACATCTTGAGCTCCCAAAAAAAGTCTAACGATTGGGGGGTCTAGCGATTTCGATCGGAAAATTGTGCCACGCGGTCGACGGGGCATAATGGCGTCGAACCCGAACACGGAAGTCCAGCGCATGCAATCGACCCCCGATCTCTGTGATGCTCACGCCGAACACGTCCGCGTGGTCACCGGCCTGCACTGGCAAAGCTACGGTGGCCGCAAGCGCTTCGGAGGACCCATCTCGACCGTGAAGTGCTTCGAGGACAACTCCCGGGTCAAGGAACGCCTCGCCGAGCCCGGCGAAGGCCGCGTGCTCGTGGTCGACGGCGGCGGCTCGCTCCGCCACGCCCTGATCGGCGACATGATCGCGGCAAAAGCCGCCGAACAGGGCTGGGCCGGAGTGATCATCCACGGCGCCTGCCGCGACGTCGAGGTGCTGGCCGAGATCGATTTCGGCGTCTTCGCCCTGGGCTCCGTGCCGATCAAGAGCGTTCGCCGCGACGAGGGCCAGCTCGATGTTCCCGTGCACTTCGGCGGAGTCCGATTCGAGCCGGGCGAGCATGTCTACGCCGACGCCAACGGCATCATCGTGGCCGATCGCGCCCTCGACTGAGGCGCCGGGAACAGCTCCGGATCGGTCTATAATCGAGAGCGTTCTTTCATTGTTCAGGGGAGCAGCTCATGGTCGAGCAATCGTGGTTCTGGCTGATTCTTGGCGCCCTGTTGATCCTCTCGGAGTTCTTCCTGACCGGGATCATCGCGGTGTTCTTCGGCGTCGGTGCTCTGCTGGTCGGCATCCTGACCGCCTTCGGCCTGCTGAACGAGCTGCCCGAGCAGATCGTGGTCTTCGCCGTCCTGTCGGTGGGCGCGCTGCTGTTCGCCCGTGATCGGATCAAGGTCTGGTTCCGCGGCAAGGTCTCGGATCGCTGGGACGGCGACAAGGACCTGATCGCCAGCCGCGGTGAGCGTGTCACCGTGACCCGCGCCTTCAACGACGGCGTCGGTCAGGTGCGCCTGAGCGGGGTCGAATGGAAGGCCGAGAGCGAGGACGGCGATCATGCCGAAGGCGCCACGGTCTGGGTCATCGGCCATCGTGGCATCACCCTGCAGGTCTCGGCCCAGCGCCCCACCGCCGAGCCGCCAGCGGACGATTGAATCCCCCAACCCTTTTCTGATCATCCATTCGGGAGCCAACACTCATGGATTTCGCCACCATTCTTTCCCTGATCGTCCTGGCCATCGTGGTCGTGGCGATCGCCAAGACCGCCCAGATCGTGCCGCAGCGATCGGCCTACGTGGTCGAGCGACTCGGTCGCTTCCACAGCGTGCTCGACGCCGGTTTCCACCTGATGATTCCCTTCATCGACAAGGTGGCCTACAAGCACACGCTGAAGGAAGAAGCGATCGACGTGCCGCAGCAGGCCTGTGTCACCAAGGACAACATCCAGATCCACGTCGACGGCGTGATCTACATGCAGGTCATCGACCCCAAGCTGGCCTCCTACGGCATCGCCGACTACCGCTTCGCCGCCATGCAGCTGGCCCAGACCACCCTGCGCTCGGTGATCGGCAAGATCGACCTCGACAAGAGCTTCGAGGAGCGCGTCGTCATCAACGAGAAGGTCGTCGAAGTGCTGTCGGAAGCCTCCGAGCCCTGGGGCATCAAGGTGCTGCGCTATGAAGTCGCCGACATCGTGCTGCCGGAAACGATCCGCGATGCCCTCGAGAAGCAGATGCGCGCCGAGCGCGAGCGTCGCGCCGTGGTCGCCGAGTCCGAGGGTGCCCGCGAGGCCAAGATCAACGTCTCCGAGGGCATGAAGCAGGAGACGATCAACGTCTCCGAAGGTGACATGCAGAAGCAGATCAACGAAGCCAAGGGTCAGGCCGAGGAAATCACCCTGATCGCCGAGGCCACCGCTGCCGGGATCGAGCGCATCGCCGCCGCCATCAACCAGCCGGGCGGTTCGGATGCGGTCAGCCTGCGCATTGCCGAGCAGTACGTGAAGGAGTTCGGCAAGCTCGCCAAGGAGAACAACACCCTGATCCTGCCGGCCGAGCTGACCGATATCGGTTCGGTCGTGGCCAGCCTGAGCAAGACCCTGTCGGTCACTCAGAACAAGGGCTGATCACCCGGCGCCGGACCGCCTTCGGCTCGGCGCCCTTCCCTTCGGCCCGGCTCAGAACGAGGAGTCGGGCCCCTTCAGAAAGTCGATTTCTTCGGGCGTGGACCTGCGCCCGAGGATGGCATTGCGGTGCGGGTAGCGCCCGAAGCGGTCGATGATCACCTTGTGCTTGTGTTCGAACTCCAGGTTGTATTCCAGGCCCGGGGCTGAGTACAGGCGCACGGCCTCCTCGTGGATGCGCGCGGATTCGGAGTGCATGTAGGGCAGGTAGAGAAAGGCCTTCTCCGTCGTGCTCAGTTCCGCGTCGTGCCCCCCGGCCACGGCCTCCTGAGCCAGGGCCAGGGCCATGCCATCGGCCGCGAAGGCGGCGGCTGAATCGCGATGGATATTGCGCGAGAACTGATCGATCACGATCACTTCGGCCAGGCGGCCTCGCGGCGTCGAGCGCCATGCGAACAGTTCGCCCTGGCAGGCGCGAGCGTGCAGCTCGCCGAAACGCTCGGCGATCCGGCGATCCAGTTCGGTGTCCTTCTGCCACCACTGGGCGGGCTCGAGCTCCTCGAACCAGAAGTGGAGCACGTCATCAGGAGAATGGGGCATGGGGCGATCCACCTTGGGCAAAGCTGCATCATACATATCGCCCCCCGCGTAGGTCGGGCCCACGTGCCCGACGGTCCATGTCGCCGTCTTCTCCGTCAATTCGACGACAGGAGGCATGAATGGAATCCAGACCAGGAAACCCACCGCCGCAGATTTCCGGATTCTCCGGTCGTCGGCCGCGTGGGGCCGACCTACGGCGCGGGCGCCGGGAGCTCGATGCGGATCGAAGCCCCATCGCGTTCGCCCGATGACCGGACCGCGGCGCCTCCGACCTGGCCTTGTCAGGGGCTGCATATACTCTCGCCATGGCCAGTTCCAAACTCATCCGCGTACCGAGCCTGCAGGTCGGCGACCAGTCCGATGCGCCCAGCGCGACGCTCGATGATCTGCGTGCCTTCGTCGATGCTCACCCTCGCCTGCTGGTGCTGACGGGGGCAGGCCTGAGTACCCGCTCGGGCATTCCGGCCTATCGCAACGCGCAGGGCAAATGGCTGCGTCGCGATCCGATCCTGTACCAGGACTTCATCGCCGAGGCGGCCACTAGGCGGCGCTATTGGGCGAGGAGTTTCTTCGGCTGGTCGATGATGCAGACCGCGCAACCCAATTCGGCGCATCGGGCCTTGGCGGCGATGGAGGGTGACGGGCGGATCGAGCTGCTGGTCACCCAGAACGTCGATGGCCTGCACCGCGCGGCGGGCTCCGAAGCCCTGGTCGAACTGCACGGCGCCCTCGACCGGGTCAGCTGCCTGGACTGCGGGGAAGGAATCACCCGCAACGCGCTGCAGGAGGCACTGCTGGCGCGTAATCCGAACTGGCGGCCCGAAGTGCTCGGCTACCGACCCGATGGCGACGCCGAGCTCGATGCCAGCGCCTACCCCGGCTTCGAGGTGGTGGACTGTGCGAATTGCGGCGGGCGCCTGAAGCCCGACGTGGTGTTCTTCGGCGAGAGCGTACCGCCCGAGCGCGCCGAACGGATCGAAGCGGCGCTGGCGGCCTGCGATGGCCTGCTCGTGGTCGGCTCCTCGCTGGTGGTGATGTCCGGCTTCCGTATCGTGCGCGGGGCTCGCGCCCTGGGCCGGCCCGTGGTCGCGATCAACGACGGCCGCACCCGCGCGGATGGACTGCTGGAGTTCAAGGTCGGCGGCGACTGCGTGGAGGTGCTCACGGCGCTGACGGAGGCATGATCGGCGGCTGCATTGTCGGCATAATCGGGGCATGCGCCCACTGATCCCGATCCTTCTGGCCGCCCTGCTCGGCCAGGCCACATTTGCCCTGGAGCTCCAGCCACTCGACCTGCCCACCCAAGGCTCCAGCCTGGCGCCCGGCCTGACGGCCCTGGACGATGGCCGGATCCTGCTCAGCTGGCTGGAAGTGACCGAGAGCGGTCACCGGCTACGCCTGGCGGACTTCGATGGCGACCGCTTCGGCGAGGCCATGACGATCGTCGAGGGCGACGGATTCTTTGCCAACTGGGCCGATACCCCGGCCATTCATGTCGGTGGTGACGGACGGTGGCTGGTCCACTGGCTGCAGCGTTCCGGCCAGGGCACCTATGCCTACGACGTGGTCATGGCCATCAGCACCGATGAAGGTGCGCACTGGTCCTCGCCCTTCTCGCCGCACCGCGACGGCACCCTGACCGAGCACGGCTTCGTGAGCAGTTTCCGGGACCACTCCGGCGCACTCCATGCGGTCTGGCTGGACGGTCGCGAGACGCAACCGGCCGCGGTCGACCAGGGGCATTCCGGACACGACTCGCACGGCCATGGCGCGATGACCCTCCGGACGGCCCGCATCGATGGCCTTGGCGAGCTTTCCCATGAAGCCCTGCTCGACGAGCGGGTCTGCGACTGCTGCGCCACGGCCTCGGCCATGACCGACGCGGGACCGGTCGTGGTCTACCGGGACCGCAGCGAGGACGAGATTCGGGACATCTTCATCACCCGTCGACTCGAGGGCGAATGGACCGAGCCCGAAGCCGTGCACGCCGATGGCTGGCAGATCGCTGCCTGCCCCGTCAACGGGCCCGGGGTGCTCGGCCGGGATCAGACCGTGGTCGTGGCCTGGTTCACGATGGCAGACAACGAGCCCAGAGTGCGACTGGCATTTTCCTCGGACGCGGGCGAGCACTTCGCGGCGCCGCAGACCCTGGATGCGGGCACGGCTCTGGGGCGCGTCGACCTGAGCTGGGTCGAGGACGGCGTCTTGCTGAGCTGGCTGACGGAGACGGCTTCCGGTTCGACGCTGCGCCTGGCCCGCTTCGACCTGGACGGTCGGCTGGCCGGCCAATGGGATCTGCTGAGCCTGGACGGCGGTCGGGTCAGCGGCTTTCCGCGCCTGCAGGCCCTCGGCGAGGGTCGCGTGCTGCTGGCCTGGACCGAAGGCGGGCGCCGCGGCTCGCGGGTACGGGCCGGCTGGCTGACGCTGCCCGAGCCCGCAGCGGAATCTCCTTAGCGTTCGGGCAAGGGAATCCAGTCGTTCTCTTCGGGCACGGGCTCGAAACGACCGGCCTTCCAATCGGCTTTCGCTTGTTCGATGCGCTCCTTGCGCGACGACACGAAGTTCCACCAGAGGTGGCGCGGGCCGTCCAGCGGCTCACCACCCAGCAGGGCCACGCGTGCGCCACCCCGGCTCGACAGGGTCAAGGCGGCAACGGGCGCAAGCACCAGCAGCTGCCCGGCCTGGTAGGACTGGCCATCGATCTCGACCGCGCCCTCGGCCAGATAGAGAGCACGCTCTTCGTGGGGGCTGTCGATCGGCACCCGAGCCCCGGCCTGCAACTGGAGGTCGGCGTAGAGGGTCTCGCTGTGGGTGGGCACCGGCGAGCTGGCGCCGAAGGCATCGCCGGCCAGCAGTCGCACCGCCAGGCCGCGGTCTTCGATCACCGGCAGCTCATCGGCGGCATGGTGCGAGAAGGCCGGGTCGATCTCTTCCTTTTCCACCGGCAGGGCCAGCCAGGCCTGCAGGCCGAACAATTCGCTTTCCGTGCGTCGGCTGCCCTCGGGCGTGCGCTCGGAGTGGACGATGCCGCGCCCGGCGGTCATCAGATTGACCGCGCCGGGGCGGATCACCATCTCCGTGCCCAGGCTGTCGCGATGCATCAGCTCGCCCGAGTAGAGATAGGTCACCGTGGCCAGGCCGATGTGGGGATGCGGCCGCACGTCGAGACCCCGGCCCGGCTGGAAACGACCCAGGCCCATCTGATCGAAGAAGACGAAGGGGCCGACGGTCCGGCGTTGGGCCGAAGGCAGCACGCGGGCGACCTCGAAGCCGCCGATGTCGCGGGTTCTCGGAACGATGACCTGGCGGATGCCGGCCTGCTCGCAGGCCTCGATACGCGCCTGGGGACACTCGAAATAGCTCATCGCTTTGACTCCCGGTGACGATCAGCCCACAGCATGAACCATGGGCCGATAGGGTGGGGTCAAGACTCAGTCGAGCTGGTAGCGATCGCAGCGGATGCGATCCGGCACGGTCAGCCGGGCCACATCGACCTGACCACTGCCGAAGTCGGGCAGATCGTAGCTGAACTGGCCGCTGTTGCAGTCGTTGAATCTGACCGTGATCGTGCCCCGCGAGGTGAAGGCACTGCCTTCCGGCGGGGTCTGAAAGTCGGTCGTTTCGTTCGGCGTGACGACACCGAGAAGACCGATCGTGACCTCGCTGTCGCCCCAGTCGAAGCCGGCGGTGCCAACCAGCCAGATCTGGTTGCCTTCCGAGAAGTCGTACCAGTACAGGTTGACGATCGGCTGATCATCTTCCGTGCCCTGATTGGTGACCTCGATATTGAAACCGACGCCGCCGTTGTTCGGATCGAACCAGGAACCGGAGTGGACCGACATGATCGGAAAGTCGCTGAACTGGTAGGCGCGCTGGATGACCGGCGGGGTCATCGGCGTGTCGGGGAAGTTGCCACCCGGCGTCGTCTGGATGCCGGTGCTCAGGCCGGCGATCTCCTGGACCGTGGCCCAGCCGCCGATCACCTCTCCGAAAACGGCATAGCCGCCGTCGAGATTGTCGTTGGCACCGAGGTTGAAATAGAACTGGGAATTGGCCGAGTTCAACGCGGAAGCTCGCGCCATGGCGATGGTGCGCTCGACGTTGAGCAGGCCATTGTTGCCCTCGTTGACGATGTTCGGCTGGGTCGGCGCGCGATACTCGTAGTTGCGATCGAAGCCACCGCCCTGCACCACGAAGTCATCGACGACCCGGTGGAAGATCAGGCCATCGAAGAAGCCCTCGTCCACGTAGTTGATGAAGTTCTCCGTCGTCACCGGCGCATTGTCCGCATCGAGCTGGAGAAAGATCGGCCCGCGGTCGGTTTCCATCACCACGCGCGGGTTCTGGGGATTCTGGGCAAGGCTCTGGGAGGCGATCAGCGAAAGAAGCAGGAAGCTGATGAGGTTCAGACGCAGCATGTCATGGGGCTCCGGAATGGCGACGGGATTTCGAGGCGCTACGCTACCCGCCTTGCCCGTCAAAGTCCAGACGCGGCGGCCAGTCGCCGCCGCGCCCGAAGATCAGCGAAGAATCAGTTCTGGCCGTGCTGGAAGGCCTGACAGCTGCTGCCACTCGGCAGGGTCAGTCGGGTGACCGGAATCTCCCCGCTGCCGAAATCGGTCAGGTCGTAGCTGAAGGTCCCGGCGGAGCAGCTTTCGAAGGCGATCGTCACCGTGCCCTGCACCGTGAAGTCCTCGCCCGCAGGCGGCTGCTGGAAATCGACCGATCCTTCCGGCGCCGGCACGCCGATCAGCTCGATCTCGACTTCGGTGGCCCCGTACTCGAAGCTGTTGGAGCCCGTGAGCCACATCGGCTGACCGTTGTTGAAGTCATACCAGTAGACCACGACGATCGGGCCGGACTCGTTGGAAGCGTCCTGGGTGACCTCGACGGCGAAGCCCGCCCCGGCGCTCGCCGGCGAGAACCAGGAACCGCTGTGCAGGGGCAGGATGGGGAAATCGCCCAGATAGGCCACGGCGCGCCGGATCACCGTCGGCGAGAAGGGCAGCGAGGTGACCGAGCCATCGTCCGGATCGATCGTGCGACCGGCGCTTTCGATGTCATTCAGGGTGCGCTGGCCGGCAATGACCTCTCCGAAGACCGTGTAGTCACCATCGAGGACATCGTTGTCACCCATATTGAAGTAGAACCCCGCCTGGGCGCCGTCCGTGTCACCGCCATTGGCCATGGCGATGGTCCCGGTCACATTCAGCAGGCCATTGTCCGCCTCGCTGGGGATCGGGTCGAACATGGGGATGCGCGGGGCACCATCACGATCGAAGGCACCGCCCTCGATGATGTAGTCGTTGAAGATGCGGTGAAAGACCAGGCCATCGTAGAAGCCGGCTTCGACGTAGTCGAGGAAGTTCTGGGTGGTGACCGGTGCGTTGAGCGGATCGAGCTCGACGATGATCGGGCCACGGTCGGTGTCGAAGTAGACGCGGGGATCCGGGTCCTGCGCCTGTGCGCCGAGCGCGCCGAGCGCCAGCGAAAGAACGGAAAAGCGAGCGATGGATCGAAACATGAGCAAACCCTCTATCTGTGACTGTCAACGTCCGATCAGTCTAGGGGCTGGCAGGTAAATCGAGCATTAATCAGAAGTTAAGCCGCCGCGCCCGGTGGACGCGGCGGCTGGTTCGGATCCTGTCAGGGCGTTTGCAGCACCGGCATCGGGCCCGGGCCGAGGCGGTTGCGAAGGGCTTCGCGGTTGCGCTCCTGCTGGCGACGGAAGTCACCGGCGGGCATGCAGGTGGTGCGCTTGAAGTGGGTCCCGACGGTGCTGCGACGCGAGCAGATCAGGTAGTTCTCGGGATCGCCGACCACGATGCCCTGCAGCTCCTGGTGCAGGTTGAAGACCGTCAGCTGGTTCTCGTCGCTGAGCTCGCTGACGTTGGAGACCGGCTCCAGGATGGAACGCAGACGGGTGTCGGCATCGCGGTACTGCTCACGCTCGCGGGTGTTGAGCTCGCGAGGCACGCCTTCGCCGATGGCCACGGCCAGCTCGTCGAGAAACTCCAGATACTCATCGACGTCGACGTTGCGCGGCTCGTTGGCAAACGGCGGCGGCTCGAGCTCGCTGCCGGAGCTTCGGTTGTTCTGTCCGCCGCCGGCGCAGGCGGCCGTGAACAGGGCAAGCAGGCTGATGGTGAGAATTCGGTTCATGGTGACAACATTCCTTTGGGTCAATGTGGACTCGGGCCAGCGGTCAGTGGGCCATCGGATCAAGCGCTGAAACAACGGCATCCGACCTTATTACGAATTTCTTCGTATTTATCTACGACTCCGATAGTAGATAGACTGCCCGCCCCTGTCAAGACCTCGACGAAAACAATCGTACAGGGCCGTGAATCAGTCGTCCAGCACCTCGAAGCTCAGTCCGGCATGCTCCTGGAGACGCGGTAGCAGGCGCTCGGCCATGGCCGTGGAGGGGGTCCAGAAGCCCCCGGCGAGCGCATCGCGCGGCAGATCGGTGGCCAGGGTGAAGGCGGCTTCACCCAGCATCTTGGAGGTCGAGCCATAGCCGGGGTCACGATCACCGGTGACCCGAACCCGCAGGCGCTGGCCGACGGCCGTATGGCCATCGAACAACAGCTTGAAGAACCCCTTCTCGCGCTGCTCCTTCGAAGGACCCTCGCCGGCCTTGGGCAGGCGCTTCTTGAGGAGCTTGCGGGTCGGCCCGAAGCTGGCGCCGAGGGCGAAGCCACCGAGCCCCAGGGCCATGCCCCAGGCGCGGCGACGGCCGGCGAAACCGCGGCCCATCATCGTCGACTCGTCGTACAGGAAATCCTCGCCCCAGGGACGGCCCTGCAGGGCGTGCGAGCGATGCACCACGCGCGTGTTGATCGCTGCCATGATGAAGGGCGCCAGCCAGCTGTTGAGGTTCTTGTCGAACTCGGGCTTCTTGACGTAGGGCTGACGCGGACCCTTGCGCTGCTCCGGCGGACAGAGCGCGTAGGGATTGCTGGCGATCTTCGCGACTTCGGGATTGGCGCGCGTTTCCTCGATGATGTTGAGCATGCTGTCCGAGGTGCCGCCGGACATGGTGCCGCGCATGCGCTCGACGCCCATGCGGATCTTCGTGCAGGGCTGGCCGTACTTTTCCAGCGCGGCCTGCTGAAGGAACCAGACGCCGAGGTCGGATGGAATGGAGTCGAAGCCGCAGCAGTGCACGAGACGAGCGCCGCTGGCTTCCGCCTCGGCCTGATGGGCGTCGATCATGCGTCGGATCCAGGGCGCCTCGCCGGTCAGATCGCAGTAGTCCGTGCCCGAGCTCGCGCAGGCCGCGACCAGTTCGGAACCGTGCAGGGCATAGGGCCCGACCGTCGAGCAGACGGCCTTCGTCTTCGCCACCATCGCATCCAGCGATGCTCGATCATGGCTGTCGGCCACCAGCAGCGGCAGCTCGGCGGCATCCGACCCCAGCTGCTCGCGCACGGCCTGGAGCTTGTTCTCGTTGCGCCCGGCCAGGGCCCAGCGCAGATCGCCGCCGACGCCGTGGCGGCCCATCAGGTACTCGGCCAGCAGCTGGCCGGTGAAACCGGTCGCGCCCAGCACGATCAGGTCGAAGTCACGGGAGTCGCTCATGTCGGCATCTGCTCATGGGAACCAGCCGACATTATGCCGGGCCGGGGTCATCGCCACATCCTGATTCGCTAAACTGGCGACTGCATTCCATCCAACGGCTTCGAAGCATGAGCGACTCGATCACCCTGACCCGCCCCGATGACTGGCACCTGCACGTGCGCGACGGCGCCATGCTCGCCTCCGTCGTGCCCGACACGGCGCGCCAGTTCGCCCGCGCGATCATCATGCCGAACCTGAAGCCACCGGTGACGACGGTGGAACAGGCCGTGGCCTACCGCGACCGGATCGTTGCGGTGCTGGACGAGGAGACGGACTTCGAGCCGCTGATGACCCTGTACCTCACCGAGTCGACCACGCCGGAAGAGATCCATCGCGCCGCCGAGCACCCCTTCGTCCATGCGGTGAAGTACTACCCGGCCGGTGCGACGACCAATGCCGACTCGGGCGTGACGGATCTGAAGAAGGTCGATCATGTCCTTGCCGCCATGGAAGAAGTCGGCCTGCCCCTGCTGATGCACGGCGAGGTCACGGATCACGAGATCGACATCTTCGACCGCGAAGCCGAGTTCATCGACCGCGAGCTCGAGCGCCTCGTCGACCGCTTCCCCAAGCTGCCGATGGTGTTGGAACACATCACCACCGAAGCCGCCGCGGACTTCGTCCGCTCTGGCCCGGACAATCTGGCCGCCACGATCACGGTCCATCACCTGCTGCTCAACCGCAACGCCATCTTCGAGGGCGGCCTGCGCCCGCACCACTACTGCCTGCCGGTGCTCAAACGCGAGCAGAACCGCCAGGCCCTGGTGGCGGCGGCCACCAGCGGCAGCCCGAAGTTCTTCCTGGGCACGGACTCCGCCCCGCACCCGAAGGCGGCGAAGGAATCGGACTGCGGCTGTGCCGGCATCTACACGGCCCTGCACGCCATGCCCCTGTACGCGGAAGCCTTCGAAGACGCGGGCGCCCTGGGCAAGCTGGAGGGCTTTGCCAGCCATTTCGGCGCCGACTTCTACCGCCTGCCCCGCAACGGCGACACGATCACCCTGGAGCGGGCGGACGAAGCGATCCCCGATGAAGTCGACTTCGGCGGCCAGCCCGGCGTCCCGCTTCGTGCCGGCGGCAGGACGCGGTGGCGGGTGAAGTAGCGACGGGACCGTCAAGCGGGATCGAAAGCCGGGCGCGGTTGGCCGTAGGTCGGGCCCACGTGCCCGACGGTCCATGTTGAAGGCGTCTCCGACAATTTCGACAATCAACCTCGCCTTGCCGTGGCTCGGTGATGCCTGCGATATCCGTGAGTCGGGTTCCCTGCGATGACTGGGGCATTGCGCCGTCGGGTTGACGGAGATGTCTGGGGCATGGACCGTCGGCCACGTGGGGCCGACCTACGTTTGTGGCCTCGGTCAGGCATCGTATTGGCCGTAGGTCGGGCCCACGTGCCCGACGGACCATGTTGAAGAGGTCTCCGTCAATTCGACAATCAACATCGCATTGCTGTTGCTCGATGGTGCCCGGGATATTCGTGTGTCGGGTTCCCTGCGATGGCTGGGGCATTGCGCCGTCGGGTTGACGGAGATTGCTGGGGCATGGTCCGTCGGCCGCGTGGGGCCGACCTGCGCTGGCCCGACCTACCGGCGGCCCCGGGCTGTTGGAAACGTCTTGGACATGGACTGGCGGCGCTTGACAGCAATATCTGCAATCCACACGATGGCTAAAGTTGGCTATTTTTTTGGGGATAATTCCATGAATTCACTGAGCTCAGTTCTTGTGCTGGCATTGCTTGTGGTCGGAATTTCCACTGCAACCGCCGACAACGCCGATCGCCTGGACGTATTCGTAATTGACCTGGAGCTGGGCACCGATGAGGAGCATCGATCGCTCCGAATCATGATGCTTGAAAGCAGTTCCGCCGAAGTCACGTTGGCCTCGGCTGCAGAAACAGCGACCGATCTGGCAGGGTCCCTTACTCTCAAACCGTCTGCTTCAGGCACGGACCAGATCGAAATCGATTTTGAATGGGTGCCTTCGGGCAACAGAGAGGTCAAACGATTCAAGATGCTGGTTCTAGAAGGCGAAGCATCCAGCATCGCGACCATTGACTCGAACGGCGATTCGCTTCAGATCGGCGTGGTGGCAGAACGAGCTTCCGCTCTCGAACGAGAAGCCCTCTTTTCCGATCAGCTCGGTGAAGGAAATCAATCGAGATCGACCAACTGCGCATATCAATACTGCGGCGGATCCCCCTGGGCCTGTTGCGGTACCTGCGTGAGGTGCGATGTTGGCTGCGGCTGGTTCGGCCCCAGCTGCCAGGTTCCTTAGCTGGCACCGCCCGAGCATGCCTCGGTTAGGCGCCATCACGATGTTTCCGCTGCTGGTACTGGTCTCCGCTTTGGCTAGCAGCGGCCAGACTCCTGTGCCCGCTTCGGCATGTTGGGCCGTCACGGACGTGAGCGAGAAGACCAGGGTCCTGAGCTTGATTGACCCATGGAGCCAACTACACCAGCTGAGACGTCATACGATGCTGGACGGGGCGATCGGCTATGTCAGCGAGCCGATAGTGCGGATGGTGATTGTCCATCCATTTCCGGATCAGGACCTGATCAAGATCTCGGCTTACTCGAACGCGGACGCCGACCTGCCCGACTCATCCTTTACCGACCTGGAAGCGCGGCTCCAGCAAGCTGACGAGCTCGAGGGCAAGTTGGTCCGGTGTTCCGAAATCGGCGAAACGGACGGCATAGCCTACTTCTAGTGGGCCGCGCGGTAGATTGAGTAATACCCAGAGCCACTGGCTTCTGCTGAATTCACAAGCGGGCACGGGCTCGCTTCTTTCAACCAAGCAGCCGCAAAGCCCCCGCCAGCACGCTGACTTCGATCCGCACCGCGTCGCGCGCGAGAATCTCGCCATCGCCATGGACTCCCACGCCTGCCGGACAATCGACGCTGATCCGCTCGATGCGATCGGCATGGACGCCGGCGAAGCGGCCGTGCGTTCCGCGCAGGACGCTGGGGAGGATCCGAAGCAGACGATGGATGGGCAGGGCGTCGGCCCGGCAGAGGTCGAGCTTGCCATCGTCGATCTCGGCCTCCGGCGTCAACCGAAAGCCACCGCCGGCGCTCTGGCCATTGCCCACCGCGATCAGGAATTGCCGATCCTCGATGGCCTGGTCGTTCCAGCGCAGCTGCATCTCGGGTGCCCGGTAGGAAAACAGGTGCACCAGGGCCGCGACCAGATAGCGCGAGAAACCACGAAAGACCTTCGCCTGGCCCGCACTGGCGGCCACCTCGGCCTCGAAGCCGATGCCGAGGGAATTGACGAAATGCCCTTCGATCACCTGCCCCGCCACCGTCTGCAATCGCACCTGGCCGACGTCACAGGCCCGCGGCTTCGCCTCGGCGAACCAGGCCAGGGCCGCTTCGGGCTCGGTCGGGCTCAACAACATGCGGGCGAAATCGTTGCCGGAGCCGACCGGCAGCACGCCCATCAAGGCGCGCCCTCCGACCAGGCCACGGGCCACCTCGTGGACCGTGCCGTCGCCGCCCACCGCCACCACCAGGCGGTCGTCGTCCAGGGAGCGCTCCCGGGCCAGGCGCTCGGCATCGCCCGGGGCTGAGGTCAGGCAGATCTCCGCCTCCGGCATCAGGGCCCGAATCCGCTCGGCGAGGGGATGTTCCGTGCGACCGCGGTGCCCCCCGGCAACGGGATTGATCAGAAAACTGGTGGCTGGCACGCGGTGAAACCCCTTTGCTGCGGCGTGACGTGGTCGGCGGTCAGAGAGTATCCCCGCCTGGCGCAGCCACGACAAGCTGCTGCCAGCGGACCCCGTTGGCGTGAAGGCGATCGATCGGCGCTACACTCGGGCCCTCTACCACCATCATGCAGCCAGGAGACCGAATGAAGCACGCCATAGCAATCCTTGCCGGGCTGGGTCTGGGACTCATATTTCTGCCGAGCGCAGAAGCGGCCGGTGGGCGCTTGCTGGCCACCGGTGGTGTCAGCCAGTTCGAAGGCGCGGCCGGCGGCGGCTTGAGCCCCTGGGCCCTGATCACCGGCTACGGTACGGAGGACGAGATCGGCGGCGCGGCCCACTACACCTACCTGCACACGGATCGCTACGGACTGCAGTCGGCCGGCTTCAAGTTCGGCCTCTTCGACCGCTTCGAGTTCGGTTACACGCGCCAGCGCCTGAACGTGGATTCCTTCGTCATCCAGTCCACCGCCGGCGCCCTGATCGGCGGCCTGGAGCCCCTGCTCGGCCCCGCCGATCCGGGCGTGGCCAGCAATGCCCTGATCGACATGGACATCTACCACGCCAAGCTCCGCCTGTTCGGCGACGCAGTCTACGCGCAGGATTCCTGGCTGCCGCAGGTCTCGCTGGGCATCCAGCACAAGCGCAACCGCGACTTCGGTGGCGGTGTCGACCTGCCCTACCTGGGCGAGGTCGGGATTCCTGCCCTGCTCGGCGCCAGGGATTCGCACGGCACGGACGTCTACCTGTCCGCCAGCAAGGTGCTGCTGGGCGTGCCCTTCGGTCGCAATCTGCTGCTGAACGGCACGGTCCGTGCGACCCGCGCCAATGCCTTCGGCCTGCTGGGCTTCGGCCGGGAAGTCATCAACCCGCTGACCGGCGAGCGCCTGGACCTGAACGACGGCCATGAGCTGGAATTCGAGCTCTCGGCAGCCCTGTTCCTTACACCCACGGTGGTGCTGGGCGGAGAGTACCGGACCCAGAGCAACCGTCTCGCCGACCAGCCGGTGCTCGGCCTGCTCGGCGCACCGGATCTGGCCGAAGAAAACGACGCCTGGGATCTTTTCCTCGCCTGGTTCCCGAACAAGACCCTGGCCGTGACCGCGGCCTACGTCGATCTGGGCAACCTGCCCTTCCAGCCGGATTCGGAAGCGGCCTATCTGTCGCTCCAGGCCTCGTTCTGATCAGGAGATATCGCCAATGAACTACAGCAACAAGACCCTTGGCGTGGCCCTGGGCGCGCTGATCCTGAGCGCCTGCGGCGGCGTCCCGACCAATGACGCCGACGAGAGCTCCAGCCTGAAGAACTACGACCGGACCTTCTACGAGCAGCTCAGCGGCGAGGACCGTTCACTCTACGAGCGTCTGGGCGGCTACGAGGCCATCGATGCGATCGTCCGCGCCGGCCTGGCCGAGGTGCTGGCGGACGAGCGGATCAACTTCCTGTTCGAGGACACGGACCTCGACAACCTGCAGCTCCGTCTGACCGAACAGATCTGCGAGCTCGCTGGAGGCCCCTGTACCTATGAAGGCCTATCCATGGAAGAGGCGCACTTCGCGCTGGAGATCAACGACGCCGAGTTCAACGCCCTGGTCGAGGACTTCCAGATCGCCATGCGCGCCAATGACATCCCCTACGCGCTGGAGAATCAGCTGATCGCCCTGCTGGCGCCGATGAAACCGGCGGTGACCCACCAATAGGCGTCTGCCGATCAGTCGCGGAAGTTCTTGAACTGCAGGGGCAGGCCGAGTTCCTCGCCCTTGAGGAGCGCGATGGCCTCCTGCAGATCGTCGCGCTTCTTGCCGGTAATGCGGACCTGATCACCCTGGATCGCCGCCTGCACCTTGAGCTTGGAGCCCTTGACCAGCTTGACGATCTTCCGGGCCAGGTCGGTGTCGATGCCTTCGCGCACGGTCACCGGCCGGGTGGCGGTCTTGGCCATGATGACGGACTCACCGACCTCGACACAGTCCAGGTCGATGCCGCGTTTGGTCATCTTCGAGTAGAGGATGTCCAGCATCTGATCGAGCTGGAAGTCCGACTCGGTCTTCATGGTGATGAGCAGCTCCTTGAGCTCGTAACTCGAGTCCGTGCCCTTGAAGTCGAAGCGTGTAGTGACTTCGCGGTTGGCCTGGTCGACGGCGTTGGCGAGTTCGTGATGATCGACTTCGGAAACCACGTCGAAACTGGGCATGCGGCACCTCACGTGCGGTGAATTCGGAAACGGGAATTATGCCCCAGCAGCTCCGGCGGCATCGACGGCAGACCATGAGATAATCCCATCATGTTCTCCAAGCTGATCGCCGGCCTGCGAGTGCTCACCGCCGCCTCGCTGCTCAGTCTCAACACCCTGGTCCATGTGATCCCGCTGCTGCTGGTGTCCCTGGTCAAGATGGTGCTGCGCTTCGACGCCGTCCGGGGCGTCTGCGATCGCGTCCTGATGGCGATCGCCGCCAGCTGGATCGACGTCAACAGCTGGATGTTCGATCATCTGACCGACACGCGCATCGTCGTCGACGGCCTGCCCGAACCGCAGCTGGACGGGCATTTCCTGGTGTTGTGCAATCACCAGAGCTGGGTCGACATCCCGGTGCTGCAGAAGCTGTTCAACCGTCGCCTGCCCCTGCTGCGCTTCTTCCTGAAGAGCCAGCTGATCTGGGTGCCGGCCCTGGGTCTGGCCTGGTGGGCGCTGGATTTCCCCTTCATGAAGCGCTATACCCGCGCCCAGATCGAGCGTCGCCCCGAGCTGGCCGGCCGTGACATCGAGGCCACCCGTCGCGCCTGCGCCAAGTTCCAGCGAATCCCGGTCTCGGTGGTCAATTTCGTCGAGGGCACGCGCTTCACGGAGGCGAAGCACGACCGCCAGGACAGCCCCCTCGAGCATCTGCTCAAGCCACGCGCCGGCGGCACGGGCTTCGTGCTCGATGCGATGGGCGACTCCCTCGACACCCTGGTCGACGTGACCATCGTCTACCCCGAAGGCGCCGGGGAGCTCGGCGCCCTGTTTGCCAATCGCATCCCAGAAATCCGGGTCGATGTGCAGGTCACGCCCATCCCCGACGAGCTGCGCGGCGGCGACTACCAGAACGACCCCGAGCACCGTGAGCGCGTGCAGGCCTGGATCAACCAGCTCTGGGCGGACAAGGACGCGCGCATCGCACGGCTGCTATCCTCTTCGACCTGAACCCTCAGGAACCGATCCATGTCCATCGAAGACGCCATCCGGGCCCTGCCCAAGGTCGAGCTGCACCTGCACATCGAAGGCTCGCTGGAGCCCGAACTGATGTTCGCCCTGGCCGAACGCAACCAGGTCGAACTGCCCTTCGCCAGCGTCGAAGAAGTCCGCGCGGCCTACGACTTCAGCGACCTGCAGAGCTTCCTGGACATCTACTATGCCGGTGCTCAGGTGCTGCTCGAGGAGCAGGACTTCTACGACATGACCTGGGCCTACCTCGAGCGCTGTCGCGCCGACAAGGTCCGCCACACGGAAATCTTCTTCGACCCGCAGACCCACACGGATCGAGGCGTGCCCTTCGACACGGTCATCCGCGGCATCACCCGGGCCCTGGACGACGGCCGCGAGCAGCTGGGGATCAGCTCCGAGCTGATCCTGTGCTTCCTGCGCCACCTCTCCGCCGAAGCGGCCATGGCGACGCTCGAGCAGGCCCTGCCCTGGAAGGAACGGATCATCGGCGTCGGCCTGGATTCCTCGGAGAAAGGCCATCCGCCGGAGAAGTTCCAGGCCGTCTTCGACCGCGCCCGGGCCGAAGGCTTCCTGACCGTGGCGCACGCCGGCGAGGAAGGCCCGCCGGAGTACATCGAACAGGCCCTGGACCTGCTCAAGGTCAAGCGCATCGACCACGGTGTGCGCTGCCTGGAGGACCCGCTGCTGGTCCGCCGCCTGCAGAAGGAGCGCATGCCGCTGACCGTCTGCCCCCTGTCCAACGTCAAGCTCTGCGTCTTCGACACGCTCGAGGAGCACAACCTCAAGACCCTGCTCGACGCCAATCTCTGCGCCACCATCAATTCCGACGACCCGGCCTATTTCGGCGGCTACATCGGCCAGAATTTCCTCGAGACGGCCGAGGCCCTGAAGCTGGGCCTCGACGACATCGAGACCCTGGCCCGAAACGCCGTCGAAGCCAGCTTCCTCGACGACGATGGGAAGCAGGACCTGATGATCCAGATCGACGACTGGGCGGAGCGCTACGTGCACTGAGCCCGCGCGTGGCGGAGCTCAGAATCCGAAGACGCTGAAACCGCCGTCGACGCTGATGACCTGGCCGGTGACGTAGCCGGCCACGGGCAGGCAGAGGAAGGCGATGGTGCCGGCCACTTCCTCCGGCCGGCCGATGCGGCCCATGGGTGTACGCTCGAGCACCTGTGATCGGTAGTCGGGGTCATCGAGCACCTGCCTCGCCAGGGGCGTGTCGATGTACCAGGGCGAGACGGCGTTGACGCGAATCCCGTCGCCGGCCCATTCGACGGCCAGATTTCGCGTGAGCTGGTTCAGCGCCGCCTTGCTCATCGCGTAGGGTGCGCCGGTTCTGAGGTGCGTATGACCGGCCACGGAACTGATGTTGACCACGCTGGCCTGGCCTGCTTTCTTCAACAATGGATGCGCTGCACGGGTCAACTCGAAGGCGGCAATCAGATTGGTGTCGAGCAGCTGATCGAGCTCACCGGGCGCGTAGTCCAGCACCCGCTTGCGCCGGTTCGTGCCGACGTTGTTGATAAGCATGTCCAGGCGCTCCCCGACGGCCGCCAGCAGCACCGTTCGGTCCTCGGGCCGGGTGACATCGCCAGGCACGGCGTGCACTTTCAGGCCTTCGGCGCGGAGCGTCTCGGCGGCGGCCTCCAGATCGGCCGCCCCCCGGGCGCTCATCCACACTTCGGCGCCACGCTCGGCCAGCATGCGGGCGGCGGCCAGGCCGATGCCCCGACTGGCGCCGGTGACCAGGGCGCGGCGTCCGTCGAGTCGCCAGAGTGCGTCCGGGCCGCTCATGAATCGACCCCGTCGTGCAGGCGACGAACGCGCGCCTCCAGATCGGCCGCGCTGACGGCCTCGGGGGCCACGGGCTCACCGACGATCAGGTCGATGCGACGGTAGAAGCCGCGCGGCAGCTTGAAGAAGGCACGGCCACCGGAGCGGCTGAAGAAGCTGCGCCAGAGCCCACGCAGGGCCATCGGGTAGACCGGCACGGGGCTGCGCTCGATGATGCGCTCGATACCGGGCTTGAAGGGCTGGAGCTCGCCGTCGGGCGTCAGTCCACCCTCGGGAAAGATGCAGACGATCTGACCGTTCGCGAGTTCCTCGGCGACGCGATCCATGGCCCGGTCGAGCATCTCCGGGTCTTCCTTCTTCGGCGCCACCGGGATGGCCTTGGCCGTTCGGAAGATGAAGCTCAGCACCGGAATCTGGAAGATCCTGTGGTACATCACGAAGCGAATCGGCACCGGGCAGGAGCCGGCGATGATCAGGGCGTCGATGAAGCTGACATGGTTGCAGACCAGCACCGCCGGGCCCTGCTCCGGCAGGCGATCACGGCCCTGGACCTTCACCCGATAGAGCGTGTGGATCAGTATCCAGACCAGGAACCGCATCAGGAATTCCGGCACCTGCTGGTAGATGTACAGGGCCACGACCACATTGAGGACGGCCACGACCAGGAAGGTCTCGGCGATGCTCAAGCCGGCCACGCCGAGCATCAGGGCACCGGCGACGGCCGCAATGACCATGGCCAGGGCGTTGAGGATGTTGTTGCCGGCGATGATCCGGGACAGGTGGGTCTTCTTCGAGCGGCTCTGCACCAGGGCATAGAGCGGCACGATGTAGAAGCCTCCGAACAGGGACAGGCCGAAGATGTCGATCATCACCCGCCAGGCCCAGGGCTCGGACAGGAAGGCCATCGGCCCGATCAGCTCCGGCGTGATCTCCAGACCGCTCGGCACGGCGAAGTAGAGATCGATGGCGAACACGCTCAGGCCGATCGAGCCGAAGGGCACGAGGCCGATTTCCACCTTCTGCCCGGCCAGGCGGTCGCAGAGCATGGAGCCCAGGCCGATGCCGATCGAGAAGGTCGCCAGCAGCAGGGTCCCGACCAGTTCGTTGCCACCCAGGATCAGATGCGTGTAGTTCGGAAACTGGGTCAGGTAGAGCGCGCCGAAGAACCAGAACCAGGAGATGCCGACGATCGACAGGAACACCGTGCGCCTGGCGCGCATGAAGCCGATCAGGCGTACCGTTTCGGAGAACAGGTTCCAGTTGATCCCGAGCGCGGGATCAACGGGGGGCGTCAAGGGAATGCGGCGCGACACGAGGTAGCCGGCCACCGCCACGCCGATCGAGGCGCCGGCCACCCAGGCCGGTCCGGACTCGCCCAGGGCGATCAGCAGGCCGCCACCGATGGTGCCGAGGAGAATGGCGACGAAGGTGCCCATCTCGACCAGGCCATTGCCCGCCACCAGTTCCTGCTCGTGCAGGTGCTGGGGCAGCAGGCCGTACTTCACCGGCCCGAAGAAGGCCGATTGCGTGCCGAGCAGGAACAGCACCCCCAGCAGCAACCAGACGTTGCCGATCATCAGGGCCAGGGCCGCACAGACCATGATGACGATCTCGAGCAGCTTGATGATGCGGATCAGACGGCTCTTCTCCAGCTTGTCGGCCAGCTGCCCTGCCGTGGCGGAGAACAGGAAGAAGGGCAGCACGAACAGGCCGGCGGCCAGATTGATCAATACGTTCGAATCGAGCCCGCCGGCCAGCTGGGCGCTCGAATAAGCCAGCAGCAGGATCAGGGCGTTCTTGAACAGATTGTCGTTGAAGGCACCGGAGAACTGGGTCCAGAAGAAGGGGCCGAATCGGCGCTGGCCGAGCAGACTCAAGGGGCGATCGGGCGTCATGGCGTGCGCGGGCTCCTGGCAGGGTTGCGGGCATGGTAGCGCGTTCCCCCGGATGCCGTCGTCGGCCTGACGCGGGGTGTGAATGTCATCCTGACATACGCTGGCGTATGGTAGGCTCGGTTCATTCGATTTTCCTGACAGGATCCTCCCCATGCCCCAGTACCGCGCCCCCCTCGACGACTTCCGCTTTCTCTATCACGAGTTTCTCGACCTCGACGGGCTCGGCGAGCTCCCGACCATGGCCGAGGTCAGCCCGGACCTGATCGACTCGATCCTCGAGGAATCGGCCAAGGTGGCCCAGGAGCTGCTCCAGCCACTGAACGAAGTCGGCGACCGCATCGGCTGCAAGCACGACGGCGAGGCGCACACGGTGACCATGCCGGAGGGCTTCGTCGAGGCCTACAGGCAGTACTGCGAAGCGGGCTGGTCGGGCCTGGTGGCCGACCCCGAGTTCGGCGGCCAGGGCCTGCCCACCTTCATCGGCCTTGCCATCTCGGAGATGAACAATGCCGCCAACCCGAGCTTCTCGGCCTACCCCGGCCTGACCCTGGGCGCCTACGAAGTCATCCATGCCTACGGCAGCGAGGAGCAGAAGCAGACCTACCTGCCGAACATGATCAGCGGCCAGTGGAGCGGCACGATGAACCTGACCGAGCCCCAGTGCGGCACGGACCTCGGACTGATCCGCACCAAGGCCGAGCCGAACGAGGACGGCAGCTACTCGATCACCGGCACCAAGATCTGGATCACCGCCGGCGAGCACGACATGGTCGACAACATCGTCCATCTGGTGCTGGCGCGCCTGCCGGATGCCCCGGAAGGCACCCGCGGGATCAGCCTGTTCATCGTGCCCAAGTTCCTGGTCAACGAGGACGGGACCTTGGGCGAGCGCAACGGCGTGGTCTGCTCCAGCATCGAGAAGAAGATGGGCATCAAGGCCTCCGCCACCTGCGAGATGACCTACTCGGGCGCCAGGGGCTTTCTGATCGGCGAGCCGAACCGGGGCCTGATGGCGATGTTCACGATGATGAACGCGGCCCGTCTCGTCACCGGCATCCAGGGCCTGGGCATGGCCGAGGCCGCCTACCAGGCCGCTGTCACCTTCGCCCGCGAGCGCCTGCAGGGCCGCAGCCTGGGCGGCGCAAAGTCGCCGGACAAGCCGGCCGACTCGATCCTGGTCCACCCGGACGTTCGCCGCATGCTGATGATCAGCCGCGCCCACATCGAGGGCGCCCGGGCGCTGGGCCTGTACACGGGCGTGCAGCTGGAAACCGAGCAGCACCACCCGGACGAAGCCGTACGCCGGAAGGCCGGCTACTGGGTCGAGCTGATGACCCCGATCATCAAGGCGCACTTCACCGACATCGGCTTCGAGGTGACCAACCTCGGAATGCAGGTGCACGGGGGTGCCGGCTACGTGACCGACACGGGCGTCGAGCAGTTCGCTCGCGACGTGCGCATCACCCAGATCTACGAAGGCACCAACGGCGTGCAGGCCCTCGACCTGGTCGGCCGCAAGCTGGTGGCCAACAACGGCGAGAACCTGAAGGCCTTCTTCGAGCCGGTCCAGGCCTTCCTGGCCGAACAGTCCGGCAAGGAAGCCGTGGCCGAATTCGTCACCCCGCTGGCCGAGGCCGTTCAGGCCCTGCAGGAGACCACCGCCTGGGTCTACCAGCAGATGGCCAGGGACCCGATCGAGGCGGGAGCGGCCTCCAGCGACTACCTGAAACTCTTCGCCCTGACCGCCACCGCTTTCATGTGGGCGCGGATGGCCGTCATCGCCAGGGCGAAGCTCGATGCGGGCGAGACGCGCGGCGGCTTCTACCAGGCCAAACTCGACACGGCACGCTTCTTCATGACCCGCATGCTGCCCGATCGCCTCGGCCTGGAGGCCAAGGTCAAAGCCGGCGCCGGCCCGATGATGGCCCTGGCCGACGAGGCGTTCTGAAACCTGAATTCACCACAGAGGCAAAGAGGACACAGAGGACACAGAGAACATCGGAAAGCGGATCAACTTCAGCAAGCTTGAGTTTCTGGTTTTTCCTCTGTGACCTCTGTGCCTCTGTGGTGAACATCGCCTTGCGGCTCTTCGCTGTAAAACAATTGTTATACTCAGGTCTCCTTCGACTGGAGACCCATCATGCACAAGAAGCTGAAAGTCACCGCCATCGGCAATTCCACCGGCGTCATCCTGCCCAAGGAACTGCTGGAAAAGCTGCGCGTCAGCCGCGGCGATGAATTGATGGTGCACGAGACCCCCGAAGGCATCGTGCTGACGCCCTTCGATGCCGAGTTCGCCCAGCAGATGGATGTGGCGGAGCGCATCATGCGCGAAGATCGCGATCTGCTCAGGAAGCTGGCGCAGTGACCCTCCTGGAGCCGGTATGGATATCCGCACGCTTGGCCGTGGCCATCCATCAGCGCCAACTTGCCGAGCATGGCGGGCCCGACGGAATCCGCGACCAAGCCATGCTGGAGTCTGCGCTGGCCAGACCATTGCAGCGACATGCCTACGGGGGCAGCGACATCGATATCCCGGAGCTGGCCGCAGCCTATGCCTACGGCATGGCCCGCAACCACCCGTTCGTCGATGGCAACAAGCGAACCGCCTATGTCCTATGCCGAACCTTTCTGGTGCTCAACGGCTGGGACCTGCGCAACCCGCTCGAAGACCGCTATCCCACCTTCCTGGCCCTCGCCGCCGGCGAACTCGAGGAATCGGAGCTGGCCGACTGGCTGCGCCGGAACGCCCGTCCCGAACAGGTCTCCGAAGGCTCGGCAAGCTACGGCTGAATCCTACTTCGAACCCTTCGACCCCTGCTCCACCACTTCAGGCGCCGAAACCGACGCGCCCTTCTTCTTCGGATGCGCCAGCTCCCGAACCGCCCCGAGCACATTGGCCTCGCCGGTCTCGATCAGCTCCGCGAAGCGGTCCCGGCAGGCCAGCCAGGTCGCGCCGATCACGGCGCAGTAGACCGTGCCCATCAGCAGGGCATAGGTGAACTGATCGAGGGCATCCCCCAGCCAGGGCGGAAAGCGGATGCCGAACAGGGAACCGACCACCCAGGACACGAGGGGTCCGAGGATGCCGATCTCGACCATCAGCAGCACCATCACCCAGACGATGACCTTGAAGGTGATGAACTGACGCAGTAGCTCCTTGAGCGCCTGGCGCCAGCGCTGGGCGTAGCAAAGGGCCGCCACGGCGATCGTCAGGCCGGCGGCCATGGCCAGGGCGTCGGCGGCGGCCACGAGAAAGCTGCCGAGCAGGGTCCAGCTCGGCGCCCCGGGCAGCACCGTGACCGCCCCATCGGCCAGGCGTGAAACGAGCGAAGTCGCCACCAGCAGGGCCGCGGCGGGAATCAGGGTCGCCGCCAGCCAGGGGAAATCCTCCGCACCGGGCTCACGGGCACCGAACAGGTAGCGGCGGAACAGAAAGGCATAGACCGCCGCCAGAATCAGCGCCGAGGCATCGAGCACCCGCCACACGCCCCAATCACTGAACACCCATTCGACAATGCCGCCCAGGGCCAGGCCCCCGAGAATCAGGCCGGCGATGGCCAGCGGCGGATTCGGGCCGAAGACTTCGTCCAGACGATCGTCGTCATGGTTGCGATTGAAGGCCTGTTCCAGGGCCGGCACCATGTCGGAAAAGGCCTCGGCAATGAGATTGAGCAGGTGGCGGATCGAGTACATGGCCGACATTATCACCCGTAGCCTTCCTGGCCGGGACGCTGGCGCAGGCTCGATGCCTGTGCCTATACTCGACCATCATGACTCGATCCCGCGGCAACCCCTGGCAGATCACCGGGCTGATCCTCTGGCGAGGAGGCCTGGTCTTCACGACCGCCTACGCGTTCTACTGGGGGGCCTGGCAGTTCATACGACAATTCGACTGGCCCTGGCAGCTGACCACCGGGGCCGCAATCACCATGGCCGGCGCCGGTCTGATTCTGGCCTCGGTCGTGCTCGAGCGGATCGAAGCCAGCCGGCAGGAAGGGAGCCTGCTCGATGATTAGAACGCTTCGCTGGGTCGGAGGCCTGCTGATCCTGTTCGGCCTGCTGCTGGCCGGCAGCTGGTTCATCGAACCACTGCGCGAACTCTGGCCGCTGATCTTCGACCTGCCCCTGCCGATCCGCATCGGCCTGGTCGTGGCCGCCATCGGCCTGATCGTGGTCATGGCCACCATCCTTCAGGAACGCCGTCGCAGCGACCCTGATTCCACCGCCGAACACCTGGGAGGAGACGAATGATTCTTGCCACCACCGAAACCGTGCCCGGCCGCGACATCGAGAAGAGTCTCGGCCTGGTGCGCGGCAATACCGTCCGCGCCAAGCACATCGGCAAGGACATCCTGGCACTGCTGAGAAACCTGGTCGGCGGCGAGCTCAACGAGTACACGGACATGCTCACGGAAGCCCGCAACGAGGCCCTCAACCGGATGGTGGCCCAGGCCGAATCCCTGGGCGCCGATGCCATCGTCGGCGTTCGCCTGGTCACGGCTCAGGTCGCCTCGGCATCAGCCGAGATGCTGGCCTACGGCACGGCCGTCAGATTGGCCAAAGGCGACTGAGCGCCACCTGGCCGAGCAGCGCCGATCGCGTGGCAGACTTCTGCCGCCAATACCGACTTGGATAGTAAGCAAGCATCAACTTCTGGAGCCATCGCATGACCCGAACTCGAATCGCCGCCCCGATCGCTGCGCTCATCGTCTGCGCCAGCCTGTTCAGCAGCCAGGCCCGGGCCAGCAGGTCGACAGCAAGACCTGGATGGCCAACATGACCGAGGTCATGCCGGGCCTGTTCTGCAACGCGAACAACTACTTTCGCCAGTGCTTCGAGGTCAGCGAGGCCGAGTGCCTGCAGGTGGCCACGGAAATGACCCGTCACTGCCTCGACCAGATGGCCGGACAGATCCCCGCCATGCTCAAGCTGCCCGAAGAGGGTCGCCAGTGGGGCAGCCAGGTCGGCTCCTGCGCCGGCGTCGCCTACGAACGCCAGCTGATGGCCAGCCCGATCAATTCGGCCCGGTGCAACGATCCGAGTCAATGGACACCGTAGCGGCAACCGAAGCGGGCATCATGGACCGGTAGCGCTCCTCGGAAGCAGCCATCCTTGTCGCGAATTCAAACTTGATCGAACCGGTCCTGGAAAATCTCGACCGCGGGCACAATGCTGATCGAGACAGACCAGTCAAGGGTGAAGGGACCCGCTTCCGAGCCCAATCTACCGAAAACACTGAGGGAGTACTCCCCTGCAGGAACAGGATCAGTCAGCACATTGCCTGAGTTGCTGTTGACCGGAATATTGACAAAGGCGATGTTCTCTTCGGGGCTTCTAACACCAAAGCCAATGAGGGTAATAACCCCGCCAATGTTGGCTGATGTCACTTCGATACTCTCGATCAAATACCCTTCGGGAACGGTCACCAGGAAACTATCCTGAGTGTCACCGTCTTTCGCCCCATTGCAATCATTCGGAGCGCATACACCATCAAGCGTACCAGAAACCGTATTTCCACCGGGGTCAAGCTCCCCAACCGACACACCGAAGGCGAAGCTACTGCTTCCAGGAAAATCGGTAGTTTCCTGCACGTCGATAGCCTGAACATTCGACACGATCAAGACTAGTGCACAAAAAGCAAACCACCGCTTTCGGCTCATTAAAGTCTTATCTACGGAAAATGGTTGCCCGGAGTCTCGGACTAGGAAATCCTGCTTCATGTTTACTCCTGGAACGTTGAATTCAGATTGTATCTGCGACATGACCCACGCAAATCAGCGTAGCTGCGACACATGTCGTGACGGCGCCCATGCAAACGCATGATTCAGAGAGGGAGCTTCCGGTAGACGTTCAATCGGCCTGGTGCAAAGGGCACGGTATAGCCCGGATCCTCAAAGCGAGAAACCGGGCCAACCTCCAGGACATGAATGTCCTGTCCATTGGTTTCCTTCAGAAAAGTCCAGCTGCGCGAAATCGAGAATCCACTACCTGGATCCTGTTTGATTTCAATCTCTCCTCGGGCATTGACCAACCAGGTCAAAGCCACGGAGTTGGCCGGCTCGGGATCAGTCGGGTTGCTCAGGGTTGCGCTCCAGCCCACACCGCCCGGCTCCAGCACGAAGGTAAAGAACCCCGTATCTCCACCAGGGAAGCCGGGATACAGCAAGTGCCTGAACGCAAGCGATGCATATCTTCCCGCTACGTTCTCTGTCAGAAAGGGCGCCGTGTCCGGTGATGGAAAGGCGCCAACGTTGCTTGTACCGGTAGGCGTGCCCCCATCGGAGATTCGAAGGACGGTCGCAGCATAGGCGTTGGCCCAATCGCCGCTGACCAGGCGGTACTCATGAGTCTGCAGCCCGCCACCCTCCAGGATCAGGACACCCTGCGAGACCGACCACTGCATCGTGGCCCCGATACGCTCGAGCGTCGCCGTCCCGCTGGAGCTGAAGGTCACCCGATCCGAGTAATAGATATTGTTAGGGAATTCGGGGGCCGGAGACGGATCCTTGAACTCCAGGATCCATTGTTCACCGTCAGTCGGCACTGGCCACGGCAGCAGCTCCGAGACACCGAAATATCCGGGGTAATAGGTCGGTCGGCGGGAATCGAATACCTCTTCTGGAATCTCGGGATTATTTGGATAGCGCCAGACAATGCGCTCGCTCAAGCCCACCAGGGTCAGATACTCGGACGCATCGACTTCGCGGACGTCCCGCCAGTCGATCTCGACACGACGCTCGATCTGCTCATCACCAATGAGGACGGCATTGAACAAGGACTGTAGTGGCTCGCCGTCGCCGCGTTCAGCTCGAATGGCTCGCAGAGCACCTGGAGCGCTTTCCATCCGGGACGGAAAGACGAGGTCGTCCCGATCCCTCAAGGTGAACGCCGCCGCACCACCAGCCATTGACAGACCATAGCTGCCGGTTAGATCTGATTGAACCGTCATCAACCAAGGACAGCTCACCATCAAACCAACACAATAGCTGCCGATCTCGACTCTAGAATCTGGCAATTGAGTCGGGCGGTAGAGTGACGGATTGTTCATGAAGGGATCGAGCGCCGCGTCGAAATCGACGCTCGTAGCCGTCGCGTTGATTTCGGAGTTGAGTTGCGCCAGCAGCGCTCGGTCCAATGCCACATCCAACGAATCATCAGCGCCGGGAGGCAGGGGGAAACTAGATCGATTGAGAAATGCCAGGCCGATCATGGCCTCGACGGCATAGCGCGACTGCAGCGCGAAACGGTAAGGCGCGAGCTGCGGCTCGGACCAGGGCGGGCTGAGACCTTCGAAATCGCTCAAGGTCCAATCGACCACCGCGTAGAGCGCCGTACTGAATGGCGTGACGGGCCCGACCCGGAAGATCTGCTGCGCATCGGCATTCGCAGTCAGATAGGCACATGAATGGACGATGCGCGCGGCACCGACGTGAATCTGATCGCCCGTGCCCCGCATGCGGACCGTGACCAGGCCCGCGGGATCGGAGCAATCGAAATCGATGGAGTAGGCACCAAATTCATCGGCAGTCCCCGTGGCGGTCGTGTTTCCCGCGGCACTGATCTCCACGGACGCATTGGCCAGACTCGGATTCTTGGTCTGGCCAGTCAGGGTGATCGTGGTCGAGCCCGAGGTAGACCCATCCACAGCGGCCAATGCCGGCGTCGAAAATCCAGTAATGGAAAGGACGATCGACAATATTGGGCGCACGGTGGCCCGAACGATGAACGAAGTCATATTGATTCCCCTGCCAAGTAGGTTGATCGGCACGCCAAGCCGACCTTCGGAGCCTACGAGGATTCGTTCAGAACTTCAAGGGCGGACCGGCATCAGCTTGCCCGGATTCATCAGACCAGCAGGATCGAGAGCCGACTTGACCCGCGCCATCAACTCGAGCTTTCTGGCCTGACCTCGGGCCAGCTCCTCCCGGCGCAGCTGACCCACACCGTGCTCGGCGGCGATCGATCCGCCAACGGCGTGGACCTGGTCGAAGACGATGCGGTTGCAGTCGGCCTCGCGGGCGCGGAAGTCCTCGCCGCTCAACCCCTCCGGCTGGCTCAGATTGAAGTGCAGGTTGCCGTCGCCCAGATGGCCGAAGACGCAGGGGCGGATGCCCGGCACGGCGCGCTCCAGCTCGGACAGGACGGCCTGCATGAAGTCCGGGATGCGCGGCACGGGCACGGAGATGTCGTGCTTGAGGCTGACGCCACCGCGGGCCTGCGCGCGCGAGATGCCCTCGCGCAGGGCCCAGAAATCCAGAGCGGCCTGTTCGCTTTCGGCAAGCACCGCATCATCGATGCGCCCGCCTTGCAGCGCCGACTCGAGCACGTTCAGCAGGGCTGGTTTCAACCAGTCACCGGCCAGCGCCGACTCGACCTGGACGACGAGGTACCAGGGATGGACTCGGTCGAAGGGATCGCGGGCCCGGGGCTGATCGGCCAGCACGAAATCCAGCGCGAGGCGCGGCATGAATTCGCAGGCCGACAGGGTCTCGCCTAGCTCGGCCCGGAGCTGGCGCAATAGAGCCAGGCCCTGATCCAGCGAGTGCGTGGCGAGCATGGCGGTGACGCCTTGTCGCGGCGCGGGCGCCAGGCGCAGACAGGCCGCGGTGATGATGCCGAGCGTGCCTTCGGAGCCGATCAACAGCTGTTTCAGGTCGTAGCCGCTGTTGTCCTTCCGAAGCGGGCTCAGTTCACTGAAGACGCGGCCGTCGGGCAGCACCGCTTCCAGGCCCAGCACCTGGGCCCGGGTGTTGCCGTAGCGAATGGTCAGGTTGCCGCCGGCGTTCGTGGCCAGGGTGCCGCCGATCGTGGCCGTGCCCTCGGAGGCCAGGCTGACCGGGTAGCGCAGGCCGTGCTCGGCGGCGATCTGGCGCACCCGGGCCAGGGGCATCCCCGCCTCGACCACCAGGCTGGTGTCGATCGGGTCGATGGATCGGAGGCGCCGCATGCGCTCCAGGCTGATGATCAGCTCGCCATTGATCGGCGAGGCACCACCCACCAGGCCCGTACGCCCACCCTGGGGAACCATGGCGAGCTCATGTTCGCTGCAGCAACGCACGATGGCGGCCAGCTGCTCCGTGGACTCGGGCCGCGCCACGGCCAGGGCTCGGCCATGGAAGCGCCCGCGGGGTTCGTTCAGATAGGGCGCGAGGTCCTCGGGCTCATGGAGCAGACCCGGACCGTCGAGCAAGCGCCCCAGCGCGGCCAGGGCATCCCGGCCCCTGTCACTCATGGCGCCGGCGGCACCCCGGGTTGGCGCAGGGTCTCGCCCGAGGCGTCCCAGGCCGCACGCACCATCTCGCGCACATCGGCGCGGAGTTCGCGGGCGTCGAAGACGCGCCCGGCGCGGATCGTCCAGGCCACACCGCCGGAGCGGATGACCTCGTTGTTCTCGTCCAGCTCGATGGCACCGGTACCCAGCAGACGCTTGAAGTTGACCAGGGGGTTGGATGCGACGATCAGCAGATCGGCCTGCTTGCCGACCTCGACCGAGCCGATGTCGTCGGCCAGACCCAGGGTCTCGGCGCCGTGCAGGGTGGCGGCGCGGATCACTTCCAGGGGGTGGAAGCCGGCTTCCTGCAGCAGTTCCAGCTCCTGGATGAAGCCGAAGCCGTAGAGCTTGTAGATGTAGCCCGCGTCGGAACCGACGCCGACCCGCCCGCCGTGGTTCTTGTAGTCGTTGACGAAGCGCATCCAGCGCTGGAAGTTGTCGCGCCAGGCGACCTCGTCGGCGGTCGACCAGTTGAACCAGTAGGAACCGTGCGCGGTGCGCGAGGGCTGGAAGAAGTTCCACAGGCTCGGCAGGGTGTAGTCCGGGTGCCACTCGGCCGTGCGCTGGGCCATGAAGTCGCGGTTGGCCTGGTAGATGGTGAAGGTGGGGTTGAGGGTCAGGCCGAGCTCGATCAGTTCGTCGCGCACCGCTGCCCAGCGCGGATGATCGGGGCCCACCGCTTCGCGCCAGAGGCGGCCCGCCGCGGCGAAGCGGTCATACTCGTCGGCGTAGTTGTAGTCGGCCGGGTAGCTCTGCACCGTGCGATCGGCGAACAGGGCCTCGGGCAGGCCGTACCAGTGCTCCATCGAAGTCAGGCCGGCACGCGCCGTGGCCAGGACATTGGCCCGGGCCACGTCCATCTGGGCATGGTGCATGGCCGTGCCCAGGCCCTGTTCCTCGGCCTCTTCGATGGCCGCCAGCAGGACCTCCGGCCGGGCGCCGAAGAACTTGATGCCATCGGCCCCGCGCTCGGCCACGCGGCGAACCCAGCGGCGCGCCTGCTCGGCGGTGGTGATCGGACGCTCGGCACCCTGCCCGAAGTTGACGTAGGCGATGATTCGCGGCGCCGTGATCTCGCCGGCCGCCGAGCGTTCGCGCTCGTTGAAGGTCCATTCCGGGCCATTGAAGGAACCGGGATCGCGAATGGTCGTGATGCCGTGGCCCAGCCAGAGCTTGTACACGTACTCGGCCGGCGTGCCCTGCGCCTGCCCGCCGATGTGCGCATGCAGATCGACGAAGCCCGGCAGGGCATAGTGGCCGCTCAGATCCATTTCCTGTCCGCCGACGGCCAGCTCCGGCCGGGCCTCGGGGTCGATCGCCACGCCCGGTGCGCCGAGTCGAGCGATGCGGGCGATGCGATCGTTCTCGATCACGATGTCGACCGGACCGATGGCCGGTGCCCCGGTGCCGTCGATCAGGGTCAGGCCGCGCAGGATCAGCTGGCGATAGGGGCCCGTGCCCTCGGCCGAGTCCGGCGCCGCCTCGACCTGAGCCAGGCCCGGCAGGCTCCAGAGCGCCAGCAGAAGCAAAGCGAATTTCAGTCTGGCCATCGTTTCTCTTCCTTCAGGCAGTCGTCGCGGGCCGGAAGCGCCGCGCGGATCGATCATTGCCACTGTATCAGGACCGCGGTGTAGATCACGAAGGCCGTGAGCAACAATCCACCTTCGAGCCGGTTGATCCGTCCGGGCCGCCGCAGCCCGATCCCGAACACCAGCAGGGCCAGGCTCAGGCCGAACATCACCGGCCAGTCGCGAAGCATCAGCACCGGGTTGACCGGCAGCGGCGCGACCAGGCCGGCCAGGCCGACCACGATCAGGGTATTGAACAGGTTCGAGCCGATGATGTTGCCCACGGCCAGCTCGTTCTCGCCCCGCCGAGCCGCGACCAGACTGGAGGCCAGCTCGGGCAGGGAGGTGCCGATCGCCACCACGGTCAGACCGATCACCAGATCGCTCATGCCGGCGCGTTGGGCCAGACCCACGGCCGCCCAGACCAGCAGGCGCGAACTGAGCACCAGGGCAATCAGGCTCAGCAGCAGCCAGAGGAGACTCGAACCCCGCAGCGGGGTCGACTTCTCCAGCGAATCGGCCGAGTCGACGGCCAGCGGATCGTCGGGGTGGCGACGGGCCTGGATGATGCTCCAGCCCAGCAGCACGGTGAAAACCAGCAGCAGGACGATCGCCTCGAGGCGGGTCACGGTGCCATCGTAGAGCTGCCAGGCAGCCAGCAAGGTGATCCCGAGCAGAATCGGCAGCTCTCGATTGAGGACGGCGGACTGCACGGCGATCGGCCGAATCAGGGCCGTCAGGCCCAGGATGAGTGCGATATTGGTGATGTTGGAGCCGTAGGCATTGCCCAGGGCGATGCCCGGATTGCCCTGCCAGGTGGCGAACACGGAGACGGTCATTTCCGGCGCCGAGGTGCCGAAGCCGACCACGATCATCCCGATCAGCAGGGGCGACAGACCGAGCTGTCCCGCAAGACCGGAGGCGGAGGCCACGAAGCGATCGGCGCTCCACAGCAGCACGGTGAGCCCGGCCGCCAGGGCCAGCACCAGCGTCAACATGGGAAACGATCCTTCCGCATTCTCCTGACCTCGGACCCGAATCAGCACCCATTATCGGCCAGACCCTGCCAGCCCCGTCAAACCGACTGGCGCCGACATCGGCCCGACAAGCGGCCTTGAACGACGGCTGTGGCACTGACTAGCATGGCGCTTCGTTCTACTTGGAGGGGGGATCGACGACAACCGGGAGCTCGACCGACATGCCACGCCCTTTCCACCTCCTGAGCAGCGCGCTCTGCCTCTGCTTTCTCATCAGCCTGAATGCTTCGGCCCAGGTGCCACCCGTCAACCCCGGGTTTCCCGATGAGCTGAGCTGCCAGCCCGGCGAACTGCTCTATCGCCAGGTCGGCCTCGGTCGCGTCGCCAACATCATCTATCACAACGGCGTGCTCCTCTCGAACAATGTCGGCGGCGGCGCCCGACGCTGGTGGCGCTTCACCGATCCGGACGACCCGACCACTCTGTCCATCTACGCCACCGACGAGGACGTGCCGACCGATCACGGCACCCATGCCGCCACCAAGATCGGCGACTACGCCTGCGGCGCCTGGGGCTGTCGGGTGCGCAGCGACGGGCCCGGCCAGCTGGCCAGCCAGCTCATGCCACCGAGCGCGCCCGGCGAGATCTCCGGCGGCTTCACGCCGCAGAACCAGCCCGAACCCGCCGGCGGCGGCCTGCACCGCCTCTACTACCCCTGGGCCCTGCCCTTCAACTGGATCCAGTACGGCGCCAATCCGGGCCAGGGACGCCTGTGGCGCGGCGACGAACTGCTGGCCGAATGGGAGCCGCTGGCCGATCACGGCGTGGCCGGCAACGCCATCCTGATCGGCAACTACCTGTTCATGGTCTCCGACGCCTCCATGCTCGGTGTGGTCAGCTACGACATCTCGCCGGTCTTCGAGACCCCACCCGGACCGCCGCGCTTTCTCGACAAGCTGTCCGGCGCCTTCGGGGCCTACATCGGCGCGGTCTGGAAGAACTACCTGGTGCTGGCGGGCGGCGAACCCCGCAACCTGCTCTACGTGGTCGATTACTCCGACCCGACCGCGCTGAGCCTGGTCACCACCCTGGACCTGACCGGCAACCCGGACCTCGATGCCGGCACCAATGTGCCCTACGTGCAGACCCAGGACGAATACGTCTTCACCCGACGTCACAAGATCAACATGGAAACCCTGACGCCGGAGCTGGAGCTCGACGAAGTCGGCAACAACCGCCCACCCGGAAGCGTCGCCGGCCCCCTGGACGTCAGCCAGTACAAGCTGCCCATCGGCAATCTGCTGGTCACCGGCTCCTACAGCTTCGGCGGCCGTGACGGCGTCGGCGTCTGGTGTCACCAGGCCAGCCCCGACAACCGCGCGCCCTATGTCGACTACCACATCCCGAGGCCGGGCCAGACCGGCTACCCGCTGGGCGCACCGATCAGCCTGATCATCCCCGAGACCCTGGAGTCCTTCACCATCATCAACGGCGAGACCGTGATCGTGCGGCCGGTCGGCGGCCAGGCGCTGGATGCCTGGGCGTCCTTCTCGCACGACGGCATCCTCACGATCACGCCCTACGAGTACTTCGAACCCGACACGACCTACGAAGTGATCGTCACCGCCGGCGGCATCAAGGACGCAGCGGGCAACGGCATCGAGGGCTACAGCTTCACCTTCTCCACCGGCGAGGCCCTGGGCGGCGGCAACGGGGCACCGGAGATCAGCCAGTTCGAGATGAGCGCCTCACCGGTCGACCCCGGCCAGAGCGTCACCCTGAGCGTCTCGGCCAGCGATCCGGAGTCCGACCCGCTCGAGTATCGCTTCTCGCCTGGCGACGGCAGCCCGAGCACGGCCTGGACGAGCAGCGCCCAGTACACGCACAGCTTCACCGAAACCGGGCATTTCGAGGTCAAGGTCCAGGTGCGCGACCAGAAACCCGACGGTACGACCTCGGTGGTCACGGAAACCCGCACCCTGACCGTGGCCAGCCTGCCGGCCGGCCCGCTGCCCGTCTCGTCCAGCAGCATTCAGGTGGATGAAACGCGCCGCCTGGTCTGGTCCGTCAACCGCGACAACGACACGGTCGCTCGCATCGACGCCGACACGGGCGCTCTGCTGTCGGAAATCGACCTGCCCACCCTGCTCGGGGAAGACCAGCGACTCGAGCCGGTCAGCCTGGCCGTGGTGCCAAGCAGCGGCCAGGTCTGGATCGCCCTGTCGAAGGGCGACGGCCTGGCCGTTCTCGACGCCTCCGGGGCCCTGGTCGATGCCATCGACACCGGCTACGGCAGCGCGCCGCAGGCCGTGCTGGTCAGCCCCGACCAGGCGCAGGTCTTCGTCTCCACGCGCGCCCGGGCCAACGGCGACCGAGGCGCTGGCCAGGTGCTGCGCTTCGCGACGTCCACCGGCGTTCAGACGGGTCAACTGGATCTGGGCCCCGAGGCCGGCGCCATGGCGCTCAGCGGCGATGGCAGCCGCCTGTTCATTGCGCGCTTCATTTCCGCCGAACACCACGGCGAGATCTGGGAAGTCGATGCCCAGGCGATGAGCCTGACGCGAACGATTCGACTGCGCCGCGACCGCGGCCGAGCCGGCCTGGACGGTGGCGGCTCGCAGGGTCCGGGCGTGCCCAACTACCTGGCCAGCCTGGTGATCGACCCGCACGGCGACTGGCTCTGGTACACGGCCATCAAGGCCGACACGAACCGCGGCCTGTTCTTCGATCAGGGCACGGGCCTGAACCTGCCGCTGGCCCACGACACGACGGTCCGCCCGATGCTGGGGAGGATCGACCTGAACGCGCCCGTGCCCGTCGAGCCGGGCGTCGACAGCTTCGGCAACGAGCGCCTCGACGGTGACAACGCCGACTCCCCCAGCGCGATCGTCTTCTCGCCGCGCGGGGACTACGTCTTCACGAGCTTCCAGGGCAATGACACGGTCGCGATCTTCGACGATCTGGCGATCCGAGCCGGCAGCGGGCGAACCTCCCTGGCCCGGCTGGAAGTCGGCTCGGCGCCGCGAGGCATCGCCTTCGACGCCACCGGCAACACGGTCTGGGTCGAGAACTTCCTGGGACGCTCGGTCAGCAGGATCGACGTGGACGCCTTCCTGGCCACGGGCGAGCGGGCCTTCCCTAGCAGCGAACTCGCCAGCAGCGGGATCGAGACCCTGGCGCCCGACGTGCTGGCCGGCAAGCGGCTGTTCTACTTCGCCGGCAACGACCCGGAGGGCAGCAACCCGATGAGTTTCGAGGGCTACATCAGCTGCGCGAGCTGCCACATCGACGGCGGCCACGACGGTCGCACCTGGGACTTCAGCCAGCGCGGCGAAGGCTTCCGCAACACCCAGGACCTGCGCGGCCGGGCCGGCCTTGGCCACGGCAATCTGCACTGGACCGAGAACTTCGATGAACCCCAGGACTTCATCCTCGACATCATGGGCGAGTTCGACGGCACCGGTTTTCTGCCCGAGGGCGAAAGCCCCCATCCATCCCTGGGCGCGCCCAATGCCGGACGCAGCACGGAGCTGGATCAACTGGCCGCCTACATGAACTCCCTCGACCGCGGACACCTGCCGCGCAGCCCCTGGCGTCAGAGCAATGGTCAGATCAGCGCCGCCGCCCTGGCCGGCGCCGATCACTTCGCTTCGCTGGGCTGCGCCGGCTGTCATGACCCCTTGAGTGACTATACGGACGCCTCCGTCGGCGCGGGCATCCTGCACGACGTCGGCACCCTCCGAACCAGTTCCGGCATGCGCCTGGGCGGGACGCTCGCCGGCATGGGCACGCCGACCCTGCTTGGCCTCTGGAACACGGCCCCCTACTTCCATGACGGCTCGGCCGCCGCCCTGGACGAGGTCTTCACGGTCGCCGGGGGCGAGATCTTCCAGGCCGAGGACGCCGCGCTTGCCGGCGGCGCCATGGTACCCAACTGGATCGAGATCAACTGGGACTCCACGGCGCATGGCGCCCTGGTGGAGTTCGGCAGCAACGGGGCCAGCGCGACCTTCAACGGTGTCGACGGCGGCAGCGGCGGGCTCGGCGCGATCGAACTGCGCATGCTGCCCAACACCGGCGGGGTGTTCCGCCTGACGGTCAACGGCAGCCACGTCCAGGACCTGAGCTTCGATCAGCAGCAGGTGGCCTTCGACTGGCGTCGCCTGCGCTTCGAGAACGTGCCCCTGAACGCCGGCACCGGCAACACCGTGGTCGTCAGCCGCCTGTCGACCAGCAGCTGGCAGAGTCCGGCCCTGGATCACATCACCGTCTCGACCGTCAACGATCTCGCCCAGGCCCAGGCCCACCGCTCGGCTGCCAGCCTGTCACCGACGGAACTGGCCGAACTGCGCGCCTACCTGCTCGAGCTCGACGGTCGCGATCCGAACGGCCTGATCATCGACCCGGATCGCATCTTCAGGGACCGATTCCAGTAGCCTTGGTGGGCCCGCGAGCGGGGCGGCGCCTGCCGTCGCCCCGCCTCGTTGCTCCGGGCCGGTCAGGCTGTCACAATCCGGGCTTTCCCGCGACCCGAGCCGCCATGACTTCGACCGATCCCAGCACTGCCCCCACCCTGTTCGCCGTCCTGCTCGGAGGCCGCGCGCCGGGCTGCAAGGTGGAGCTGCACGACGTGGCCTTCGCCGTCGGCAGCGACCTGGATTCCCTGCATGAGCAATTGCTCGACCAGTGGTTCGGCCAGGCCCGCGGCCTGCACGTGGACGCCTACCAGGCCCTCGACCGCATCGACGGCTACCGCATCGAACTGCGCAAGGACGCCGCGGCCAAAGGCCCGAAACTCTACTTCATCAATATCGGCGGCTACGCGGCCAACGAGTTCGCCGAGCAGCACGCCTACGGCTTTCTGGCGGCCGAGAACAAGACCGATGCCAAGCAACGGGCGCGTGCGACCCTGCTGCCGGGACGTATCGAGGTGCACAAGGACGATCTCTACGAGGTCGACGATTGTCTGGCGCTGGAGTCCGTCGGCGGCTGGCACGTCCACCTGATCGCCGACGAGCAGGCCCGCGCCCGCGAGGTCGTCAACGGCTACGCGCCCCTGCCGAAGCGCACCATCGACGCCTGGCTGGCCGCACGCGGCGCCGCTTGATCGAGACACCGATCGGTTCGGCCGGATATCGGTCGCTGGCCTGCAAAGCCACACTGGATGTTCTAGGGTAGAAGGTCACCTATCCGAACGGAGCCCATCATCTCCAATTCATTCAAGTCCAAATGGGATCACTTCAGCGCCCGCCTCAAGCAGGAGTGGGGAGATCTGACCGACGACGAAATCAAGAAGGCCGAAGGCAATATCGACGAGCTGATCGCGAAGATCAGCGACAAGTCGGGCGAAAGCCGCCAGGCCATCGCGAAAAAGTTCAACGAACTGAAGGAGAAGCTGGACTCATGACACCCCGCAATCTGCACAAGCACTGCCTCCGCTGTCTGGCCCTCGTGGCCCTGGCGCTGGGCGGCCTGACCGCCTGCCATGATCCCGGCCCGGCCGAGGAAGCCGGCCGCGAAATCGATCAGGCCGTGGAACAAGCCCGCGAACGCGGCGAAGAAGCCGTTGACGAAGCGCAGGATGCCATCGAAGACGCCGGCGACGAGGTCGAAGAGGCCCTCGACGAGGTCGACGGCTGAGGCTTCAGACGACTTGCCCCGGCGCCCGACAGGGGCGTAGAGTCCGGGGCAGGTCACCGGAGTCTTCCCCATGAGCCGATCGGATCGTCCGCGCACCCGCGCACTGGGCGGCATCTTTTTTCGCTGCGAGGATCCGGCGGCAACGCGCGCCTGGTACGAACAGCACCTCGGCCTGAAGGTCGACGCCTACGGCACCAACTTCGCCTGGCGTGATCGCCATGAACCCGAACGCATCGGACGGACCCAATGGAGCCCCTTCAAACAGGGAACCGACTATTTCGGTGACCCTGAGCAACAGTTCATGATCAACTACCGGGTCGACGATCTCGATGCCCTGCTGGAGCAGATGCGCCAGCAGGGCGTGGAAATCGTGGGCGATGTGCAAGTCGAATCCTATGGCAAGTTCGCCCACGTCATCGACGGCGATGGACGCCGCATCGAACTCTGGGAACCCGTCGACGAGGTCTATCAGGAGATGGTCGACGGCGAGACGGACTGATCCTCCAGCGCTGAAAGAACAGGCGCCTGCAACCACGGTGGCTGAAGGCGCCCGATTCTTCGCCTCGGTTCCCGCCTTGAACGAGCGGACCCGAAGCTCAGGCCGGCTCGGTCAGGCGGCCATCACGGTAGTCCCACATGGCCTGCTCGATCTCTTCGCGGGTGTTCATCACGAAGGGGCCGTGCTGGACGACGGGTTCATTGATGGGACGCCCGGCCAGGACCAGCAGTCGGCCGCCCTCCGGCCCGGCGACGACCTCGACCTCGGAGCCTTCGTCCAGTACCCCGGCCGAGCGGTGCGGCAGGGTCCGTCCGCCGATGCTGGCCTCGCCTTCGTACACGTAGACGAAGGCATTGTGGCCGTCCTTGATCGGCAGGGAGACGCTGGCGCCGGGTTCGAGGCGCAGATCGACATACAGCGGATCCGTCGAAACGGAGTGGTCGGGTCCGTTGACCGGTCCCTGGGCGGCCTGCCCGTCGAGCTCCACGCGACCCGCGATCACCCGCAGGTGCCCCCCATCGAAGCCGAGCTCGGGCACGGCCGAGGACGGGATATCCCGATACGAGGCGGGCCGCATCTTTTCCGCGGCCGGCAGATTGATCCACAGCTGAAAGCCGCGCATGCGACCGTCGGTCTGTTTCGGCATCTCCGAGTGGATCACACCGCGACCGGCCGTCATCCACTGCACCGAGCCCGGGCCGAGATCACCGGTGTTGCCCAGATGATCGCGGTGCTCCATCCGCCCGTCGAGCATGTAGGTGACGGTCTCGAAGCCACGGTGCGGATGCGGCGGAAAGCCGGCGATGTAGTCGTCCGGATTGTCGGAGAAGAACTCGTCCAGCATCAGGAAGGGATCGAGGCGCGCGAAGGGCCCGGCGCCGAGGCTGCGACGCAGCTTGACGCCGGCCCCGTCGGAGGTCGCGACGGATTCGATGATCCGATGAATGCTTCGTGTCTTGCTCATGGTCTGCTCCTCGATGATCGGCTTCAGGCGGCCAGGCGATCGATGCGCTCGGCGGCTTCGGCGCGAGCGGCTTCGGCCTCTTCCGGGCCCAGGTTGAGGCCCTCGGCGTAGATGAACTCGACATTCTGCACCCCCAGCATCCCGAAGAAGTGCTTGACCAGGCCGGTCTGGGTGTCCGCCGGCGTGCCCTGATAGCGACCGCCACGCGCCGCGAAGACGTGCACGGGCTTGTCGCCGACCAGGCCTTCGGGACCGTTTTCCGTGTAGCGGAAGGTCACGCCCGCGCGCGCCACGTGATCCATCCAGGACTTGAAGGTCGAAGGCACGGAGAAGTTGTACATCGGCAGGCCGATCACGACCTCATCGGCCGATTTCAACTCCTCGATGAGCTGATCGGACAGCGCGGTCGACGCGCGCTGGGCCGGCGTGCGCTCGGTCGGATCGGCCAGGAAGCCCTGGAAGATCTCGGCCGTGAGATGCGGCACCGGATCGTTGGCCAGGTCGCGCTTGAGCACCTCCCCTTGCGGGTGGGTCTGACGCCAGCGCTCGATGAAGCGCTCGACGAGGCGGGAGGACTGTCCGGCTTCGCTGAACAGACTGGAGGTGATCACCAGCAGGGTCTTCATTGGTTCTCCTTTGGGCAACGGGCCCATCATGATTCGTTGGCCGTATTTTCTGTTTGATGAAACCGAATAAACAGCGCAAAATATCGCCATATTCTTTCGATTCATTCGAACAGATATCATGAGCCAGCCTCGAATCAGCCTGGAACAATGGCGCGCCCTGATCGCCGTGGTGGAGGCCGGAGGCTATGCCCAGGCCGCCGAGACCCTCAACAAGTCGCAATCGACGATCAGCTACGCCGTGCACAAGCTGGAGTCCCTGCTCGACGTGAAGGCGCTCGAGGTCAGGGGCCGCAAGGCCGAACTGACCCCGGCCGGCCGCATGCTCTATCGGCGCGGTCGGGCCCTGCTGGCCGAAGCCGAGCGCCTCGAGCGGGCGGCCCGGCGCCTGGCCGAGGGCTGGGAAGCGGAATTGCGCCTGGCCGCAGAGATCATCTTTCCCACCTGGCTGCTGCTCGACTGCCTGGCCCGCCTGTCCGACGAGCAGCCGGACATGCGCATCCAGCTGCATGAGTCCGTCCTGGGGGGGACGGCCGAGCTATTGAGTTCGGGCCGGGTCGATCTGGCCATCGCCTCGTCCGTGCCCGGCGGCTACGTCGGCGATCCACTCACGCGCGTGCGCTTCGTTGCCGCGGCGGCGCCCAGCCACCCGCTGCACCGCCTGGGGCGAACCATCGACGTCGACGATCTGCGCCAGCACCGCCATCTGATCGTGCGCGATTCGGGCAGTCAGCCCGGACGGGACGAGGCGCCGCGGGTCACCGATCGGCGTTGGGTCGTTACGGCGAAGGCGACCTCGATCCGGGCGGCCTGCATGGGTCTGGGCTTTGCCTGGTATGCCGAAGAGAGCATCCGGAGCGAACTGGAGGCCGGCATCCTCAAGCCCCTGCCCCTGGTCGAAGGTGCAGAGCGCTGGGCCACGCTCTACCTCGTCCACGCCGATCGCGACGCCGCCGGTCCGGGCCAGCGCCGCCTGGCGGAGCTGCTGCACGCGGCCTGCGACACCGACGCCTGCTACGGGGCCGTTTCGAATCCCTGAAGACCGAACACGAAGGACGCGAAGAGAGACGGAGAGGCACTGCATGGCCCACTAGCGCCGTGCAGGCAAAATTGGCACTATTCGCAGTGTTGACACCAGGAGCTCTTCATGGCCAGGACTGAATCTTCGATGCTCGCGCTGGGCACCATCGCACCGGACTTCAGCCTGCCCGAGCCCCTGACCGGCCGGACCGTGAGCCTCGAGGACATCGCCGGGCCTCGCGCCACCCTGGTCATGTTCATCTGCAACCACTGCCCCTTCGTCAAGCACCTGCTCGACGAACTGATCCAGCTCGGCGAGGACTATCGCGACCAGCCGATCGGCATCGTGGCGATCAGCAGCAACGACCCGACCGGCTACCCGCAGGACCGGCCCGAGCGGATGGCCGCTCTGGCCCGCGATCGCGGGCTCGCCTTTCCCTACCTGCACGATCCGAGCCAGCAGGTGGCACGGGCCTATTCGGCCACCTGCACCCCCGATTTCTTCCTCTTCGACGGCGAGCGGAGCCTGGTCTACCGGGGTCAGTTCGACGACTCGCGGCCGGGCAACGGTCGGCCGGTGACCGGCAAGGATCTGCGCACGGCCATCGATGCGGTGCTGGGCGGCCAGCCCGTGCCCTCCGAGCAGCGGCCCAGCATCGGCTGCAGCATCAAATGGAAGGAAAGCTGAGCGCGCCGACGCCCCGCTGGGGGCAGCCCTCGCTTTCCACGCGCCGCTCTTCCTGGGCGAAGGTCGCCTGCTCGGAAAAGATCTCGACGCCCATGATCTCGAGCTGATAACCGCCCTGCACGACCAGACCGGCGATGCCGACCTTGCAGATCGGCCCGAAGCGCAGGCTCGATTGCAGGGTAAAGCCCGTATGCACCCAGGCCACTTCGCTGGTCAGCACGTTGAGCGAGACCCGAGGGAAGGCGATGCCGAAACCGGCGTCGACGCTGACGAAGTTGCTGGCCGAGTCGAATTCGCCGTTCAGGAAATCATGGTCATTGATGGTCGCCGTGGTGTCGACGGTGGCACCTTCGTAGGTGAAGCCGGTGTCGCCGCGATAGCGGAAGTCCGCCGAGGCCGTCGCCGAGGCGGTGGCCGCCAGCGGCACCTCCATGATGGCCACGAACTGGACCCCGATGTCGATCGACATGGGGATCGGCCCGACATTGAACGGAATCCGGATGATCGGGAACGGCACTTCGAAGTTCAGGTCGTTCGACCCGGAGCCCGCCGCCGCCAGGGCGATGTTCAGGTCCATCTGGGCATCCCGGGTGTTCTGCTGGAAGCCCGTCAGCTCACCGCCATCGAAGCTGGCCGAGCCGTTCGCGTCGAAATTGCTCAGGGTGCCGGTGCCGGTGATCGAGGCATTGGCCTGATCCGTGCCCTTGGTGACCTGGTACTGGATGGTCGTCGTGCTGCCCGTACGACTGAGGTTCATCGCCATCGTGTAATCGTCGAAGCTGCACTCGAAGCTGATCTGCTGCGCCTCCGGATCGAAGGCCGGGGAACAGCCCGTACCGCGACCGGGAATGAACATCTCGGCGCTGGCGATCTCTTCGAATCCGATGCCCAGGGACCAATCCATCTGTCCACTGGTGATGGCCTCGTTCAGGGCGGCCTGGGAGGTGGTGACAATGGTCTCCGTCCCCGACGGACTCACCCCGTCGACGCGGCGCAGGGCCACGCCTTCGAGCACCATGATCTCGCCGGGAGTGAAGTCGACACCGGCAGCCGTCAGCAGCGCGGTAGAGAAGGTGAAGACCGCACCGCTGGCATCGACGTCGATCAGAGCGGCGACGGCATCGCCCTCGACCAGCTCGACATCGGGTGACCACACGGCGTTGAATTCCGTCGCCACGCCCATGAATCGATCGGCGAAGAGATCGTCGGTCCCGGCCTGGAGCGGAAGAGCGGCCAGGCCGGCCAGGACGATCAGAATGCGTTTGGACACCGCGTACGCCATGGTTCGTTTCCTGTTTCTTCGGGGCCTGTCTCACAGCTACGGGAGCCGGGCGCGGATCCTGCCAAACAATTTCACCGCTGCAGATCCGCCTGCTAAGCTGCGCGCTTCGCCCTCGACGACCCAACCGAACCCATGAGTCCGCCGTCCGCATCGCCGAGCCGCCTGCCCATCGCGGAGGTCCTGCCGGAACTGCTCCAGCAGCTGGATCGGCACGCCACGGTGCTGTTGCAGGCCCCGCCCGGCGCCGGCAAGACCACGCAGGTGCCCCCGGCCCTGCTGGGGGCCGGCTGGCGCGGTGACCGAAAGATCCTGATGCTCGAACCCCGTCGCCTGGCGGCGCGATCGGCAGCGCGCTTCATGGCGCGTGCGCGGGACGAGTCGATCGGCGACACGGTGGGCTACCGGGTGCGGCTGGACACGCGGGTCTCCGAGCGAACGCGAATCGAAGTGGTCACGGAAGGCATCCTGACCCGCTTGATTCAAGCCGACCCGGAGCTTTCCGGCTATGCGGCCGTGCTGTTCGACGAATTCCATGAACGCTCGCTGCAGGCCGATCTCGGCCTGGCCCTGGTCCGCGAAGCCCAGCAGGCACTGAGGCCGGATCTGCGCCTACTGGTCATGTCCGCGACCCTCGACGTCGAGCCCCTCTCGGCCCTGCTGGACGGGGCCCCGATCCTGCGTTCGGAGGGCCGCTCCTATCCGGTGCGGGTCGAACACCGCCCCGGTCGGGAGCGAAATCCGGGCTGGCGGGAACAGACAGCCCTGGTCGCTCGCTCGATCCATCAGGCGCTGGCCGAAGAGCCCGGCTCTCTGCTGGTCTTCCTGCCCGGCGTGGGCGAGATCAAGGCCGTCGTCGAACAGCTCGAGGGCCAACTGCCCGACAAGGTCCGACTGGCGCCATTGTTCGGCGACCTGTCGCCCGCCGCCCAGGACGCCGCGATCGCCCCGGCGCCCGATGGCCAGAGGAAGGTGGTCCTGGCGACGTCCATCGCCGAATCCAGCCTGACCATCGAAGGCATTCGGGTGGTGATCGACGCCGGCCAGCAGCGCCGCTCGACCTTCGACCCCAACAGCGGCATGAGCCGCCTGGTGACCGAACGCGTCTCGAAGGCCAGCGCCGACCAGCGTGCCGGTCGGGCTGGCCGCCTGGAACCGGGCGTCTGCTACCGCCTCTGGCCCGAGTCGGAGCGCCTGCAGCCCTTCTCCCCGCCCGAGATTCTCGAGGCGGACCTCGCCCCCCTGGTGCTGGAACTGGCGCGCTGGGGCGCCCGCTCCCCCGATGCGATGACCTGGCTGAACCCACCGCGGAAGCACACTGGAACCAGGCCCGCGAGCTGCTGCAGCTGCTCGATGCGGTGGACGCGGACGGCGCGATCACCCCCCATGGCGAAGCCATGCTGAGCCTCGGCCTGCACCCTCGCCTGGCCCATCTGATCCTCAAGGGTCGCGACCTCGGCTGGGGCCAGACGGCCGCCGAACTGGCCGCGCTGCTGAGCGAACGCGATCTTCTGACGGATCGGCCAGGCTCCGATCTGTCGCTGCGCCTGCAGGCCCTGCGCGGCGGCCGGGACCAGGGCATCCATCGCGGTCGAAGGCAGCAGGCCAGGACCCTGGCCAGATCCCTGACCCAAGGACCGGACCGAGACCCGAAGCAGACCACGCCCATCGGCCCGTTGCTCGCCCTGGCCTACCCGGACCGGATTGCCCAGGCCCGCGGCGGGCGCGGCCGATTCCGATTGAGCAATGGCCGTGGCGCGATGCTGTTCGAGGAGGACGCCCTGGCCGGTAGCGCCTACCTGGTCGCCGCCGAGCTGGACGGTCAGGCGCGAGAGTCGAGGATCTTCCTGGCCGCCGGAATCACGCTCGAAGAGATCGAGGACGTTCTCGGCCATCACATCGAGACCCGTCAGCTAGTGGACTGGGACGAGGCCAGGGGCAGCGTGACCGCCAGCGACCAGCGTGTCCTCGGCGCTCTGGTGCTGCACGAAAAGCCCATCACCGATCTCGACCCATCGATCCTCCAGCAGGGCCTGCTGGCGGCGATCCGCCGTCGCGGCCTGGACGCTCTGGACTGGAGCGAGAACGTGCGCCAGTGGCGCGCCCGGGCCGAGCTCGCCCACCGTCTTGACCCCGATGCCTGGCCCGCCTTCGATGAGGACCGCCTGCTCGATGAGCTGGAGCGCTGGCTGATGCCCTTCCTGACGAACCACCGCCGCTGGCAGGATCTCGACCGCATCGACTGGCTCAGCGCCCTCAAGTCGCGACTCGACTACGCAAGGCAGCAGGAGCTCGACCGCTGGTTCCCCCCTGCCATCGAACTGCCCACGGGCCAGCAGGCGCGGCTCGACTACACCGCCGACCCCGGGCCGGTCCTGGCCACCAAGCTCCAGACCCTTTTCGGCCGGACCGACACGCCGACCGTCGGCCCTCAGCGGCACCCCGTCCTGATCCATCTGCTCTCGCCGGCCGGCCGGCCGCTGGCGGTCACCCGCGACCTGAAGAGCTTCTGGGCCAATGCCTACCCGGAAGTCCGCAAGGACATGCGCGGCCGCTACCCGAAGCACCCCTGGCCCGAAGATCCGATCGAAGCGCCGGCCAGCCACGGGGTCAAACGGCGAGGCTGAGTGCGACGCGCCGATGGCCGGTGGCATTCGCCGGGTTCCGGGGCGTATACTCGCGAAGCCTGAAGACCACCAGACCGTGATTCCATGCAGTTTCTCGACTTTGACCGGCTCGACGCCATCGACGCCCCCTCCTTCCAGCAGACGCGCCCCTATCCCTGGATCAATCCCGCTGGACTGTTGACCGACGACGGCTATCAGCGCCTGCTCGAGACCCTGCCCACGATCGAGCAGATGACGCCGAGCTTCGGCAAGCAGCGTTCGCATGGCCAGAAGTCGCACGATCGCTACGCGCTCGAATACCGCGAGGATCTGGACGTCGATCCGGCCTGGCACGAGTTCATCGCCGAGCTGAAGAGCAGCCGCTACTACGGCTTCGCCAAACGCATGTTCGGGCGCGGCCGCTTCAAGCTGGACTTCCACTGGCACTACGCCCCGCGCGGCAGTTCCGTCTCGCCGCACTGCGATGCGAACCGCAAGCTCGGCTCGCACATCTTCTACTTCAATACGCCAGGCAGCTGGGATCCCGCCTGGGGCGGCGACACGGTGATTCTGGATGACCATGGCCGCTTCCCACGCGAGTCGGCGCCGGAGTTCGACGACTTCGACGAGGCCTACTCCGGCAACAGCATCGGCAACTACAGCCTGCTGTTCCAGCGCCAGGAACGCTCCTGGCATGGCGTGCGTGAGATCACCTGCCCGGAAGGTCTGTATCGCAAGGTCTTCATCGTCGTGATCAACGACTGGCTGCGTGCCCGCGTGCGCCGCGCCGTCGGCGCCCTCAAGGGCGAGGCCGATCAGTACAACCTGTAGGCCTGTGAGGCCTGGCGCGGCCCGAGCGCCGAGGGCAGGACACCGCTCCCGCGCCCGACCGTCGGTGTTGCAGCAGCGGGATTGCCCGTGTAGCAGGCGCGGGACAGCACCCGCCGAAAGTTGGCAGCCATCAAGCCAACCCATTGATTGAAAAATAGAATTTTTCTCCGGAAAACTGGCACGCGATGTGCTTGAGGGCTGTTCATCGAACCCTCTCGACACCGGAGTGCCCGCATGTTCATCCTTCGACTGATCGCGTCAGCCACCCTGCTGTTCGCCTGCTCGACCGTCTCACTTGCCGCCACCTACACCGTGGGAGCCAGCGGCTGCGATTTCAGCAGCCTGGCCAGCGCGGTGGCGGCGGCCGAGGACGGCGATCGCCTGGAGCTGCGCTCGCAGACCTTTACGAACGTCAACATCAACATCGGCAAGTCACTGGTCCTCCAGGGCGGCTATGCGGTCTGCGGGGACGCCTCCCCGGACATCGATGGTCTGAGCGTCTTGCAGGGCGCTCCGTCCGGCGCTGATTCGGTCATCGAAATCATCGGTTCCGGCCACCTGGTCGAATTCAGGCGCATCGAGATCACCGGCGGCACGGATGACGCGGACTTCGGCGGGGGCATTCAGGTCGGCACCGGCAATGAGCTGCACCTGGCCGGCGTCACGATCACCGGAAACAGCTCGACCGTCGGCGCCGGCATCTATCTGGCACCCGATGCGATCCTGCGCCACAAGGGGCGATTGACGATCAGCCTCAACGATGCCCAGGGTGATGGCGGCGGAATCTACGCCGGGCCGGGGGCACTGATCGATTTCACGACCGGCGGCTTCAATCCCATCGACATACTGGACAACGATGCCCTGTCCGGTGCCGGGATCTACCTCGATGACGGCGCCGAATTGCGCACCGACCCGATGCGCAGCCTGACCATCACGGGTGGCCTCGCCTTCAGTGGTGGCGGCATCTGGGCGGCCAGCAACGCGATCATCGACGCCCCGGACCTGTTCATCAGCACCAACGAGGCCGTTCAGGGCGGCGGCATCTACATCGAAGGGGGTGGCAGCCCGGCCAGCGCCACCAGCATTCAGCTCGGCTCGGATGTCGATATCCGCAACAACTTCGCCGTCGACGGTGCCGGCATCTACCTCGCCGCCGGCGGCGGCTATGACGTCGTCGTCGACGGGGTGATCCGTTTCAATGAGGCCACCCGCAATGGTGCGGGCCTGTACGCCGACGGCAGCGGCGGCGGATCACTCGTGATCGACGCCCTGTTCACGGCCAACGTCGCCGACCAGCACGGCGGCGGCCTCTACCTCAAGGACGGGAGCTTCATCTCCGGCGGCTTCGCCAGCAATGGCAACACGGCCCTGGGCGATGGCGGCGGACTCTACCTGGATGGCGCTCTGCTCCACCAGACCCAGACCGCCCTTATCGTTCGAAGCAACCTCGCCGGCGTCAACGGGGGCGGCGTGGCCCTGGTCAACGCATCGGAGCTGGTGCTGGAGCGCCACGGAGCGCCGACGACCCACCAGGCCTACAGCGCGCTGATCCAGAACAACGAAGCACAAACCGGCAACGGTGGCGGGCTCCATGTCGTCAACTCGACCGTGTTCCTGCAATGGCCGATCATCGGTGGCACGGGCATGGGGAACCGAGCCCCGTTGGGCCACGGCGGTGGTCTCTATGTCGACACGAGCCTGAACTGGGCCCTGGACAACTTCAAGGTCAATGGCAATTCCGCCGGAGGCTTCGGCGGCGGCATCCATGCGACGGGCGGGGGCAGCTACGGTCTAAGCGCCGTGGTGGCCCCGCTCGAGGGGAGCGCCCCGAGCGGGGCCATCGCCGCCTGCGACGCCGCCGGCCTCGAGGCAGACGAATACTGTTCGGAAATCCGCGGCAACACCGCTGCCCGTGGCGGCGCCCTCTACGCGATCCATGACCCGAGCACCGTGGCCGTCCTGAAGCGAGTCGCCGTGCTCGACAATCACGCCCCCGAAGCCGTCAACGGCATCAGCTTCAATCACGGCTGGAAGCGGCTGGAGAATCTGCTGTTCGCCAGGAACGGGCAGGACAATGTGCAGGTCGCGCTTGCGCTGGGCCATGGCAACTCGATGCTTCGCCATGTCAGCTTCGTGGACAACGGCGGCGGGGCTGGCGGTCAGCGTGCCCGATGCCGAGGTCCGGATCGAAAACAGTCTGTTCTGGAACAGTGGCGCGAACCAATTCACACCGCCAAGCCAGAGCATCGTCAACGGTAGCTGCAATCTGGGTGCCGATCCGGACATTCCCGGGGCGATGAATCTCGACCCCGGCTTTGGCAACACCGCCAGGGGCCCCTATCGACTCGGCCCCGGCTCGGCAGCCATCGACGCCTGTTCCAGCGCCCAGGTGGAGGACGACCTCGATGGGGCGGGACGACCCAGCGGCGACGGCTACGACATCGGCGCCTTCGAAGCGGAGGTCTTCGTGGATCGCGTCTTCAGCGATCGCTTCGGAGGCTGAACCGGCCCTCGAGAGGACGCGCTCAGGGACAGACTCCGCGCGGATCGAAGCGGCTGGTGAACACCGTGTCTGCCGAGGGCGCGCCCTGAAGGATCCAGTCGTAGATCACACGCAGCTCGGCGCTGGCGATCGGCGTCCCGAAGCGGGGCATGCGAAAGGCCTGGTCATCGATGTCGTCGCAGGCCACGCGCAGGTAGAACCAGCTTTCCTCCGGCGCGCCCGGCACGATGCGCTTGCCGGCAGGCGTGGGCACACTGCCCTGGGTGTCGGCGCAGAACAGGTTGGCGTGCGTCGTCGTGCCCTGATCGAGCGACAGGCCGCCAGCGCCGCCATGGCAATTGGTGCAGCCCCAGAACTGATCTTCGATGATCGGCAGCACGTCCTGCTCGAAGCGGACGTTGGGCACCTCAGGCACACCGCTCAGATCGGCGCACTGCAGATTCTGCGCATGGCCCGAAAGGGCCAGCGCGCCGAAGAACAGCGCGCTGGCCCCACGCAGGATGCGATCCAGCCCCGCGCGCACGGTCAGACGGAAAAGCCGACCGGCGAGTAGCTGTAGTCGGGATCGTCGAAGATGGCGCTGACGTCCGGGTGACCGAGCAGTCCCGTGGCCACTTCGGCCAGCACGTCGCGGAAGTCGGTCTGTGGCACCAGGCTGTCGCCGATGCGATCGGCCGGCGCAATGCCCAGGGTCGGGCCATAGACCTGCCCGCCGTTGACGCCGCCACCCAGAATGAACATCGGATTGCCCAGACCGTGGTCGGTGCCGAAGCTGGCGTTTTCCTTGACCTGCCGACCGAACTCGCTCTGCACGACCACGGCCACGTCATTGATGTAGCCCGCACCCTCGAGATCACGATAGAAGGCGGTCAGCGCCTCGCTCAGGTCTTCGACATTGGTACCGAAGCCGAAGCCGAACACGTTCTGGTTGTTGTGCGTGTCCCAGCCACCGACATCGAGTGTCGCCGCCGCGATGCCCAGGTCCTGACGAATCAGCTGCGCGATCAGCTTCAGATCATTGCCTTCGCTGGTGTTCGGATAGACCGCACCGCCACCGGGCACGTAGCTGCCGAAGTCGATGCTGTTGATCAGATCGATGGCGTCCAGCGCGGCACCTGCCGCCACATCGAGCTCACCGGCGCCCGCATAGAGGGACGAGAGCATGGCCAGCTGAGTGCTGCCGAAGGTGCCCGTATTGGGCATGAAGTTGTCCGGCGAATCGAGGGTGGCCACATCGGGCCAACCGCCGAGACTGACCGGCGGCGTGTTGTTCGAGACCATCGCCGTGAAGATCGCCCCCGGCGCCGGGACGCCCGGGTAGGAGCCCAGATACCGGGTCAACCAGCCGGAGCCGGGCAAGCCCTGGCCCGTGCCGTCGACGACCAGCGGCTGACCCAATTCGATCTGTTCCTGGGCGTCGAAGTGACTGCGGGTGAAGGTGTTGGGCGGATGACCGGCCGCCTGGACGATGGCCATGCCGCCGTCGTGGTAGATGTCCGCCAGTCCGCCACACCAGGGATGCAGACCGAGGTTCTGACCATTGGCCAGCGGAATGGGACGGCGCGCCGGATCGGAATCGTCGATATTGACCAGGGTGCGGTCACGGGCATCCACCAGGTGCGTATGGTCGCTCCCATTGATCGGTGGCAGCAGGGCCAGACCGTCGATGCCACCGCGCAGGAACAGGTAGACCAGCACCTTCTGCCCACCGCCACCGGCCAGGGCGCGCGGTGCGAAGCTCAGGTTCATGGTGGCCGCGCCGGCGGTGGCGCCGGTGAGCTTGAGGAACTGCCGACGGGTCAGCGCTGCCTTGATTTCCTTGAGGGATCTTCTTTTCATGGGGTGGCTCCTCAGCGCTGCATGAAATTGGGCGACCAGAGAATCAGCGCGACCATGCCGCGCAGTCGACGGTACCAACGGTTCGGTGACGGGTCGTCGCGCAGTTCGTTGCGCGGAATGAACTGATCGGCGGGGAACGGCGGTGCGTTCTCCTCGCCGATCGGAAAGCCCTGCTGGGTGATGAACTGCATGCAGGCCCGACCCAGGGCCGTCGGCTCGTTGGAGTAGAAGGTACCGATGGGGCCGACCCAACCCCCGTCCGGCGTGAAGCCCAGGATCCAGTGGCACCAGAAAGCCACCAGCTCACGCGGCGTCGGATTGCCGGGGAAATGCTCCAGGGTGGTGTCGACGACGCGCATGACGCGATTGACGTCGTCGTTGTTGTTCTCATCGAGCAGCCAGTCGATCAGGCGCCAGTTCTGCACCAGAGTGCTCGAGCCCATCCAGGCCGCCCGCTCGTCCGGGTAGCCATCCGGCGTTCGCCACCAGTACAGACGCTGGCCTGCGTTGTTGAAAACGCTCAACATGCGATCGCTGTCGCTGTCATCGAAGCGCCAGGTGTAATCGCAGCGGGCCGCGCGCATCGCCGAGACCACGTACTCGAAGGGTCGCTTGATCTTCTGGCCCCAGGTGGCCGGGTCCTTGAACTCATCGCTGAGCAGGATCGTGCGCAGGGTCTTGGCGATCTGGCGCGGATCCCTGCGATTGGCGTAGAAGGTGTCGGCGGCCGCCTGGACGACCGTCTCGGGCGGATTGTCCGAAATCAGGCGCTGGCAGAGCTTCAGAGCGATGTAGCGAGCCGTGCCCGGATGGTAGGCGGCCAGCTTGATGGCGACCTCACCATCATGCACGGCGCCGCCATCGGCCGGGATGAAGCCCACATTACGCGACAGGATGGCCTTGGGTCCGCCGTCATGCTCGCCCTCATCCACCAGGAAGGCCCCGGTGCCGCCGCTGATGCAGTTGCCCATGCCATCGTCGACGTCCTGGTCGTCGTAGCGCCAGCCGGTCAGGGCGCGGGCGGCTTCGTAGACGTCCGTGTCCGTGTACTCACTCTGGATTTCGCGCGCGGGATTGCTGTACTGCAGCGCGTCGAGCAAGGGATCTCCGAGCCCGGCGTAGGGATTGGTCGGCAACGCCGGCGCGTCGAGCGGTGAGGTGTTGCCCAGGTAGTTGATCGCGCCCAGGGTGTGCAGTTCGAACAACTCGCGGGCGTAGTTCTCGTTGAAGCCGCCGGCCTCGTTGGCGTAGTTGTCCAGGTAGTACAGCATGGCCGGGTGCTTGGCCGAGGCCTGGAGCATGTCGTGGAAGTTGCCGAAGGCATGGCCGCGGATCACCGTCTTGTCCCAGTCGGCCCAGGAAACGTAGATGTCCTCGTCGCCACCGGAAAAGACGTTGAAGTGGTTGTGCCAGAAATCGGCCATCAGCTCCAGCAGCTGGCGCCGGCTGTAGCAGGCACGGGTGAACGCGGCCCGCTCGATCTGGCGCTGCGGCTCCACGTACTGGGAAAAGCCCGCACACTCGCGCTCCGAATACGTGGTCGCCAGGTCTTCGTCGAGGATGTCGAAGCTGTTCGGATAGGCCGCCTTGCGCGCTTCCCAATCGGGGTCGGGCAGGTCGTCGCTGAGCTGCTCATCGACGTAGCGTTCGAGGCGCTGATCGTCCGTATTGCCCAGGGACTCGAAGTAGGCCACGTCGTCCTGACCGAGCAGATCGGGACGATCGAAGCGGCTGGCGAAGATCCGATCCGGATCGGGCTCGACGGCGGGCGCCAGGGTCGTGCGGCGCAGACCGAAGCCCATTCGAGTCAGCACCCGAACGGCGAAGGGCGGCACTTCCGCAGCATCGGAGAGGTTGTTCGGCACCGGCGCACCATGAGCCGCGATGTCCTGTCGCAGCAGGGTCCGATCCTTGGTGCGGGACTTGAAGAGCTTCCGACGAGACGGGTTCTCGAGGACGGGGTGAGGATCCTTCATCGCTGTACCTTTCAGCTGGAATCAACCCCTTGAGCGGCCGATCTTAGCCGAGGAGATTGCGGTTTGGAAGGGGACTTAAGTCGCAGCCGGATTGCAGCAGCGGCAGGGCTTGCGAGCCAGAGGCCGCCCCGTTCGACCGTAGCTCTCACTTCCATATTCAAACTGTGATGCACATCAAGGAAATTGCGCTATCCGGCGGCACCAGACGCCCCGCCCGAATTTTTCACCCGAAAGAAAAAACGATTGGCGGGTCCGCGAAATCACCCCGTATTCCATCGTTGAAGCAGCCCTGCTGCACCTTGATTTCGTCAACTCGGAGGATTCGGACATGGATCGATCACACGGCAGATGGCTGCTTCTGGCCGCCACGTTGATCTCGACGGGAAGCGCTCTTGCGCAACTGCAATCCACAGGCACCCAGTTCTGGCACCAGGGCAGTCCGGGGGTCGGAATCGCCCCGGAGGCCGACGCGGAATTCGGCCGCAGCCTGAGCAGCGGCGACTACGACTGCGACGGCCTCGACGATGTCGCCATCGGCATTCCCCGCGAGGACCTGATCGGCGCCGATGACGGTGGTCGCGTCCTGGTGCTGTATGGCGCCGACGATGGCAGCGGGCTCGCAACGACGGGCCGCCAGATCTGGTCCCAGGCCGGCCCCGCCGTCCCCGGCGACCCCAGCCCCTTCGAGAACTTCGGTGCTACGCTGGCCAGCGGCGATTTCGACGGCGACGGCTGCGACGATCTGGCCATCGGCGTGCCCCGGGACGATGTGAATGGCGTCAATTCCGCCGGCGCCGTGCACGTCCTGTATGGCTCGGCTGGCGACGGCCTGAGCGCCGATGGCATCGACTACTGGCATCAGGGCCCCGGGAGCACGGGCCTGCAGATCGAAGCGGACGATCAATTCGGTGCTGCCCTGGCGGTCGGAGATTTCGATGGCGATGGCCGTGACGATCTGGCCATCGGCGTTCCGAGGGAAGACAGCGGGAGTGGCGCGAGCCTGGTCGTCGATGCCGGCCTCGTTCAGGTCCTGTTCGGGACGTCGAACGGTCTGAGCACCTCCCAGAGCGTGAACCTTCGTCGCGGCTCGAACCTGTTCGGTTCGCCCGTGTCCGGGGAGCGCCTGGGCAGCGTGCTCGCCGCCGGCAACCTCAACAGCATCGTCGGCGATGAACTGGTCATCGGCATCGAAAGCTTCGACCTCTCGGCTGCCCTGCCCGATACGGGCGCCATCATGGTCGTGTCGGATATCGACGGCAACGTCTTCAATGCCCTGTTCACCCAGGACAGTCCGAATATCCCGGGGGCGGCCGAAGCCGGTGACCGACTCGGCTCCGCCCTGGCCATCGGCGATTTCGATGGCAATGGCTTCGACGAAGTCGCGGCCAGCGCCGCGGGCGAGGACATCGAACAGCCAGCGCCGGAACGGGATTCGGTCGGGGTCGTCAATGTCTTCGACTTCACCGGCGGCGCCCATCAGATCTGGAATCAGGATGATCTGCCGCCGGAACAGGCGGAGGATTCGGATCAGTTCGGTTCCGCCCTGGTCGCCGCGGACTTCGATGGCGACGGCATCGACGATCTGGCGATCGGCGCGTCACGAGAGGACCTCGGGCCGATCCCCAATGCCGGTCTGGTCCACGTGCTCTACGGGGTCGAGGGGACGGGCCTGACCACGGCCGGGCGGCAGCTGTGGCTGCAGACCATCGATGGCTCGGACGCGCAGGACGACTTCGGCTTTGCCCTGGCCGCCGGCGCGATCAATGCGGGCAGCGAGGCCGACCTCGTCATCGGTGCGCCTGGGAACACGATCGTCGAATCCGGCGCCGGCAGTGCGACCGTGCTGTATTCGCGCAGCGACCAGGTGTTTGCCGATCGTTTCGAGACCCTGCCACCCCCCTGAAGGCCAGACGGCGCGGCGGGCGGCCCGAATCAGTGCTCGGCGGCTGAACTCTTTCCGAACAGTCGCTGAGCCGCGGAAAGCAGGGCCACCAGAATGACGCCGAGGACGATGCCGATGGCGGCCGTCCAGGCCATGCCGGTCAAGGTCGACCAGGGCTGCGCCATGCCTTCGACGAGGGCTTCGTTGATATGGTGCAGGGCCGGGATGCCGTGCGAGACGATGCCGCCGCCGACGAGGAACATCGCCGCCGTGCCGGCGATGGAGAGAAAGCGCATGAACCAGGGGGCGAAGGCCAGAATGCCGCGGCCCAGGGCGCGGGTGTATGCGCTGGCCTTCCGGGACAGGGCCAGGCCCGCATCATCGAGCTTGACGATACCGGCCACCAGGCCATAGACGCCGATGGTCATCATCGTCGCGATCGCCACGAGCACGCCGAGCTGGGTCAGGAAGGGCTTGTCGGCGACCGTGCCCAGGGAGATCACGATGATTTCCGCCGACAGGATGAAATCGGTCCGGATCGCGCCCTTGATCTTGTCCTTCTCCAGGGCGACGAAGTCGACCTCGGGATCAGCAAGCGCCTCCTTGATCTTCGCCTTGGCTTCCTCGACCTCCTCACGGTGGAGAAACTTGTGCGCCAGTTTCTCCACACCCTCGAAACACAGAAAGGCACCACCGAGCATCAGCAGGGGCGTGACCGCCCAGGGCGCCACCGTACTGATCAACAAGGCTGCGGGCACCAGGATCAGCTTGTTCACCGCCGAGCCCTTGGCCACGCTCCAGACCACCGGGAGTTCGCGGGCGGCCTTGACGCCCGTGACCTGCTCGGCGTTCAGGGCCAGATCATCACCGAGGACCCCGGCGGTCTTCTTGGCCGCCACCTTGGTCATGGTCGCGACGTCGTCGAGCACCGTGGCGATATCGTCGAGAAGCAGGAACAGGCTGCTGGCCATGGGACTCGTCAAGCTCCGGATCAGTCCGGGAGTGTCCCACTGCGAGGGCCCCAGGTAAACCCCGGCCCCTTCGGCAACGACGCGATCTTCTCGGTCTCTCGGCCGCAGCTGTTGCAGAATAGCCGCCCTCACCTTTGCATAAGGAGTGCAGCCATGCGCTATCTCCACACCATGCTTCGCGTCAGCGATCTGGATGCATCGCTGAATTTCTTCTGCAATCAGCTCGGCCTGGTCGAGGTGATGAGAAAGGACAGCGAACAGGGCCGCTTCACGCTGGTCTTCCTGGCCGCGCCCGCCGATGTCGAACGGGCCCGGGCCGAGAAGGCACCGATGGTCGAACTGACCTGGAACTGGGATCCGGAGACGCTCGACGGCGGGCGCAACTTCGGCCATCTGGCCTACTACGTCGAGGACATCTACGCCATCTGCCAGCGGCTGATGGACGCCGGCGTGACCATCAACCGTCCGCCACGGGACGGTCATATGGCCTTCGTTCGCTCGCCGGACGGACACTCGATCGAACTGCTGCAGGAAGGCGAGCACCTGGCACCCCGAGAGCCCTGGGCGTCGATGCCCAACACCGGCAGCTGGTAGCTGTCCGGCCAGCCTAATGGCGGAGTGATGTGCGGTTCGCGCTTCGGCGGTCATTGACCCGATGGAAAGGCGCGAACGGTGCACGCCCGCCTGATTCGCGACGAAGCCGTTCGAGGCGAACCCGCTGGCGCCATTGGCGACGCCCGGGGCGCCTTGCTTATACTGGATCCAGTCTGCACGGAGATCGACGATGCGAATCCTGCCCCTGTTGCTGCTCCCCGCGGCCCTGCCCTTCACGGTCCTGCCTCTGACGGCAGCGGCGCAGCTCGTCGGCGTGACGGAAATCCAGCTGTCGACGCCCCAGCACGCAGGTTCGGATGTCCAGACCAACAGCCTGATCTTTTCTCCCGACGGTCGCTACGTCTGCTTCATCGGCGATACGGAAACCGAGGGGGCCGGCGAGCTCTGGTGTGCCGACACCGACGCCGGGGCACCGGCGATCCGAGTCAGCGGATTGCTGCCCAGTGGCAGCACCGTGGAGCGACCCGCCTTCGACGACACCGGCAGCCGACTGTTCTACATCGCCCCGGGGGCGGACGTGCAGAAGGAGAATCTGTTCATGGTGCCGCCCGACGGTTCGGAACCGCCGGTTCGACTGAACGCCCCCATGACGCCGGCCGGCGCGGACGTGATCAGCTACCGCTACATCCCCGAGACCGAACAGATCGCCTACACCGGGGCCTCGCAGGTGGCCGGTCAGAACGAGCTGCACATCGTCTCGATCGACCAGCCCGGCGTGGCCACGATCCTGAACGGCCCCCTGGTCAGCGGCGGAGACGTGCTGAGTTACGAGGTGGTCGCGGCAGCGGGCCGCGTCGTCTACCGGGCCGACCAGCAGACCGACGGCGTCGACGAAGTCTACAGCGTGCTGTTGAACGGGGCCGGCGCGGTCAAGCTCAACGGACCGATGGTCGCCGGCGGCAGCGTGCGCCAGTTCAAGGTGTCAACGGACGGGGCCTGGGTGGGCTACCTGGCCGACGAGGATACCGATGAAGTGACCGAACTCTACATCTCGGCGATCACCGGCGGTGGCAGCAGCAAGGTGAGCGGTCCCGCCGTGGCCGGTGGGGATGCCTGGCATTTCACCTTCAGCCCGGACTCGCAGTGGGTCCTGTTCACCGGCGACCTGGCGACGAACGGCTGGCGCGATCTCTATTCCACCCCGTCCAACGGATCGCAGCCGATCCCGAACGTCCTGGCCACCCAGGTGGTCCCGGCGCCGGAGCCGCCAGTCATCGAGGCGGTGCCCAGCCTGCCCGTGACCGCCGATGGCAGTTACGTTGTCTTCTTCTCCGACCAGGGCAATTCCTCGAGCCGACGCGTGCTTCGGGCACCCATCGATGGCAGCTCGCCTGCAGTGGTCATCAGTGGCGGTCTCACCGACCTCGATCGCCTGGAATACGTACCCGAGGTGGACCGGATCGTGGTCCGAAACGGCTCGGGACCGGAGAACCTCTATTCGATTGCCGTCGACGGCAGCAGCTTCATCCCCCTGACCAGCTTCGCGAACGCGGCCATCGATGTCAGCGGCCTGACCACACCGACCGGGGTCGTGTACTTCGCCGATCCGGTCGTCGACGAACAGGCTTCGGTCTTCTTCGTGGACTACCTTGGCCAGCAGACACAGGAGCTCAGCTCGGCCAGCGCCTCCTTCGAGGGCCTGACGGGAAGTCTGTTCATCCCGTCCGATCGTGGCGCCATCTACTTCATCGAGCGCCACGGCAGCGTCAGCCTCATCCTGTATTCCTTCCGCCTGAAGGTCGCCGAGCTGGACTCCCTGGCCACCACCGAGCTGGCCAGGCTTGGCAACTCCTTCCTGGTCGCCGGTGAAACGACCTTCCTGAGCATCATGGCCAGCCCCAGCAATCGCCACCAGGTGGCCTACATCGCCGACAAGCCCGTCGATGAACAGGCCGACGCCTACCTGGCCACCTTTTCGGACATCGTATTCAGCGATCGCTTCGAGCAGTAGCGGTCCTTGAAGATGGGCGGGTCACCAGCAGCGACTCGATGCCGGCCGCAAACCAGTCCTGGCGGCGGAAAGCGGTCGCGATGCGCCGAAGGATCACTGCAAGGCAACGACCGGGCGACGCCGGGTCATGCACCCAGCTCCCGCAGCAAGGCGTCCATCGAGGCCTTGGCGTCGCCGTAGAACATGCGCGTGTTGTCCTTGAAGAACAGCGGGTTCTCGATGCCGGAGTAGCCGGTTCCACGACCGCGCTTGCAGACGAAGACCTGTCGGGACTTCCAGACTTCCAGCACCGGCATGCCGGCGATCGGGCTGCCCGGGTCGTCCTGGGCCGAAGGGTTCACGATGTCGTTGGCGCCGATGATGATGACCACGTCGGTGCCCGGGAAGTCCTCGTTGATCTCTTCCATCTCGAGGACGATGTCATACGGCACCTTCGCTTCGGCCAGCAGCACGTTCATATGGCCCGGCAGGCGCCCGGCCACCGGATGGATGGCGAAGCGCACGGTCTTGCCCTGATCGCGCAGGCGCCTGGTCAGTTCCGACACGGAGCCTTGTGCCTGGGCCACGGCCATGCCGTAGCCGGGCACGATGATGACGCTGTCGGCATCGGCCACGGCCTGGGCCACGGCATCGGCATGGGCCTCGATCATCTCGCCGTCGACGGCCTCCGCCGAGGTGGTTTCCCCACCCCAGCCGCCGAGGATGACGGAGACGAAGCTGCGGTTCATGCCCTTGCACATGATGTAGCTGAGAATCGCGCCCGAAGACCCGACCAGGGCCCCGGTGACGATCAGCAGGTCATTGCCCAGGGTGAAGCCGATGGCCGCGGCGGCCCAGCCCGAGTAGGAGTTGAGCATCGAGACCACGACCGGCATGTCGGCCCCGCCGATGGCGAGGATCAGGTGGCAGCCGATCAGGCCGGCGATCACGGCCACGGCCAGCATCGTCCATAGTCCGGCGCCGCCCAGGTACAGATAACCCAGCACCAGACAGGCGATCAGGGCGATCAGATTCAGGGCATGGCGACCCGGCAGGGTCAGGGCGGCGGAACTGAGCTTTCCGGCCAGCTTGCCGTAGGCGATGATCGAGCCGGTAAAGGTGATCGCGCCGATGAGAATGCCCAGGAACAGCTCGACCTTGAGGATGCTCAGCTCGACCGGGCTCTTCCTGGCGACGGTGGCGGCAAAGCCGGCCAGTTGATCGACGGTCCCGGCCTCCTGGGCCGCGAGTGCCGCGCTCATCTCCAGGTCGGCGTTGATGCCGATGAACACGGCCGCCAGGCCGACCAGGCTATGGAAGCCCGCGACGAGCTCCGGCATCTGGGTCATCTGCACGCGTTTGGCGACGATCCAGCCGCCGATGCCTCCGATGACGACCATGGCGGCAATCAGTCCGTACTGGCCACCACCCGGAGTCGCAATGGTCGCCGCCACCGCCAGGGTCATGCCGACGATGCCGTACCAGATCGCACGCTTGGCCTTCTCCTGGTTGGACAGACCGCCCAGGGCCAGGATGAAGAGCACGGCGGCCACCACGTAGGCGGCGGTAATCAATCCTTCGTTCATCTCCATCCCCGTCAGCTCCTCTGGAACATGGCCAGCATGCGGCGGGTCACGAGAAAACCGCCGAAGATGTTCACCGAGGCCATCAGCACCGAGGCCGCGGCCAGGACCATCACCAGGCTGCTGCCCGAAACGATCTGCAGCAGGGCGCCGACGATGATGATCGAGGAAATGGCATTGGTGATCGCCATCAGTGGCGTGTGCAGGGAATGGGCCACGCCCCAGATCACGTGGAAGCCGACGAAGACGGCCAGCACGAAGACGATGAAGTGCTGCATGAAACTCGGCGGTGCCACCGCGCCCATGGCCAGGCAGAGCAGGCCTCCGATGCCGAGCATCCAGCCGGTGCGATTGAGGGATTTCCTCAGTTCGGCCGCTTCACGCGCCGCCTTCGCTTCGGCCGACTCCTCGGGCTCCTTCTTCTTCGGTTTGGCCGCCGCGATCGCCCTGACCTTCGGCGGCGGCGGTGGCCAGGTGATTTCGCCGGCATGGCAGACCAGGGCGCCGCGAATCACGTCGTCCTCCATGTCGATGACCGGCTTGCCGTCCTTGTCCGGCGTCAGGTCATCGAGCATGTGCCGGACATTGGTGGCGTAGAGGTTGGACGACTGGGTCGCCATGCGGCTGGGGAAGTCGGTGTAGCCGATGATGGTCACGCCGTTGTCCGTGACGATCTTCCGATCCGCCTCGGTGAGCGTGCAGTTGCCGCCCCGCTCGGCGGCCAGATCGACGATCACCGAACCCGGCTTCATCGCCTCGACCATGTCCTCGGTCCAGAGCTCGGGCGCCGGCCGGTTCGGGATCAGGGCCGTGGTGATGACGATATCGATCTCGGGGGCCAGCTCCCGAAACTTCTCCAGCTGCTTCTCACGGAACTCGGGGCTGGAAGGCGCGGCGTAGCCGCCGGTCTCGGCGCCGTCGGTCTGTTGACTGTCGTCACCATCGTCGAAATCGAGGAAGACGAACTCCGCGCCCATCGATTCGATCTGCTCGGCCACTTCCGGACGCACATCGAAGGCCATGGTGATCGCGCCCAGCGAGACCGAGGTCCCGATGGCGGCCAGACCGGCCACGCCGGCGCCGACCACCAGCACCTTCGCCGGCGGCACCTTGCCGGCCGCCGTCATCTGGCCCATGAAGAAGCGGCCGAAGTGGTTGCCGGCCTCGATCACCGCGCGGTAGCCGGCGATATTGGCCATCGAGGACAGGGCGTCCATCTTCTGCGCGCGACTGATGCGCGGCACCATGTCCATGGCCAGCACGGTCATGTCCTTGGCCCGCATGCGCTCGAGCAGGTCCTCGTGCGCCGCCGGCCAGATGAAACCGATCAGGGTCTTGCCCGCCGGTGCCGCATCGATCTCTTCCATCGAGGGCTCACGCACCTTGATGATCACATCGGCCTGCTCCCACAGCGCCTTCGCCGAGTCGACCACCGTCACGCCCGCCGCCGCGTAGGCCGCGTCCGTGATCGAGGCCGCGGCACCGGCGCCGGTTTCCACCAGACACTCGTAGCCCAGCTTCTGCAACCGACCGGCACTGTCCGGCGTCAGCGCAACCCGCGCCTCACCCGCTGCCGTCTCCTTCGGAGCACCAATCTTCATTCCCATCCCTCCTGAATCGTTGTCGCCCGCAGGCGCCGCGAGCCCCGCGCCTCCAGGACCGTCGGCACTTCACCGATGCCTCGAGCGCTCGATGACCCGCAGAATCCGAACCGCCCCCAACTCTAGCCCACATCATTCACGAATGCACTCGCGCCCTTGCGTGGTCCTTGTCCGCATAGCGAATCTCCCTCGCTCGAAAACACGGCCAGGTATTCCGCTCGGTCGGAAAATTCGCCATGCGAACGATTCCCCGAGCAATCATCGCGGCGATTCATGAATGATGCGGGCTGGAGTGATTCATCTTCAAAGGCCATTTCATGGCCGGTGAGATGGGATTGCGACCGGGGTTCTTTCGCAGGCTGGCGCCTGCTTTGCCAAGGGCCGCAAACTGGCGCTTGCCCCGCTTCGCGGGAAGTCAAAATCAAAGGCTTTCGCCCACGCTTCGCTTGCTGGGCGAGTTTCTTTTGGCAGACGAACCAAAAGAAACCAAAAGTTCTGACGGCCATGAAGCCGCCCAGCGCAAAAGGACGCGCTGGGTCCCCTGCGATGCTCAGCCGGGTCGGGCGGTTTCGAACTCGCTCCGTTCGCTGCGCTCTCTCCACTCAGACATGCGAAACCGCTTTTTCCGACCCGGCCTGCGCTTCTCGGCGTCTCCAACGCCTAAGGCAAGATCAAAATCAACACCGGTCGGAGCATCACGTGCGGACGGTGACGCTCAAGGACTTCTTGCGCTTTGCGCAAACCGTCCATTCGCTTTCACCTGCACTTCGCTCGCTCTAGCGGGACCGGGCCGAGCGAAGCGATGGCCCGAGAAAGGTTTTCTGCCCTCGGTGGCGCCGAGTATCGCAGCGCCAGGCGGATCAGCGCCGCCGCGATGTCTGAGTGGAGAGAGCGCAGCGAACGGAGCGAGTTCGGCGGCGCCCGTCTGGACCGAGAAACGCAGGGGACCGGACGCAGTCCGGCGTCACCGCGGGCAACAGTCCTTTTGGTTCCTTTTGGGACGATTGCCAAAAGGAACCCGGCCCCGAAGGGGACGGAACGCCTTTGACTTTGACTTTCCCGCAAAGCGGGGCAAGCGCCAGCTTGCAAAGCCAACCCGGGCGCCAGCCCCCCTCAAAACCTCAATCCGCAATCGCCTCGAACTCGAACCAAAGCTCCACTTCATCCCCCACAAGCCCCCCTTCGATCCCGTAATCCATGCCCCATTCACTGCGGCGGATGGTCGTTCGGGCGGACAGGCCCAGGGTGTATTCCTCGTGGCCGAAGGGGTAGTCGGCGGCCTTGTTCAGCGTCGCGGAAAGGCTCACCGGTCGGGTCTGACCGAGCAGGGTCAGATTGCCGTCGACGGTGTGGCCGCCGGACTCGTCGACACGATGACCGGTGACTTCGAAGCGGATCTCCGGGTACTCGTCCGCGTCGAGAAAATCGCCGCCCTTGAGGTGATTGTCGCGGCGACGATGGTTGGTGAAGACGCTGTCGGCCGTTACCACCACCTCGCCATCGAGGAGGGCATTGGCCGCTTCGTCGTAGGTGAATCGACCCTCGGCTTCGAGGAACTGCCCGATCTGGCCGGCGTAGCCGATGTGGTCGACGCGGAAGACGATGGAGAAGTGCTCGTCGTCGATCTCGAACTCGCGCGCTTCGGCACGGGCGTGCTCCGCGAATGAGAAAAGTGCGGGCGTTGCGATCATCAGAAGGGCATGGACAAGGGGTTTCATGACAGTCTCCAACGTTGCTGGTGGATGCGGCGCTGGCGGCGGATGAGCCAGAGGATGTCCAGCGCGAAGGAAAAGCTCAGCAGGGCCAGCGCCGAGGCGAGCGCCAGCACGATCAGGGGAGCCGGCAGACCGGGGATCAGGGCCACCATCAGGGCCGACACCTGCCAGACACAGATCAGTTTGCGACGAAAGCTCGGCGGCAGCGTGGCAGCCAGCCACGGCCAGCCGGCCATCGCCAGCAGGAAGGCATAGCGCATCAGACCGATGGCGAGCACCCAGGGACCGACGCGTTCGCCCACCAGCAAACCGGCGGAGAGCACCAGGATCAGTGCCGCATCGACTTCCATGTCGAAGCGCGCCCCGAAGTCACTGCTCTGCCCCAGTCGGCGCGCGAGCCGGCCGTCGATGCCGTCCAGGACCAGGGCGAACAGGGCCAGGCCGATGACGAGCCAGGAGCCGCCGGCGAAGATGCTCTGCTCGACGAGCCAACCCGCCATCAGGCTCACCAGGATGGCGCGAAGCAGGGTCACGCGATTGGCCCAACCGAAGGCCCTCGGCAAGTCGTCGGCCGATTGCCAGATCAGGGCGGCAAGGATCAGGTAGAGGCCGACCGTCACGGTGATCGAAAGGGCCGTGCTCTGGCCGAGCAGATCCGCGAGCCACAGCAAGAGAGCCAACGGCACCAGTCCGATGGACAGTTCGCGGATCGCCATGACGCCAGGACGCAAGCTCGAGCTCCTCGTTACACTGACTACACAATCTGCCACGAATAATGCGCCCATGGCGTCAACAAGCAACAGGCTGTCCGGCCAGGCCAGGGCCTTCTGGGTCACCGGTCCGGAGCAGGGCGAAATCCGCCCGGAACCGCTTGGTCCACCAGGCTGCGGCGAAGTGATGGTGGAAACGGACTTCAGCGCGATCTCGCGTGGCACCGAAGCCCTGGTCTACCGAGGCGAGGTACCGGAGAGCGAATGGGATCGCATGCGTGCGCCCTTCCAGCAGGGGGATTTCCCCGCGCCGGTGAAGTACGGCTATGCCTGCGTCGGCCGCGTGATCGACGGCGATGCCGAAACACCGGGGCAGGCCGTGTTCTGCCTGCATCCGCATCAGGACCGCTTCGTCGTGCCATCTTCTGCCGTGCTGCCGCTCCCGCCGGGGCTGCCACCCGAGCGCGCCGTGCTGGCCGCCAATATGGAAACCGCCCTGAACGCCCTCTGGGACAGCCGGGCCAGTGCCGGCGATCGCATCGCCGTGGTCGGTGCCGGCGTGGTCGGCGCCCTGACCGCCTGGCTGGCCGGGCGCATGCCCGGCACGGAGGTCACCCTCATCGATCGACTGCCCCAGCGCCAGGCCCTGGCCGCGGCCCTGGGCGTGGCCTTCGCCCTGCCCGAGGAGGCGCCGGGCGAGCAGGATCTGGTCGTCCACGCCAGCGCCAGCGAGGCGGGCCTGAATGGAGCGCTGGCACTGGCGGGCACCGAGGCCCGGATACTGGAGTTGAGCTGGTATGGCAGCCAGCGCCCGGCCGTGGCCCTGGGGCAGGCCTTCCATGCTCGCCGCCTGCAGCTGATTTCCAGCCAGGTCGGCCGCTTGCCGGTCGAACGGCGAGAGCGCTGGAGCCACCGCCGGCGTCTGAGCAAGGCGCTGGAGTTGTTGATCGACCCGGCGCTCGACACCCTGTTCAGCGGCGAGTCGGCCTTCGACGAGCTGCCCGATCGAATGCGCGAACTCAGCCGCCCCGGCTCGGACGCCTTGTGCCACCGTCTGCGCTACCCGCCAGCCACCCACTGATCCCCTTTTTCGCACGAGGCCCTGCCATGTACACCCTGACCGTCCGCGACCATCTGATGATCGCCCACAGCTTCACCGGCGAGGTCTTCGGCCCCGCCCAGCGCCTGCACGGCGCCACCTACCTGGTCGACGCCCGGTTCCACCGGGGCGAACTGGACTCGGACGGCCTGGTCGTCGACATCGGCCTGGCGACCACGGTGCTCGGCGAGATCCTGGCCGAATTCAACTACCGCAACCTCGACGAGCTCGAAGAATTCGAGGGCCGGAACACGACCACCGAATTCATGGCGCGGGTGATCGCCGATCGCCTGGCCGAGGCCATCCGTGAAGGCCGGCTCGGGCCTCAGGCCGGCGGCGTGGACGCCCTGCACGTCGAACTGCACGAGTCCGACCGCGCCCGGGCCAGCTACGAACGCGCCCTTTGAACCTGACCCTGATCGTCCCCGGCGATCCCGCCCAGCGCACGGGCGGCTATCTCTACGACGCCCGCATCGTCGAGGCGCTCCGCCAGCGCGGCTGGTCCATCGAAGTCCGGGGCCTGGAGGGACGGTTTCCGATCACCGACGCAAGGGCCGCCTCATCCATGGGCGAGACCCTGCAGGCCCTGCCCGAAGGCCATCGGGTCCTGATCGACGGCCTGGCCCTGGGCGGCCTGCCCGAGGTCGCGGCGACCCATGCACAGCGCCTGCGCCTGATCGCCCTGGTACACCATCCGCTGGGCGACGAGACCGGCCTGGAGGCGAGCGAGCGTCGGCAATTGCTGCGCTCCGAAAGCCGGGCCCTGGCCCACTGTCGGGAGCTGATCGTCACCAGCCCGTTCACCGCTCGTCGCCTGGCCGAACTGGGCCTGGCCGAAGGACCGGCCCGGGTGGTCGAACCCGGCGTCGAGCGCGCCGAGCTCGCGCCGCGGGTCCGCCGACGCCTCGAAGGACGTGCCGACACGCAGCCCGAGCAGCTGCTCTGCGTGGCCTCGCTGAGCCCGCGCAAGGGCCAGGATCTGCTGGTCGAGGCCCTGGCCGGCCTGCGCGAACAGGCCTGGCACTGCCGGCTGGTCGGCAGCCCGGATCGCGACCCGGACTTTGCGGCCAGGGTGCAACGGCGAATTGAAGATCTAGGATTGGCCGAGCGCATCGAATTGACCGGCGAGGCCGACGAGATCGGCCTGAAGCAGGCCTATCTCGATGCCAGCGTCTGCATTCTCCCGTCCTGGTACGAAGGCTATGGCATGGTCATCAGCGAAGCGCTGGCACGCGGCCTGCCCCTGATCAGCACCACGGGCGGCGCACTGGCCGAGACCGTGCCCGAATCCGCCGCTCTCCGCGTCGAGCCCGGCAATGCTTCGGCGCTGAGGCGAGCGCTGGAACGCTGGCTCACCGATCCGGGCCTGCGGCTGGACAAGACCCGGGCCGCGGTCCGCCAGCGCGACACCCTGAGCGACTGGCCGCAGGCCGGCGAGCGCTTCGACCGGATTCTGAGGAGCGTCCAATGAGCCTGGAGAGCTTCGACGGCGGCTGGCTGGCCCTGCGCGAGCCGATCGACCATCGCGCTCGATCGCGGACCCTGGAAAACCGCTTGGTCGAGTTCCTGAGCAACGCCGAGCCGCTCCGGGTCGTGGACCTCGGCAGCGGTCGCGGCAGCAACCTGCGCCACCTCGCACCCCGCCTGGGCCGACCACAGCACTGGACCCTGATCGACCACGATGCGGGACTGCTGGCGCAGGCGCGCGCCCAGCTGCCCGAGGAGCCGATGCTCGAAGTTCAGACTCGGGTCCTCGACCTCGCCGACCCGCGCATCGCCTTCCGGGAGCCTGTCGACCTGATCACCGCCTCGGCCCTGCTCGACCTGGTCTCCGAGCGCTGGATCGATCGGCTGGTCGAGTCCCTTTCCGAGCACCGCCTTCCCGCCCTGCTGGCCCTGAGCGTGACCGGCGAACGCGGCTTCCTCGACGCCAATGGAGCGGCCTGCGATCAGGACGAGGATCGCCGACTCTGCGCTGCGTTCAATCAGCACCAGCGCCGGCCCAAGGGCCTGGGCGAGCAGGCCCTTGGGCCGGATGCGATCGCCTGCACGGCCGGCCGACTCGAAACCGCGGGCTTCACCGTCCTGAGCGCCGCCAGCGATTGGGTGCTCGACCCGATACGCGAAGGGGACCGGGCACTCGCCCTCGCCCTGCTGGACGACTGGGCATCGGCGATCGCCTCGCTGGAGTCCTCCGACGCGGCCCTCGTCGCGGATTGGCGGGACCGTCGACGGCAGGCTCTCGCCGACGGAGGCCTCGGCCTGCGCGTCGGCCACGTCGATCTGCTCGCCCTGCCACCGGCATGAAGCTCCTGCTGCGCTGGACGGTCAGCCTGGCCCTGCTGGCGTTGCTGCTTCTGCTCTTCGACCCGACGCGGGTATGGGCGCAAGCCCGCTCCCTCGATCCGGGCTTTCTACTGGCCGGCCTGTTGCTGGTCCAGGGCCAGATCATCCTGTCGGCCTGGCGCTGGCGCTTCACCGCCCGACGTCTGGGCCTGAAGCTGAAGCCGGGACGCGCCCTGGCCGATTACTACCTGGCCAGCTTCGTCAACCAGACCCTGCCAGGCGGCATGCTCGGCGATGCCTGGCGGGCCGAGCGCCACGCCCGCGACAGCCGTCGTCGGGGCTCGGCCTGGCGAGCGGTGATCCTCGAACGTGTCTCCGGCCAGATCGTCAGCCTGTCCTTCAGTCTCGCCGCGCTGATGGCTGTCCCCGCCTGGCGAGAGGGCCTGGCTCGGGCCGTCCCGGCGCCGGGCCTGGCCGCCGGACTGCTGATCCTGATCCTGCTCGTCGCCTGGCTGACGGGCTGGGCGGTCAGGCGCTGGCCCGAGGCCTGGCGCCGATTCCTCGACGATGCCCACCGCGCGCTGTTCGCCGCCGGGGCCTGGCCCCTGCAGCTGGTCTCATCGACGCTGATCGTGCTCAGCTACGCCCTGGTCTTCGCGCTGGCGGCCCGCGGGCTCGGCGTCGAGATCGAGCTGAGCACGCTGATGCTGGTGGCCTTTCCGGTGCTCCTGTCCATGCTGATCCCGCTGTCGGTCGCCGGCTGGGGATGGCGCGAAGCCGCCGCGGCCGCCCTCTGGCTGAGCCTTGGCCTGCCCGCGGAACAGGGCCTGGCCGTGTCGATGGCCTACGGCGTCGTGGTGGCCGTCGGCGCCCTGCCCGGCGCGGCCGTGCTGCTGCACGACAGATCGAGATCGACCACCAGTTCATCGGCCAGCCGGTAGGCCCGCATGGGCAGTCGCCGCGCCTCGGCCAGGCGCTCGATCGGCGCCAGCGCCAGACCAGCCGGACCGGAGCCGATCAGCAAGGGGGCGATCAACAGATGCAGACGATCGAGGACCTCGGCATCGATGAAGCGAGACACGGTCACGCCACCGCCTTCGACCAGCAGCCGATCGAGACCCCGAAGGCTCAGGCAATCGATGATGTGCGTGGGGTCGAATTGCCCGTCCACGAGCGGCAGCTTCACGACCTCGACATGGTCCGGCCAGTCCCCACGCCGACTCTCGCGACCGGTCAGGATCAGCAGTCGAGGCGTGTGTCGAGGGTCGAACAGCGGCCCGATCGCTTCGACGCGTGCACTCGGGTCGAGGATGATCGGCACGGGGTCGGGCCCGGGCACATGACGCACGGTCAGGGCGGGACGATCGGCGATGGCTGTGCCGGCGCCGATCAGCACCGCGTCGGCCAGGGCGCGCAGGCGATGCAGGTGCGCGCGCGTCTCCGGCCCGTTGATGTAGTAGGAGTCGCCCGTCGCGGTCGCGATTCGCCCGTCCAGGCTCTGCCCCAGCTGTGCGATCACCCAACGGCGCCCGAGCAGGGGCTCGAACAGGCCCAGCGCCTCCAGGTCGCCGGCGCTCGGCTGACCCCGAACCACGATGCCCCCTTGACCCGACCAGCTCAGGCTTGCATTGTCGAGCTCGCACCGCCACATGGGGAACTGATCGATGGCGCGCCGGGACAGGTCCAGCAGGCCCTCCCAGAGCGCCGGGGATGGTTCAGCCATGCGTCCGACGCCAGCCGGGGGCGGCCCATCGAGCGGACCGCTTGTTCACGGACTTGTTCACAGAATCGCGCCAGGGTTCCATTAGTTTCATCATGACACACGACAGTGAGATCGCCATGCATCAGGTGGAACGGGCCCTTTTCGATCTGCGCCGCGGCGTCCCGGTGCTGGTGATCGATGAAAGCGCCGGCGAGGCCGCCCTGGTGTTTCCGATCGAATCGATCAGCCATGAGCGCCTCGATGCCCTCGTCGAGCAAGCCGGTTCGACCCCCGCCCTGACCCTGACCGCCCATCGCCTCGCCGCCATGGGCCTGGATGGCCAGGAATCGGCCGCCAGTCTTTCGCTCCAGCCTGGCCAGTCCATGTCGATCGAAGCGATCTACGAGACGGCCGCCGGCGCAACGACCGTGCCCCCGGATGGCTTCGCCGCACCCGGACCGGCAAGCCGGAGCGAGCGCGCCGGACTGGCCCTGCTCCGCCGCGCCCTGCTGGTGCCGGCGGCGGTGACCGTGACGGTCGCCCCCGAACGGCAGACGACCATCGAAGCCGCGGTGGCTCGCGGTGAGCTCCTGGCTGTGCCGGCTCGCCTGGCCGAGCGCTGCTTCGAGCTGGGCCGGGGGATGCTCAAGCGGATCAGTGAAGCCGACGTGCCCCTGCGGGAGGCCGAGCAGGCGCGCTTCGTGCTGTTTCGCGAACCCGATGGCCTGCGGGAACACCTGGCGGTGCTGATCGGTGAACGCGAAGACTGGCCCGAGTCCGTGCCGGTCCGCCTTCATTCTTCCTGCCTGACCGGCGATCTCTTCGCCAGCCTGCGCTGCGACTGCGGCGAACAGCTGACTCGCGCCGTCAGCACGATCCGCGAGATGGGGGGCGGCGTGCTGCTCTATCTCGCACAGGAAGGCCGCGGCATCGGCCTGGCCAACAAGCTCCGGGCCTATGCCATCCAGGACCAGGGCCACGACACGGTCGAGGCCGACCAGCGCCTGGGCTTCGGCGACGACGAGCGCCGCTACGGCGTGGCGGTCGACATGCTGCGGGCGCTGGACATCGCGCGCATCCATCTGCTCACCAACAACCCGGCCAAGCTGGTGGCGCTGGCCAATGGCGGCATCGAAGTGAACGACAACGGTCGTCTGTTCGGGCGAGTCACACAGCAGAATCGTCGCTACCTGAGCGCCAAGGCGCGGCGCTCCGGGCACCTGCTTCAGGAACTGCTCGGCGAGTCCTGACCTACTCGTCCCGGCCCGGCGGCCAGGGCAGCGCTTCGGCGCGCGCCAGCACCTCGGCCAGCTGTCGCCCATAGTGCTCGACCAGGCGGCGGCCCAGATCGGCAGTGGCCAGATCGGCCCGGCCGACCACGCCTGCAGGGTTGAGATCCTCGGCCATCCAGGCCCAGGCGGCCCGGCCAGCGGCCCCGAACAGCGCGTCGTCGCTGGCCACTTCCGGGCGCATCTCGAAGTGCTCCATTCGATCCTGCCGGACCCGCCCCGGATCCAGGTGAAGCATCATGGCCGTCTCCGCCTGACCCCCATGCAGACCTTCGCTCAGCTCGCGTGCGGCCAGCAGGCCATCGGGTGGCGGCAGGCGCATGTAGCTGGCCTTGACCACCAGCATTCCGAAGCGGCGACGCAGGTTCAGCGCGGCGACCTCCATCACGCCGTGATTGCCGCCGTGGGCATTGAGCAGCATCAGGCGCTGCAGGCCGCTGGCCGCGCAGCGCTCGCCGATCGCTTCGATCACTCCGATGGCGGTCTCCGGCGGCAGGCTGAGGGTGCCGGGGAAGGAAGCATGTTCCTGGCTGGCGCCGATCGCCAGCGACGGCAGTTGCAGCGCCCGGATCCTTTCCGGCAGGTGGGAAGCCATGGCCCGACACAGGCCCTCGCCGATGCATAGATCCGTATCCAGGGGCAGATGAGGGCCATGCTGCTCGATGGCACCGAGCACCAGCACGGCCAGACCGTGCTCACCCGCAAGGTCTGCAAACTCCTCGGTGGTCAGATCGGACCAGGATGACAACATGTCGATGCTCCGGCGTTCGCCTCGAGCCGGCCATGGATCGAGCGCTCTCATGATTGTGCCCCAGAGGCGATGACCCGAGCGTGTTCGTGAGCTTGTCGTTCACAAACGTAATGATATAACATTTAGTTTCTGTTCTCTTGAACCTGATTCACCATGCGCCATTCCAGCCTTTTCATCGCGATTCACCTGGCCCTGTTCAGCGGCCCCCTCCTCGCTCAGGATTCCGACGAACGCGAAGGCCGCCACGACACCGAGCTCGAAACCCTGGTGGTTCGCGCTCTGCCTTACGAGCGGACCGCCCTGGAAACCGCCGAGCCCGTCGATATCCTCGCCGGCGAGCAGCTCGACGATCGCCGCGGCATGACCCTGGGCGAAACCCTGGCCAACCAGCCGGGCGTCCAGTCCAGCTACTACGGCCCAGGATCCGGACGACCCATCATCCGAGGCCTGGGCGGCGCCCGGGTTCGCATTCTCGAAGACGGTCTGTCGACCGGTGACGCCTCGGCGCCCAGCGACGACCACGCGGTCGCCCTCGACCCGATGCTGGTCGAACAGGTCGAGATCCTGCGCGGCCCGGCCACTTTGCTGTACGGCTCCGGCGCCTCGGGCGGCGTGATCAACGTCATCGACAACCGTATTCCGCGCGTCCTGCCGGGCGCGCCCATCGAAGGCAGCTTCGAACTTCGCGGCGACACGGTGGCCGATGAACGCTCGGGCGTGTTCCGCCTGGACGGCGCGGCCGGCAATTTCGCCTGGCACGTCGACGGCACCTGGCGTGACACCGACGACTACCGCATTCCCGGGGCGGCCGAAGCTCACGAGGAGCACGATCACGAAGACCACGAGGAAGACGAGGAATACGGCGAGGAGGGCACCCTGCCCAACAGTTTCGTCGAGAACCGCTCGGGCACCATCGGCCTGAGCTGGATCGGCTCGCGCGGCTTCATCGGCGCCTCCTATCGTCAGTTCGAATCCGACTACGGCATCCCGGCACCGCACGTCCATGGCGACGAGGCCCACGAAGACCATGAGGAAGACGAGCACGAGGGGGAGGGCGAGGAAGGCTTCGCCACCATCGATCTCGAGCAGCAGCGCTTCGACCTGAAGGGCGAGTTGAGCGATCCCCTGCCCGGCTTCACCCTGGCCCGACTGCGCCTGGGCACGAATGACTACGTTCACCGCGAAATCGAAATGGAAGGCGAAGAAGACGGCCATGACGAAGGGGAACACGAACACGTTCCCACCACCTTCGACGTCGAGACCATCCAGGCCCGTCTGGAGCTGCAGAATCGGCCCGTCGCCGGCTTCCTCGGCGCCATCGGTCTGCAGGCCGACCGCGAGGACTTCGTGGCCATCGGCGAAGAAGCCTACATCGCACCCAATCGAACCGACAGCCTGGCCCTGTTCGCGCTGCAGGAACGCGAATTCGGGGAGCTGACCTTGAGCCTGGGTGGCCGCATCGAACGCTTCGAGATCGAGGCCGATCTGCCGGGCCAGGACGACCATGATCATGACGAGCACGACGAGGAACACCATGACCACGAGGGCGAGGCCCCGGACGTCGACTTCGATCGTGACCGTCGCCAGTTCACCAACTGGTCGGTGAGCGCCGGTGCGATCTGGCAGGCGAACGAGCACTGGCAGACCCGCCTGAACCTGTCGCGCTCGCAGCGTGCCCCGCTGGCCAGCGAGCTGTTCGCCAACGGCGTGCATCTGGCCACCTTCAGCTACGAGATCGGCGATCCGAACCTTGGCCGGGAAACGACCCTGAACTGGGACCTCGGCCTGCACCGGCACAGCGAGACCTTCGATCTGGACATCAACCTGTTCCACAAGCAGGTCGACGACTTCATCTACCTGGCTGACACGGGCGAGGAGTTCGACGGTTTCATGATCCGCCAGGCGGTCCAGGAAGACGCGACCTTCTACGGGCTGGAAGCGCAGGCGGCCTGGCAGTTCCACGATACGGCGATGGGCGATTTCGACCTGCGTCTGGCCTATGACCTGGTTCGCGGCGAGCTGGATGGCGGCGAAGACCTGCCGCGCATCTCGCCGCAACGCCTGACCAGCGGCCTGGACTGGCACCGCGGTCCGTGGCGGGCCGGTCTGGAATGGCAGCGAGTGTTCCGCCAGAGCCGGGTCGCGGATTTCGAATCCCCGACGCCGGGCTACCATCTGGTCAACGCCCGCCTGGGCTACGCCTTCAACCTCGGCATGATGCCGATGGAGGTCTACCTGTCGGGGCACAATCTGGGCGATGAAGAGGCGCGCGTGCACACCTCCTACCTGCGCGACTTCGCCCCGCTGCCGGGCCGCAACCTTCGATTCGGTCTCAGAGGTCAGTTCTGAGGCCGGCGGGCCCCGGCGATCCGGGGCCCGCATTGACAGCGGTGCAGCGGCAGGGCTAATCTGCGCAAGTATCGTACGAACTCGTTCGTGCAAATGACCAGCCAGGAGATGCCCTTGAACGAGCTGCCCGCACCGACGCCGTCGGAACTCAAGATTCTCAAGTGTCTGTGGAGCCATGGGCCGTCGACGGTGCGCGAAGTCCACGAGCGCATCGCCGCCGATCAGCACCTCAGCTACACCACGATCCTGAAGCAGATGCAGATCATGCACGCCAAGGGTCTGGTCGAACGCGATGACTCGCAGCGCGCGCACGTCTTTCGCGCCGTGACCGGCGAGGACGAGACCCAGCGCGTCATGCTCGATGACTTCATGACCCGCGTCTACGAAGGCTCGGCTTCGCGTCTGGTGATGCAGGCCCTCGGCATGTCCCGACCCGCCAGGCCCGAGGAACTGGCCGAGATCGACTCCCTGATCCGCAAGCTGCGCCAGAGCGGCGAAGCCACGGAGTCCTGAGTCATGGCCTGGTTGAATACCGCCTGGATCGAATCCCTGGGCCTCACCCTGCTGCACTTCGTCTGGCAAGGCGCGCTGATCGGCCTGGCCTATGCCCTGGTGCTCTGGGTCGTCCGACCGAGCAGCGCCAGCGCACGCTACAACCTGGCCGTCGGCACCCTGCTGCTGCTCGGCCTGGCCCCCGTCCTGACCCTGATCCACCTGACGCTGCAGTCCGGCACGAGCGAGACCGCGGTCGGTGCTGCGGGCGCGTGGACCTTGATCGAGGTGGTCGCCGGCACGGACGGTCACCAGGCGGCCTCGAACTGGCTGTTCTGGACCGTGGCCGCCTGGCTCGCCGGGGTCGTCGTGCTGTCCGCCCGCCTCGCCCTGGGCTGGCACTACATTCATCAGCTGCGCCGCTCGGCCGAGCACGCCACCGTGGCCCATCTGCAGCCAGTGCTCGAGCGCCTGTGCCAGACCATGGTGGTTCGCCGCTCGGTCGCTCTGGCCAGCTCGGCCAGAGTCCGTTCACCGGTGGTGGTCGGCTGGCTCAAGCCCCTGATCCTGCTGCCGCCGGCGCTGAGCGCTCGTCTGAGTATCGAGCAGCTCGAAATGATCCTGGCTCACGAGCTGGCGCACATCCGGCGCCATGACCATCTGGTCAACCTCGTGCAGACCGTGATCGAGACCCTTTTCTTCTACCACCCGGTGGTGGCGCTGGTGTCCCGGCGCATCCGCATCGAGCGCGAAAACGCCTGCGACGATCTGGCCGTGGCGGCCACGCGCAATCGCCTGGCCTACGTCGAAATGCTGGCCACCCTGGAACATCTGCGCCAGCCCGGCCCTCGCCTGGCCCTGGGCATGCAGGACGGTCAGATTCTCGGTCGCATCCGCCGCCTGGTCGAACGCGCTCAACCGAAGCGTCAGCTGGGTCTGACCCTGCCCGCCCTGCTGGTGATGACGCTCGGAGCCGGCCTGACCGGTCTGTCCTTGCTGCCCGAGGCCGAGCCCGAAGTCCTGGAAATCGAGGCCGTGACCCGCGCCCCGGCAGCCGTCGAAGCGCCGGCCGAAGCAGCTTCGAACCGCAGCCTGGCTGAATCGCGACCGCTGTTCGGCCTGCCCTCGGCCAACCAGCTCCGCTTCGAGTCGCCCGAGCCGGTCGCGGAGCCAGCCCCCGAGACCGTCCTGGATCCGGCACGGGACCGCGAAATGACGCGCGCCGCCACGGACGAGGTCCGCGAAGATCGATCGATCGCCGAGACCACCGCCGTGACCACCGTCGAACGCAGCGAAGAAGCGGCGATCGACATGCCGAGCGAGACCCTGGCCGCTTCCGACACCCAGGCCGCAGCGGCGCAGGATGCACCGCTGCAAGTGGCCATGGCGCGGCCGAACCCCGCCCCGCTGGAACCGCGCACCGAGCCCGAGCCGCCGATCAGCCTGGAACCGCCGCCCCTGACCGGGGGTGAACTGCGCCAGCGCGTCGAACCGGACTTCCCGCGCAGCGCCCGACGCCGCGGCGTCAACGGTCTGGTCGAACTGGAGTTTCTGGTCGACTCGCGAGGTCGTGTTCAGGACATCGACGTGATCGACGAGCGCCCCCTTGGCTGGGACTTCGGTGAAGCCGCCCAGGAGGCCATTGCCCAGTGGCGCTTCGAACCCTATCGACGCGGCGAAGCAGCGGTCGAACGCCGCGTGCGCGTGGAGGTCGAATTCGACCTGGCCCAGGCCTGCGAGATCTCCACCGGATCCCGTCTGCCGCGCTGCTGATTCGAGGACCGGATGATGACCGCCCCCGCGGGCGGTTACAATCGCCCCCAGCACCGACCGGCCAGCCAGCGCTGACCGGCCGGATTTCTTGACGCATCAACGGAGAACATCCATGTTTGCACGTATCGCCGTGGCCGCCCTGAGCGCCAGCCTGGCCCTGTCGGCAGCGGCCGACGCTCCCAACATCGAACCCGGTAACTGGGAGCACACCAGCACCGTCACCTTCGTTTCCGAATTCCCGATCCCCGAACAGTCCGACACCTCGACCAGCTGCATCACCGCCGAAGACGTGGCCGAAGGCCAGGCCTTCATGGACGAGCCGATGGAAGGCTGCACGATCACCAACCGCGATGTCCGCGCCGATGGCATGGACTACAGCATGAGCTGCGAGCAGGGTGAAGGCATGACCATGACCATGGAGGCCAGCATGCAGTTCAACGGCGATTCCATGGAAGGCACCATTCGTGGCGAAATGCAGAGCCCGATGGGCCCGATGCAGATGAACGTCACCATGAGCGGCCGTCGCATCGGCGACTGCTGATCAACACCGATGCTCCGCCCGGATCGACTCCGGGCGGAGTCGTCGACGTCTTCCTCCCCCGCACCCGCCCGCCCCACGACGATGCGCGCTTCGCTCTGCAGCCTGGCGCTGGTGCTCTCTGCCGCCGCGATCGCCGGCCCGATTCGGTTCGAAGACATCACCGCCTCGAGCGGCGTCGACTTCGTGCACGACAACGGCCGCCAGGGCGACTGGCAGTACCCCGAGATTCTGGGTGGCGGCTGCGGCCTGGTCGACCTGGACGGCGATGGCTGGCTCGACCTGGTCCTGGTCCAGAGCGGCCCGCTGCCGCGCAAGCGCCAGGATCGCGATCCGCCGGATCGCACGGCACGCGGCGGCAGCCGGATCTATTTCAGCCTGGGCCTGACCGATCCCGAGGACCCGACCAGCCTGCGCTTCGAGGATCGCAGCGAAGCCGCCGGCTTCCGCGCCTTCGGCTACGGCATGGGCGTGGCCACCGGCGATGTCACCGGCAATGGCTTTCCCGATCTCTACCTGACCCACTACGGTCCGAACCAGTTGTGGCGCAACAACGGCGACGGCAGCTTCACCGACATCACCGCCGACTCCGGCACCGCCGACCCGGGCTTCGGCGCCAGCGCCACGATCAGCGACCTGAACGGCGACGGCCGCCTCGACCTGTTCGTGACCAATTACGTCGAGCACGATCCCGAGCGAAACCCGAGCTGCCTGGCCGCCAATACGCGCCGCGACTACTGCGGGCCGGCAGTGTTTCCACCGCAGTCGGATCGCCTGTTCATCAACCGCGGAGACGGCCGCTTCGAAGACCGGACCGATCAAGGCCTGATCGACAACGTCGCCCTGCACGGACTGGGCGTCGTCGCGCTGGACATGGACGAGGACGGCGCCGTCGATGTCTTCGTCGCCAACGATGGCACGGCCAATCAGTTCTGGAAGAATCTGGGTGATGATCGTTTCCGGGAAAACGCCCTGATGTCCGGCACCGCCGTCAATCGGAACGGACAGATGGAGGCGGGCATGGGCATCGCCGTGGGCGATCCGGACCGCGACGGCCGCTTCGATCTGCTGCTGACCCATCTCGATGGCGAGAGCAACACCTTCTATCGCAACCTCGGCCACGGCCTGTTCACCGACCAGACCGCCGCCTGGGGCCTGCTCGCACCAAGCCTGCCCTTCACCGGCTTCGGTACCGGCTTCGCCGATTTCGACCTCGACGGATTCGAGGACCTGTTCGTGGCCAACGGTGCCGTGCGGGTGGAGGAAGAGCAACGCGAGGCAGGCCTCGACTACCCGCTGCGCCAGACTGACCTCCTGTTCCGGAATCTCGATGGCCGCCGCTTCTCCAACGTCACCGCCAGTGCCGGGCCTGCTCTGGCCGAAGCCGCCGTCGGTCGCGGCGCGGCCCTGGGCGACCTGAACAACGATGGCCTGACCGATCTGCTGCTCTGCGACAATCACGGGCCGGCCCGGCTGCTGATCAATCGCAGCCGGACCGAGCATGCCTGGATCGGCCTGCGCCTGACCCTCGGCGAACCCGCGCGGGATGCGACCGGCGCCTACGTCGAATTGCTGAATGACGAAGGCCCTGTCCAGTGGCGACGCGTGGCCACCGATGGCAGCTATCTGAGCGCCAGCGACCCACGGGTGATCTTTGGCATGGGAACCCAAGATGCGCCGACCGCATCGGTTCGGGTGAGCTGGCCCGACGGGACCAGCGAACGCTTTTCCAATCTTGAAATCGGCCGTTATCACACGCTTCGGAAAGGACAGGTTCCCGCTCCATGAGGATCCGGTCCGGACTTTTCCTTCTGCTGCTTGCCGGGCTGCCGTCGCTGCTGCTGGCCGACGAGCCAACGGTTCCCCACCCGTCACTGGAGGGTGTCGAACCCTTGCTTGCCGAGCAGATTGTCGAAGCCCGAGAACTGATCCAGTCGCGCAGTGAAGACTCGGAAATCCAACAGGCCGAAACCTGGGGCGAGCTCGGCATGCTCTATCAGGCCCTCGAGTTCGACGATGCGGCCCTGGCTGCACATCGCCAGGCCCGCCGCCTGGCCCCGCTCGACGGCCGCTGGCCCTATCTGATCGGGATTCTGCTGGCCAAGGACGGGCAGGGTGAAGCCGCGCTGGATCAGTTCATGGTGGCCCGAGCGCTGATGCCGGGGCAGGCCGTCGGTGCCTGGACCCGAGCTGCCAGGGTCCTGCTCGAGCTTGGACAGAATGAACCGGCGCGGCAGGCCAGCGAGCAGGCCCTGGCCCTGAATCCGGACGACGCCGCCGCATTGGCGGTTCATGGCGAAGCGCTGCTGGCGCTTGGCCAGGCCGAGACCGCGATCGCTTCCCTGACGCGCGCGCTGACGATCGAACCACGCGCCGATCGATTGCACTATCCGCTGGCGATGGCCCATCGCGCCCTGGGTGACTCGGAGGCCATGCAGCGTGAACTGGAACGGGTCGGACGAATCGGCGTCGTGCCCGATGATCCGGTCGGCGAGTTTCTCGCGGCCCACGCCCGGGGCTCGCGGATCCACAGCCTGCGCGGAAGAGAAGCCTTCCAGGCCGGTGACTACCCGGCAGCCCTGGCCCTGTTCGAACGAGCCAGCCAATTCGCTCCGGACGATCCCGGCCTGTGGACCAATCTCGGCGCCACCCAGGCGGCACTCGGCCGGAACGCGGCAGCCATCACCAGCCTGCAGCGGGCCCTCGAGCTCGAGCCGGAAAACGACACGGCCCGGATCAACCTGGCCGAAATCCATCTGAGCGAAGGCGATCAGAGAGCCGCCCATGAATTGCTAGCTCGCCGTGGAGACCGGCTGCAGTCGAGCGATGGTCGACTGCTACGGGCTCGACTGGGTCGAGCCCTGGGCCAGCTGGACGCCGCAGCCACTGACTACCTGGCCTGGCTCGATGATCGGAAGGATCTGCAGGTCTGGAGCGAGGCGGTCGACGTCCTACTGCGGATCGGCCGACACGCCGAGGTGCTGGAGCTGGCCACGCACCCGGGTCTGAACGAGGCGGGTCGCTCGACGGTCGCGGACCTCGGCGCTGAGCTGCTGGACCGGGACGATGCCAGCCTGGCCGATCTGGGTCTGGCCTCGTCGCTCGCGGAACATCTGATGGCCGTCGATCCTTCGGCTGCGCACGCCCGGCTGCGGGTGGCCAGCCTGCAGGCCACGCGCCCGGATTGCCGCGACGCGATATCCTTTCTCCAGGCAACGCTGGCTGGCGATGCGCTCGCTCCCGATGACCGGCTGGAGCTTCAACGCCTGGTGCTGCAGCTGGCCCGCGAGCCAGCCTGCCGGGATCGAGGCAGTGAGTCCACGATCCCCTGAAGTCGCTCAGAGTTCGAAGCGGTCCCGGAAGATCTGGTCCAGCGACAGGGTCTCACCGTTGACCACCACCGCCCGCAGCAGGTAGCCGCTGGTGATCGCCCGGGTTGTCGTCACAGCATTGATGCCGGCACTGCCCATCGCGACCAGGCTGGTCTGAAGCGCACTGTCACGACCGGACAACCACCAGGAGTCACCATCCTCGCTGAGGCTGGGCGTCTGACCGAGCTCGAAATGACAGCAATCGCTGTTCTCGTGCTCGGCCAGGATGATCGCACCACCGTTGTCGACGTCGACGGCGATGATCTGCGTACCGCCGCTCAGGGTCTGCTGCATCAGAACGTCCACCGTCCCGAGACTGGGGTTGAAGGCCATGAAGCCCGGATGCCCCGAGGGCAGCAGTTCGGCGTTGTTGACCTCGCCCGTTCCCAGATCGACCCCGTAGACGGCCCAATCCGCTTCGCCGTTGGCGCGGCCGGCAAAGAACAGACGCTGTCCGGCCGGATCAATGGTGGAGACGCCGGTCAGGATTTCGCAGCAATCCGGGGTGGCGGACCCGATGTTCTGGATCGAGCCGGTGGTCGGGTCGATGGACTGGAGCTGCAGGCCGCTGGTGAAATCGGGCACCGAGACGGTGATCAGGCGAGCGTTGAGCGAGTCCCACTCGAGCGCGCCGGTCGGCACGGCGCCGAGAAACTGACTGGCCACCGCGCTGCCGTCGAAGGCAAGCTCGAACAGGCCGATCTGGTCCGCATTGTCGCCACCGGACCAGACGCCAATGGCAAAGAAGCGCTCGCCTGCGACATCAGCCGCTACCAGGCCGCCGCCGAGCCGACAGCAATCCGCCACCTCGCCGGCACCGGCAGCGACATTGCCGGTCGCCGAATCGATGCTGACGACGCGCAGTGAACCGTTGGTTTCGTCGTGCACCAGGCCGGCCAGCTGTGCTTGAACGCTCGCGCAACAGGCCATGAGCAGCACCAGACCGAGGCCACGATAAAAGCATCGCAAGGCCGACGAGGCCGGACGCTGAAAGCTACCCATCATCATGAGCGCTTACTCGTCGGTCTGAAGTTCGAAGAGCTGCTCGAGACGCTCGAGGCGAGCATGGACCTCGTCGAGCTCGGCCTCCTTTTCGGCCAGCTCGCGCTGCAGCGCCTGAGCGGCGCCCAGAGCCACGCCGGCCATGTCGGAGACGCTGATATGGCGATCGGTCTCGCCAAGACCGAACAGGGCATGAAAGTCCTCGGCCGTGGGGCCGAAATGCAGACCCTGATCGTCAGCGCTGCTGTAGCGCCAGTTGAACAGGTCCAGGCTGGCGAGCAGATTGAGCAGGCGCTCGGCATCCATGGCGACCAGGTCGGTCTTGGCCGCCCGGCTGGAAAGCTGGTAGACGGAGCCGTCGACGCGCAGGTCACCATTCGCCACGTGCAGCTTGGCGGCGGGGCTCAGGATGCCGACCCCGACATTACTATCATTGGAAATCACCAGCGCGTTGCTGGCAGCGCCGGGCCGGATCCGGAACGGCAGGGTCGAGCCATTGGTTGCATCACGGACGAAAAAACTGGTCTCGTTCCCGACAATATCCCAGCTCTGGACCGCAAAGCCCGAAGAAGCGTCCTGCTCGAGGCGGATACCGGGCGAATCGCCGTCGCGCACGTGCAGCTCCAGCACCGGCGTTGGAGTTCCGATCCCGACGTTGCCCTGGGAAGCGACTCGCAGCGCATTGCTGGGCGCGCCCCCGTCGACGCGGAACGGAGTGCTGTTTGCGGTCGCATAGTCGATCGCAAAGAAATCCGGATCACCGTTCTGACTACCGTTGACCGTGACGCGCCAGTCGCCACTGGCAAAGGAGCCCGATGCACTGGTGTCTTCGAAGTGGATGCGGAGATTGTTTTCCTTCAGGCGGATCGTGTCGGAGCCGAAAGCCTCCGCGTCAAGACAGTCGCCCCCGACACAGAGGCTGTTGCGGACGGTCAGATCACCGATGATGGTATCGCTGATCGTGCCGCCCGGTGGCAAATCATCGACGCCACTGTCGCGGTCAGCCTGCAGCGCAGCCGCCCCGGTCCCGGGGCCGACCCAGGCCTGCTCCAGGCGCTGGAAGGCGCCTTCGATCCGCTCTACCTTCAGGCCCAGGTCCAGCGACGTCCCGGCCAGGCGGGCGGCCCGAAGGGCCTCGAGCTGTTCGGAATCGATCCTCGGATCGAGGGTGAGCTCGTAGAGGTACTGACCCTGGTCCGCGGCATGTTCGGCCAGATCGAGCGAAATGGCCTCGCCCGGCATGAATGAGAACGACGCCAGATGACCGGTCGGTGAGACCAGATCGAGCGTGGCGCCGGCGTGGTCGGCAGGCACCGACCAGTGCAGGACATCGCCGCGCTGACTGGCGGCGATCTCTTCATTGAGCTGAACGGCAAAAGACTGGCTGGCCGCCAGCACCATTAGACCGCCAAAGACGTGCTTCATGACTTTCCCTTCCAATGCGCTGGAATCGATGGTCCTCGAATCATACTCCCAAGCCACCGATACACGCCAGCGATAGGCGGGGTGGCGCAGCCCCCCCGTCAGTCGCCGGGCTCAGAGCTGTGTGGACAGGGCGCCGCGATGGACCTCGGGGTTGTAGTAGCGGGTCTCGATGCCGCTGGCCTCGAAGCGGGCCGGATCGGCCGCCTCGATCGTCCCGCCCTTGCGCGCCTGGCTCGCCGACCACCAGCCCGAGGGGTAGCAGGGCTGCGGGAAGCCCAGGGTCTTGATGTCGGAGAAGCCGGCCTGGCCCATGTTGTCGCGAATGCCGGCGATCAGGTCCTTGTGCAGCAGCGGCGACTCGCTCTGCTGGACAAAGATGCCGCCCTCCGCCAGGGCCCGGTAGCAGTCCTTGACGAAGCCCGGCCCGAACAGGCCTTCGGCCGGCCCGATCGGGTCGGTGGAATCGACGATGATCAGGTCCAGGCTGCCTTCGGGCTGGTTCTTGATGTGAGCCAGGCCGTCGTCGAACAGCAGCTCGGCACGCGGGTCATCATTGCGTGCACAGAGCTCGGGGAAGAACTTCTCGGCCAGACGGGTGACCTGCTCGTCGATCTCGACCTGGGTGCAGCGCTCGACCCCTTGATGGCGAAGCACTTCGGACAGGGTGCCGCAGTCGCCGCCGCCGATGATCAGCACGCGCTTCGGATCCGGGTGCGAGAACAGGGCGGGATGGGTCAGCATCTCGTGATAGAGGAAGTTGTCGCGCGTGCTCAGCATGACGAAGCCGTCGATGACCATCAGATTGCCCCAGTCGCGGGTCTGGTAGACCTCGATGGTCTGGTAATCGGTGACCTCGTGGGCCAGCCGGGTCTCGATGGCCAGGGACCAGGCCGAGCCGGCGTCCTGATGAACTTCCGTGAACCACTTCTCGTTGGCGGGCAGCATGCCTCGATTCCTTGTAAGACGATGAGTCAGCGTTGGGCATGGTAGCGCAATCCAAGGCGTTACAATCAGCAGCCATGACCCTGACCGAACGGACCCGCCCGACGATGAGCGACGACCCCGTGCAATCCGCCCGCAAGCGCTATTCGATCGACCGCTGGTCGGAGGGCTTCTTCGATGTCGATGAAAAGGGCCGGCTCTGCGCCCGCCCCGGCGCCGACGAATCGCCGCCGATCGTCCTCGACGAAATCGCCGAGCAGGCGCGTCAGCAGGGCTTGCGCCTGCCCTTGCTGATCCGCTTCCCGCAGATCCTCGTCGGCCGGGCCCGCCAGCTGATCGAGGCCTTCGACGAGGCCATCGAGGAGGTCGGCTACGATGGCCGCTACACTGCCGTCTACCCGATCAAGGTCAATCAGCAGGCCACCGTCGTGCGGACCCTGGCCGGCGTCGACGGCCTGGGCCTGGAGGTCGGCAGCAAGCCCGAGCTGATCGCCGCCCTGGCCCTGGCCCGACCCGGTACGCGGATCATCTGCAACGGCTACAAGGACGCGGCCTACATCCGCCTCGCATTGAGCGGAGAGCGGCTCGGACTCAAGCCCATCATCGTGATCGAGAAGCCCGGCGAATGGGCCCTGATCGAGCGCGAAGCGCGTCGCCTCGACATCCAACCCATGGTCGGTGTGCGCCTGCGCCTGTCCTCCCTGGGCAGCGGCAACTGGCAGAACACGGGCGGCGAGCGGGCCAAGTTCGGCCTGACCGCCAGCCAGGTGCTGGAGCTGATCGAATCGATGCGCGACAGCGACTGCCTCGACTGGCTCGGCCTGCTGCATTTCCACATGGGTTCGCAGTTGTCCAACCTGCGCGATATCCAGCGCGGCGTGCGCGAGGCCGGACGTTATCTGGTCGAACTGGTCGCGGCCGGCGTCGACATCCGCCTCCTCGACATCGGCGGCGGCCTGGGTGTGGACTACGAAGGCGGCGGCACGCGCAGCTACTGCTCGATGAACTACTCGGTCAAGTCCTACGCTTATGCCATCGTCGCCGGCATCGCCGAACTATGTCGCGAACGCGGCATCGCCATGCCCGACCTGATTTCCGAATCCGGCCGCGCCCTGACCGCGCACCACGCCGTACTGATCACCAACGTCACGGAAACGGAAAAGCCCTCGGCCCGGGTGGACGCGCTGGCCGAGGAGGAACACACGTTGATCCGGAGCCTCCACGAGGTCTACGAGCTGGCCGGCGAGCGCGGGCCCGAAGAGAGCTTCATGGAGGCCGAGCACCTGCTGGAGGAAGGCCGCAACCTGTTTCTCTACGGCGACCTCTCGCTCAAGGATCGGGCGCGCCTGGAGCCGCTCTACCACGCCATCCTCGAGCGCCTGAGCAGCCAGCTCGACCCGGAACACCGCCGCCACCGCGAACTGGCCGAGAAGATCCGCTATCAGCGCTCGGCCAAGTACTTCATCAACCTGTCGATCTTCCAGAGCCTGCCGGACATCTGGGCCATCGACCAGGTCTTCCCGATCGTGCCCCTCAATCGCCTGAACGAAACCCCGACGGAACGCGCCGTGCTCGAGGACCTGACCTGCGACTCGGACGGACGCATCGATCACTACGTGGAGCGCGGCCTGCTCGAGCCGACCCTGCCGGTGCACCCGATCCAGCCCGGTGAGCAGTACCTGCTGGGCCTGTTCATGACCGGCGCCTATCAGGAAACCCTGGGCGACATCCATAACCTGTTCGGGGACACGGACAGCGTGGACGTGTGGCAGGACGGTGACGGCTTCCGCCTCGACAATGCCCGCTCAGGCGATACCGCCGATGTCGTGCTCGGCCTGGTCGGCTACGATGCGCGCGCCCTGATGACCGCCTGCCGGGCGCGCGTCGCCGCCGCGAAGCTCGGCACCGAGGAGGCCGAGCGCCTGGAGCGTCTGCTCACCGAAGGCCTGTCGGCCTACACCTACCTGGAGTCCTGAACATGAGCGACGAGCCGCGCAGCAATGCCTCCGACGAGCCGCGGACCATCGGCTGGATCGGCCTGGGCGCCATGGGCTGGCCGATGGCCGGCCACCTGCACGCCGGCGGTCATCTGCGCCAGGTCTGGAATCGCAGCGAGGAGAAGGCCCGGGCCTTTGCCGGGCAGCATGAAGGAGTGGCAATCGCCGAGACTCCCGCCGAGCTGGCCGCCGCCGTTGATCTGATCGCACTCTGCGTCTCCGCCGACGAGGACCTGGCCGAAGTGATCGAGGCCATGCGCCCGGGCCTGCGCCCGGGCCAGGTCGTGATCGACCATTCCACCGTCAGTCCGGCCGCCGCGCGCGAGCAGTCGAAACAACTGGCCGAACTCGGCGTGGGCTTCGTCGATGCCCCCGTCACAGGCGGCGTCGAGGGGGCCATTCAGGGCCGTCTGGCCGTGATGGCCGGCGGCGACTGGGACCACTACCATGCCGCCGTCCCATTCATCGAGGCCTACGCCCGCGTCCATCATCACCTGGGCCACAGCGGTGCCGGCCAGTCGGCCAAGGCCGTCAACCAGATGATGGTCGCCGGCATCGCCGAGGCGGTCTGCGAGTCCCTGGCCCTGATGGAGAAACTGGATCTGCCGCGCGACGCCATGCTCGAGCTCCTCGGCGGCGGTGCCGCGGGCAACTGGTTCCTCGACAAGCGCGGCCGCACGATGCTGGCCGACGAGTTCGAGGTCGGCTTCGCGCCGGCCCTGCTGCTGAAGGATCTGAAGATCTGCGCGGCGCTCTGCAGCGAGGTCGATTTCCGCTCCGGCGTCCTCGACCTGGCGCTGCCCGACTACCAGCAGCTGGTCGATGGCGGCGAAAGCGGGCGCGACATCTCGGCCCTGATCCGGCGCAAGCACTGATCCAGGCGGACTGGAAAGCCTGCCACCGCTGAATTACCATCGGCGGTCTGGATCGAATCCATGGCTTGGGGGAGTCACGGTCTGGATCGGTGTTTCCCCTGAACCATCGCGTCCTCGTCGTGCGCCCGGCCATCGGTCGATACTGAATCCACCACGAGGGAAATCCATGTCTCGAACGATACTTTCACTGCTTGCTGCACTGCTGCTGTCCAGCGCCGTGCTGGCGGCCGATCCGCTGAGCTTCAGCGATCAGGTCAGCGCACTGTCCACCGTCCCCGTCACCCGGCTCGATGCCCTGGATCGACAGGCTCTGCTGGCCGAGGACGCCCTGCGCGAAACACAACCCGGCGTGGCCCCGCGCTTCGCCATTCCGTACCCGGTCGCGATCAATGCCGCCACCAGCGGACGCTGGGAGGCCGCGCGCAACGGCGTCGAGGTCTGGCGCCAGCGCATCCATGCGCCCGACGCGCGCTCGATCAACCTGGCCTTCAGCCGCTATCGCCTGCCGGAAGGTGCAGAGCTGCACCTGTTCAGCGAGAGCGGCAAGTACCGGATCCGTCCGTTCACGGCCGCCGACAACAAGCCGCACGGTGAACTCTGGACGCCGCTGATCGAAGGCGACACCATGGTCCTGGAGCTGCAGGTCCCCGCTGAACTGCGCGGCCAGGTCGAACTCGAGATCGGTTCGATCAACTACGGCTACCGCGGCTTCTTCGAGACCGCCACGCCGCGCTCGGGCTCCTGCAACGTCGACGTGGTCTGCCCCGAGGGCGATCCCTGGCAGACGCAGATCAATTCCGTGGCCGTGATCTCGACCGGCGGCAGCACCTTCTGCACCGGATTCATGGTCAACAACGTCGAGAACGATGGCACCCCGTTCTTCATGACGGCCAACCACTGCTCCATCAATGCCGGCAACGCGCCGTCACTGGTCACCTACTGGAACTACCAGAACTCGACCTGTCGGCCGCCTGGCTCTCCGGCCTCCGGCGGCGCGGGTGACGGCACCCTGACTCAGTTCGTCACCGGCTCGACCTTCCGTGCCGCGCAAGGCGCCTCGGACTTCACCCTGGTCGAGCTGGATGCCCAGCCCGATCCGACCTGGAACGTGGCCTACGCGGGCTGGGATGCGCGCGATCTGTCGACCACGACCGGCGCCATCGCCGTCCACCACCCGAGCACGGACGAGAAGCGCATCAGCTTCGAGAACGACCCGACCACGATCAGCGCCTACCTCGACGACACGGGCACCGGGACGACGCATATCCGCGTCGCCGACTGGGATCTGGGCACCACCGAGCCGGGCTCCTCGGGCTCGCCTCTGTTCAGTCCGGAAGGCCGCGTGATCGGCCAGCTGCACGGCGGCTTCGCCGCGTGCGGCAACGACGACCCGGACTGGTACGGTCGCATGGCCGTGTCCTGGGAAGGCGGCGGCAGCTCGAGCACCCGCCTGCGCGACTGGCTCGATCCGAACAACACCGGCACCCTGGTCATCGACGCCCTCGGCAGCGATGGCTTCGGACTGGAGCCGGCCACGACCAGCCTGTCGCAGTGCGGCTTCGCGGACATCGACGTGACCATCACCGTGGCCCAGTTCGGCGAGTTCGCCGAGGCCGTGACGCTCTCGACCAGCGGCACGCCCGCCGGTCTGAACAGCGCCTTCTCGGCCAATCCGGTCACCCCGCCGGGCAGCAGCACGATGACGCTCAGCAACCTGGCCGCTGTCGGCGCTGGCAACTACACCTTCAACCTGGACGGCAATTCGACCTCGGAATCTCGCCAGGAAACGATGAGCCTGATCCTGGCCGATGCCGCACCGAGCGCCGCTGCCATCACGGCGCCGGTCGACGGCGCGGTCGGCGTGAGCATCACGCCGACCATCAGCTGGAACGCCGTTTCGGGCGTCGTCGGTTATCAGATCGAGATCGCCACGGACCCGGGCTTCACGAACGTGGTCTACAGCGCCTCCGAAGCCACGACCACGCATGATGTCGGCAGCCTGCTCGATTCCAACAGCACCTACTACGTCCGCGTGCGCGGCAGCAACGACTGTGGCGACGGCGCCTGGTCCGGCTCGGTCAGCTTCTCGACCGAAGCCCTGCCCGGTGACTGTGGCATCGGCACCTCGCCGAACGTGCTCTACAGCACCGGTTTCGAAGCCGGCGTCGAGGACTGGACGACGGGTGGCACGGGCAGTACCTGGGCGATCCAGAGCGGCGTGGTCAACACCGGCACCGGTGCCTGGAACGCGGTCGACGTGCCCTCGGTCTCCGATCAGTGGCTGATTTCACCCGCGGTCGCGATTCCGGCCGCGGCGATCACCCCGACCCTGCAGTTCTGGAACCGCCAGGTCATCGAAGACCAGAGCGCGACGGCCTGCTTCGATGCCGGCCAGCTGCACGTGTCGATCGACGGTGGAACCAACTGGACCCAGGTGCCGGATGCGGCGCTGCAGACCGACCCGTACAACGGGCCGATCTCCACCTCCTGGAGCAACCCGGCCGGTGGCGAGTTGGGCTGGTGCGGCGATCCGCAGGACTGGCTGAACTCGGTCGTGGACCTGTCGGCCTGGGCCGGCGAGACGGTGCAGTTCCGCTTCCGCATGGTCACCGACTCCTCCGTGGGTCGTGATGGCTGGTTCATCGATGATCTCAAGGTGCAGGTCTGCGAACAGGCCATGGGCAACGAGATCTTCGACGACCGCTTCGAAGTGATTCCTCCGCCCTGATATCGGCGGAGCGCAAGGCAAACCGAAAAGGCCCGGGACTTCCCGGGCCTTTTTTGATTTCTGGCTTCCGGTTTCCGGTTTCCGGGTCACTCGATCCCGGAGCCGCCCCCCGGGCAACCTGATGCCGTGGCCCAACTCGCTATCGATATCGACCGGTCGAAGCCATGCGCTCGATTCGACAATCGATACCGTGCTTCCATCTGACGCATGGTGATCGAACACCATCGGCCGTAGGCTGGCCGGGGATGCCTGCGATATGCGTGCGTCGGGTTCTTCGCGAAGGCGGCCAGATTACGCCGTCGGATTGACGGAGATGCCGGATACATGGTCCGTCGGGCGCACGCGCGGCCGGCCTCCGTTGTGGCGCTTCTGGCCTGCGGCCAATCGCACCACACCTCCAGCCTGCGCTGGCCCGACCTACGGTCGCCTCGATGCCGAACGAAGGCAACCCGGATTGCCCGATGCCAATGCCAACCCCAGGGACGACCATGCCCGATCGAAGCCCTGCGTAGGTCGGGGCCACGACCCCGACGGTCCATGCCCCAGCCATCTCCAACAACTCGACGGCGAGATGCCGCAAACCCCACCGAGAACGCGACGCACGGATATCCCGGCCATCACCTGAAACCGAACGGAGCCCCCGCTCGATTCGACAATCGATGCCGTGCTTCCATCTGACGCATGGTGATCGAACACCATCGGCCGTAGGTTGGCCGGCGATGCCTGCGATATGCGTGTGTCGGGTTGTCCGCGATGGCTGCAAGATTGCGCCGTCGGGTTGGTGGAGATTTCGGATGCATGGTCCGTCGGCCACGTGGGGCCGACCTACGGGGCCTTCGGTCCAAGGTCCATGCTTCGCGAATTCAGTGATCGACTGCACAGTTTCGAAAACCAGGTCGAACCTATTGGCCGCGGCGGGGTCGGTGTAGGTGCCTTCGGGCACGCAGCGCCAGGGCGCCGGCCAACCCACAAGAATCGACTGTTTCATGCGACACGCGTCTTCCATCGTCACCGGCCTGCTGTGCCTGCTCTGCCTCGGAACCGTCCCGGCGGCTCGGGCCCAGCATCCTTTCGAAATCGACGCGCCCCTCCCCGAGTGCACCGGCAACGCCTGCGAGACGAGCTACGAAGCACGCTTCTTCGACCCCTATGCCCCGGTCACGGCGCTGGACATGGTCAACAATCTGCCCGGCTTCAACCTCGACAATGGCAACAGCGGCGCGCGGGGCTTCGGTGGCGCCGCGGGCAACATCCTCATCAACGGCGAGCGCGTGTCGGCCAAGAGCGAATCACCCTCGGAACTGCTGTCGAAGATCCCGGCGGCGGACGTGGAGCGCATCATCGTGCTGCGCGGACAGACGGGCGGCTCGGACCTTCGCGGCCAGAGCGTGATCGCGGATGTGATCCGACGCGATGGCGGGGCGACCGGCGCCTGGTCCCTGAGCGCCGCCACGCCGCATCCCGATCTGGGCCTGCTGCCCTCGGGCTCGGTCAGCTATTCCGACCGCCTCGGCGGACTGCGCTATACGCTGGGCGCCAGCGCGAGCCGTCGCCGCTCGATTCTCGATGCCGCCGAACCGGTGCTGGATGCCTCGGGCGCGATCCTCGAGCAACGCGACGAGCAGTACCGCGAGACCGACGATGACTTCGGCCTGACCGCCAACGCCACCTATGATGGCCGCAGCACTCGCTATGGCGTCAATGTTCAATACGAACAGAAGGACGAACAGGGCGGCGAGACCTCCCTGCGCCAGCCCCTCGATCAGGACGCATTCCTGTTGCTGCAGCGCAACGACAACCAGGACGAGTCCATGGAAGTCGGCGTCGACGCGGAGCGCGGTTTCGGCGACGACTTCAACGCCAAGCTCATCGCCCTGTATCGGCGCGACGACAAGCAGCGCCGCAGCGACATCGACCGGGGCGAGCCGGAACAGCCCGGTGAGCGCATCATCACGACCGCCACCGACCAGCTCGAAACCGAGCGGATTCTCAGACTCGAACTGGACTACTCGGGTTTCGCCGAGCAGCTGTTCGAAGCTTCGATCGAGCTGGCGCAGAACGCCCTGGACAGCGACTTCGAACTGCAGCGACTCGGCGAGAGCGGCCTGGAACCCGTGGACGTGCCCGGCGCCCGCACACGGGTGGAAGAGGAACGGCTGGACTTCTCGATCGCCAGTTCCTTTTCCGTCGGCGATGTCTCGGTCGATGCGGAGCTGGCCGCTGAAGCCTCGGAGATCCAACAGACCGGCGGCTTCTCGGAGAAGCGGTCCTTCTTCTTCTGGAAGCCCAGCCTGACCGTGAGCTATCCACCGAGCGAGAGCACGGTGCTGCGCGGCCGCCTGCTGCGCCAGGTCAGCCAGCTGAATTTCTCCGACTTCGTCAGCGCCGCCGACCTGGGCGATGACGAACTGTCACTGGGCAACCCGAACCTCGGGCCGGCAAGAACCTGGACGATGGACCTGAGCGTCGAGCATCGCTTCAACCGCATCGGCCTGATCAGCCTGACCGCCTTCCACGACTGGATCGACGATGTCCAGGATGTGCTGCCGCTCCGGGACGGATTGGAGGTCCCGGGCAATATCGGCAACGGCCATCGTTATGGCATTCGGGGTGAAGCCACCTTTCCCCTGCAGGCCCTGGGCATCACCGGCGGACGCCTGGACGTGAACGGTCGATGGCAGGCCTCCGGCGTCAAGGACCCACTGACCCGACGGACCCGCGAACTGTCGGGCGAGCGCGGCTGGACCGGGCGCCTGGAGTTCCGCCAGGACCTGCCCCGCAACAAGCTTGGCTGGGGCATGAACATCGGCCTGTACGGCGGCTACACGCGCTACGGCCTCGACGAGATCGATCGCTTCGAGAGCGTCTGGGACTTCGAGACCTACGTCGAATCCCGCGCCTTCGACAATCTGCGCATCCGCCTGGGCGTCAACGACCTGTTCCGGGAAACCACCGATCGCGACCGGCAGGTCTTCGACGGCCCCCGCGATTCCGCTCCCCTGGCCTTCCGCGAGCTGCGCGATCGCACCAGAAACCGTCAGTTCACCCTGCAGGTGCGGGGCGTCTTCTGACGACCGCGATCGGAAGGGCCGGTTTCACCACCAAGGCACGAAGCACACGAAGAAAAGCGTTCAACGTGATGCTCAGCAAGCCATCGGGGCCCAGGTCTTTCGGCACAGGCGGGCCGACGCTCAGCGTGCGATAGTCGGCCCATGAACCAGAGCATTCAAATTCACAATCTGCCAGAGACCGTCCTGGCGACGCTGGAGGCCCGTGCAATCCGACGAGGGCAGTCCCTGCAGGAGTACCTGCACCAGGCCCTCGTCCAGCTGGCCCGAATGCCAACGCTGAACGAGCAGGAAGCAATCCGGGACACGCCGATCGAACTCGACCAGCCGCAGGGCTGAATCGGACCCCACCGCACGCAAACGACCGCGAACACCGTAGGTCGGGCCCACGCGCCCGACGGTCCATGCCCCAGCCATCTCCATCAAGTCGACTGCGAGATCCCGCAAACCCCACCGAGAATCCGACACACGGATACCGCCACAATCAACCGAAACCGATCGAAGCCCCCGCTCGATTCGACGATCAGCACCGCGTTTGCATCGCGCCCATCGTGATCGGAAACCATCGGCCGTCGGGTGGCCAGTGATGCCTGCGAAATGCGTGTGTCGGGTATTCCGCGAAGGCTGCGAGATACCGCCGTCGGGTTGGCGGAGATGTCGGATGCATGGACCGTCGGGAGCGTAGCCCGGAGGCAAGGTGCGGTTTGCCGCAGGCAAGAAGCGCCTTGATGCAGGGCGGCCACGCGTGTGGCCCCGACCTACGGTCGCCTCGATACCGAACGGGCGCAACCCGGATTGCCGGATGCCATTGCCAACCCCATGATCGACCTTGCCGGAACGGAGCCCTGCGTAGGTCGGGGCCACGACCCCGACGACCGGAGAACTCAGTGATCTCCAGCCGTCAGGCTCCTGGCACCAGCTACTCGACCGGCTTGACCTGGTCGCGCAGCTGGTTGAAGTAGTCCATCTTCTCCTTCGCCATCACGCCGCCGAGCAGCACCAGGGCGATCAGGTTCGGTGCGGCCATCAGGCCATTGAAGGTGTCGGCGACGTCCCAGACCAGCTCAAGCGCTCCGACCGCACCGAGAAAGACGAACACCAGGAAGATCAGGCGGTAGGGCACGACCACCTTGCGACCGAACAGGTACTCCCAGCTCTTCTCGCCGTAGAAGTTCCAGGTCAGCATGGTCGTGTAGGCAAAGAAGGCGATGGCGACGATGATGACGTAACCGCCCGGCCCCGGCAGACCCGTGGAGAAGGCGGCGCTGGTCAGATCCGCGCCGTTCAAGCCCGTGTCCACCACCCCGGTCACCAGGATCACGAGCGCGGTCATGGTGCACACGACCAGGGTGTCGATGAACACTTCCCACACGCCCCAGAAGCCCTGACGAAAGGGGATATTGCGCGCCTGGGCGTGAACGATCGAGGCCGAGCCCAGGCCGGCTTCGTTGGAGAAGATGCCGCGGGCGATACCGTAGCGGATCGCCATGGCGACGCTGGCCCCGGCAAAGCCGCCGACCGCCGGTGCCGGGCTGAAGGCACTGCTGACGATCAGCTTCAGGGCGCCGGGGATTTCCGTGTAGTTCATCGCCAGGATGACCAGGGCGCCGATCAGATAGGCCACGGCCATGATCGGCACGACCTTCTCGGCGGTCACGGCGATGCGGCTGATGCCACCCAGGGTCACGACCCCGACCAGCACCACCAGGGCGAAACCCGTCACCCAGGGCGGCAGGCCGAAGCCCGTTTCCAGCGCCTGCGCCATGGTGTTGGACTGGACCATGTTGCCGATGCCGAAGGCGGCCAGGCCGGCCAGGAAGGCGTAGATCACGGCCAGCCACTTCCAGTTCGGCCCAAGGCCTTTCTCGATGTAGTAGAACACCCCGCCGGAGACGTGGCCATCGGCGTCGACGTGGCGGTACTTCATGCCGAGGGTGGCCTCGGCCATCTTGGTCGCCATGCCGACCAGGGCCACCATCCACATCCAGAAGATCGCGCCGGGCCCGCCGACGGCGATGGCCGTCGCGACACCGGCGATGTTACCCACGCCGATCGTCGCCGCCATCGCCGAGGTCACCGCCTGGAAGGGGCTGATCGCGCCGTCATCGGTGTCGATCTCCCTCGAGAACAGGCGGCCGAAGCTGTGTTTCCAGGCGTGACCGAGGTGTCGGAACTGGAAGAAGCCCAGGCGGATCGTCAGGTAAATGCCGGTACCGACCAGCAGGACCATGAAGGTAGGCCCCCAGACGATGCCGTTGACGAAGCTGTTGGCGGCGGTGATGAGTTCTAGCATGGCGAATCCCTCGACAGTCCCGGCTCGACCGCCCGTCCCGGCGGCCCCTTGAAAATCCGCTCAAGGTTAGCGCATCTGGCCGGCCCTGTCGCCTTGGGGTACCATACGGCCGGCAAGGGGGCCGAACCGACACAGAGCACCCGATATGAGTCCGAAACAGCTGATCGCCCTTCTCGCCCTGAGCCTGCCCGCCCTGGGTCTCGCCCAGATTCCCGGCGACATCACCCTTGACACCGCTTTCGGCGGCGCCAGCTTCCCCGGCCCCGTGGCCATTCGTCACGCTGGCGACGGCAGCGACCGCAAATTCGTGGTGCAGCTCAACGGACAGATCCGGATCGTCGATGCCAGCGACAACGTGCTCGCCACGCCTTTTCTCAATGTCGACTCGCTGACCTTCACCAATGGGGAACGCGGGCTTCTGGGACTGGCCTTTCATCCGAACTACGCCAGCAATGGCCTGATCTACATCAACCATTCGGCCGACAACATCGCCGGCGTGCCCGATGGCGACACGGTGATCGCCGAGTACCAGGTCTCGGCGGGCGATCCGAACGTGATCGACCCGGCCTCGCGACGGCAGATTCTGGTCGTGGCCCAGGACTTCAGCAACCACAATGGCGGCGACCTCCACTTCGGGCCCGACGGCTACCTCTACATCGGCATGGGTGACGGCGGTAGCGGCAACGACCCCTGCAACCGCGGCCAGACTCTCGATCCCGCAACCACACCCCCTGCGGGCCCTGGCTGTCGCACTGGAGAAAACCCGTGGCTGCTCGGCAAGATGATCCGCATCGACGTCGACAACACCACGCCGGCCGGCGCCAACAACCTCTGCGCGGCCAATCCCGATGGCTCGGCCGAGTACGCCATCCCAGCCGACAACCCCTTCGTCGGCCAGGCCAATCGCTGCGGCGAAGTCTGGAGCTACGGCCTGCGCAACCCCTTCCGATTCAGCTTCGACCGCGACACCGGTGATATGTGGATCGCCGACGTGGGCCAGAACAACTGGGAAGAAGTCGACTTCGAACCCGCGGGAACCCCGGGCGGTCGGAACTACGGCTGGAAGATCTGCGAGGGCACCTACGTGCGCGGCAGCCAGTCCACCACCTGCACCCTGCCCGGCCACACCCCGCCCGTGCTGGAGTACAACCACAACGCCGGCGAATGCTCGATCACCGGTGGCTACCGGTACCGTGGCCCCGTGACCTCGATGCAGGGCTATTACGTCTACGCCGATTTCTGCTCCAGCCGCGTCTGGTTCGCTAGCGAAACCGGCCCGGGCACCTTTACCAGCGAGTTGTTCGGTCAGGCCTTCTCCAACCCGATCGGCTTCGGCGAGGATGAAGCGGGCAACCTCTACGTCGGCGTCAGCAGCACGGGTCAGATTCTCGTCTTCAACGGCGACACGCCCCCGGGCGACCCGATCTTCCAGGATCGCTTCGAGGATGGCGCGCCGTAAGCCCCCCTGAATATCGAGGAGACCTAAAAGGCCGGGGTTCGCTCCGGCCTTTTCTCATCTGGTCATTTGAATTGATTCAGACCGGTGGGACTGGCGTCGCATTGCCGGCAATGGCCGCAACAGGCGTGCATCGGATTCTACGGGGGTTCTGGAACATTGAGCCGTCGGGTTGGTGGAGATGGCTGGGGCATCGATCGGTCAGCGCCTGCCCAACGATGCCTGCGATATGCGTGCGTCGGGTTCTTCGCGAAGGCTGCAAGATTGCGCCGTCGGATTGACGGGGATGCCGGATACATGGACCGTCGGCCGCGTGGGGCCGACCTACGGTCGCCTCGATGCCGAACGGAGGCAACCCGGATTGCCGGATGCCAATGCCAACCCCATGATCGACCTTGCCGGAACGGAGCCCTGCGTAGGTCGGGGCCACGACCCCGACGGTCCATGCCCCAGCCGTCTCCATCAACCCGACTACGAGATGCCACAAACCCCACCGAAAATCCGACACACGGATTTCCCGGCCATCACATGAAACCGAACGGAGCCCCCGCTCGATTCGACGATCAATACCGCGTATTCATCTGGCGCAGCGTGTTGGGACACGATCGGCATCAGGTTGGCCGGCGATGCCTGCGATATGCGTGCGTCGGGTTCTTCGCGAAGGCTGCAAGATTGCGCCGTCGGGTTGACGGAGATGTCGGATGCATGGACCGTCGGCCGCGTGGGGCCGACCTACGGTCGCCTCGATACCGAACGGAGGCAACCCGGATTGCCGGATGCCATTGCCAACCCCATGATCGACCTTGCCGGAACGGGGCCCTGCGTAGGTCGGGGCCACGACCCCGACGGTCCATGCCCCAGCCATCTCCATCAACCCGACTACGAGATGCCGCAAACTCCACCGAGAATCCGACACACGGATTTCCCGGCCATCACATGAAACCGAACGGAGCCCCCGCTCGATTCGACGATCAATACCGCGTATTCATCTGGCGCAGCGTGTTGGGACACGATCGGCATCAGGTTGGCCGGCGATGCCTGCGATATGCGTGCGTCGGGTTCTTCGCGAAGGCTGCAAGATTGCGCCGTCGGATTGACGGGGATGCCGGATACATGGACCGTCGGCCGCGTGGGGCCGACCTACGGTCGCCTCGATGCCGAACGGAGGCAACCCGGATTGCCGGATGCCATTGCCAACCCCATGATCGACCTTGCCGGAACGGGGCCCTGCGTAGGTCGGGGCCACGACCCCGACGGTCCATGCCCCAGCCATCTCCATCAACCCGACTACGAGATGCCGCAAACTCCACCGAAAATCCGACACACGGATTTCCCGGCCATCACATGAAACCGAACGGAGCCCCCGCTCGATTCGACGATCAATACCGCGTATTCATCTGGCGCAGCGTGTTGGGACACGATCGGCATCAGGTTGGCCGGCGATGCCTGCGATATGCGTGCGTCGGGTTCTTCGCGAAGGCTGCAAGATTGCGCCGTCGGATTGACGGGGATGCCGGATACATGGACCGTCGGCCGCGTGGGGCCGACCTACGGTCGCCTCGATGCCGAACGGAGGCAACCCGGATTGCCGGATGCCATTGCCAACCCCATGATCGACCTTGCCGGAACGGGGCCCTGCGTAGGTCGGGGCCACGACCCCGACGGTCCATGCCCCAGCCGTCTCCATCAACCCGACGGCGAGATGCCGCAAACTCCACCGAGAATCCGACACACGGATATCGGCACCAACATCCGAAACCGATCGGAGCCCCCGCTCGAATCGACGATCAGGCCCGCGTTTGCATCAGGCCCATGGTGACCGGAAACCATCGACCTTGGAGTGGCCGGCGATGCCCGCGATATGCGTGTGTCGGGCATTCCGCGAATGCCTGCGACATACCTCCGTCGGGTTGGCGGAGATGTCGGATGTATGGACCGTCGGGAGCGTAGCCCGGAGGCAAGGTGCGGTTTGCCGCAGGCAAGAAGCGCCTTGATGCAGGGCGGCCACGCGTGTGGGCCCGACCTACGGGGGGTTCGATACATTGGGTCGATGTTGGTCGGGCCAGCGTCAACCCAACAATCAATCCTCGCCCATCAGCACCCGAATCTGCTCTTCCGCCGCCATTCCATCCCGATACCCGAGCGCCATCAGCTCGCGGCAGAACTCTGCCTCGAACAGCAGGAAGCCGGCCATGCGGCCGCTGCCCCAGGCGCCGATGCCGCGGAGCAGGGTCTTGACGCTGGCGGGAATGCGATGCGCGTGGCGCTGGCCGACTTCGCGCAGGTCCTGGGAGGGACGGATGTAGACCGAGTCGACGCGCCGGAGGCCCTCGGGTGGCGGGCAGTCGCCGGGCCATTGTTCGAGCATGCGATTGGTGCGCTCGAGGCGATCCAGGTCGGCGCTCAGGTGGTCCATGAAAATGATATCGAGCAGGTAGCCGCCGATGTCGCCCAGGCCAGGGTAGGCCTGGAGTCGGGTCGGCTCCGGGTCCTGGACTTCGTCGCGCGTGCCGATGATGACCAGGCGATCCGCGCCCATCTGCAGGGCGGGACCCAACGGCGCGGTCTGACGCAGGCCGCCATCGCCATGGAATTCATGGCCGATGCGGCGGGCCGGGAACAGCAGGGGCAAGGCCGTCGAGGCCAGCAGATGGTTGTGGTCGATGGCTGCCGGCTGACCGATGCGTCGCGGAAGCTGCCAGCCCGGCACCCGCGGATCGGCCTGAAAGAAGGTGATGGCCCGGTTGGTCGAGTAGCCCGAGGTGGTGATCATCAGGGCCTTGAGGGCCCCGGAGGCCACGCAGGCCTCGATCGCCTCGGGGCGAAGCTCGCGCTCCAGCAACTCGGCCAGGGGCTGGTTGTCGAACAGGGACTTCGGATTGGCCACGCCGAGACCGCCGAGGGTCATCGCCGCCAGCCAGTGCAGTCCGGTGCCCAGATTGTGCAACCAGCCGGTGCGGTAGACCTGGTCGCAGCTCAGGTGGCCCCAGAAATGCGCCAGACGTTCGGCCCCAAGGCGGAAATCGTCGGCGTAGCTGGCCATCACGCCGGCATTGATGGCGCCGGCGGAAATGCCCGTGATGACCGGAAACGGCGTGGCCTGGTCTTCGAGAATCTCGCCGAGGGCGCGCAGCACCCCCACCTGATAGGCCCCGCGCGCCCCGCCACCGGGCAGGACCAGGGCCGGTAGGCGAGCCTGGGCGGGAGCGGACACCGAACTACTCGCCGGTCAGGACCATGGCCTCGTGGCCGTTCTCGAGCAGGCGACGACGAGCGCCGTCGGCTTCGCGCGCGCTGTCATAGGGCCCGACCCGGACGCGGTGCCAGGTGGAGTCGTTGACGGTCACGCTCTGGATCGCCGCGTCCAGGCCCAGCAGGGTCAGACGGGCGCGCAGAGCTTCGGCATCGTCCCGGGATCGGAAGGAGCCGACCTGCAGCATGTAGGGCCCGTTGCTGCTCCCGCTGTCCTCTCGCTCACGAGCGCGCTCCTCGATTTCGCGCTGCGGCACGACGACCTCGATCTCGGGCAGCACCGTGAAGAAGTCGTACTGGCGCGAACGACCGCTGTCCTCGCTCTGGGCGATCGGCGGCTCGTCGTGGCCATCGGGCAGGCCCGGCGGCGTGTCGTCGCCCGAAGGCAGGTAGCCACCCAGCCAGGCCACGGTGGCGAGCCCCAGGCCACAGATCAGGCCGGCGCCGAAGCTCAGGAAGCCGTGGTTGCCGGAAGACTTGGCCTTGCTGCGTCGTGCCTGGCGGCGCGCCATTACATTTCCTCCGGTGCGCTCACGCCGATGAGTTTCAGACCATTGCGAAGCACCTGACCGGTAGCGGCGACGAGATTCAGACGGGCATTGCGCACGTCATCGTCATCGACCAGGAACTGGGAATTGTTGTACCAGGCGTGGAACTCCGAGGCCAGCTCGTGCAGGAAATGCGCGAGCATGTGCGGCGCCCGGCGCCGGGCGGCCGTCTCGATCAGCTCGGGATAGCGTCCGAGCGTGCGAATCAGCGCCTCTTCGTGCGGGCTGTTCAGCTTGCTGATCGCCGCCTCGCCGATGGCCTGGTTGTGGCGCAGGCCGCGACCGTCGAGCTGACGGAACACGCTCATGATGCGCGCATGCGCGTACTGGATGTAGTAGACCGGGTTCTCGTTCGCTCGGGAGGTCGCCAGATCCAGATCGAAGTCCAGGTGCTGCTCGTGCGAGCGCATCACGTAGAAGTAGCGCGCGGCATCGTTGCCGACTTCTTCGCGCAGCTCGCGCAAGGTGACGAAGCTGCCCGAGCGGGTCGACATCTGGACCTTCTTGCCGCCGCGGAACAGCACGGCAAACTGGACCAGCTGGAACTCCAGCCGCTCCGGGTCCTCGCCCAGGCCCCGCGCGGCGGCCTTCAGTCGCGGCACATAGCCATGGTGGTCGGCGCCGAAGATGTACAGGGCCGTGCCCGAGCAGCGCTCGAGCTTGTCGAGCAGGTAGGCCAGGTCGGATGCGAAATAGGTCGTGCGACCGTTCTCGCGCACCACGACCCGATCCTTGTCGTCACCCAGCTCGGTGGCCTTGAACCACTTCGCGCCGTCCTTCTCGTAGAGCCAGCCGGCCGCATCGAGACGCTCGATGGCGCGAGCCAGGGCACCGGAGGTCTCCAGGGAGCGTTCCGAATACCAGCGTTCGAAGCGCACGCCGAATTCATCCAGATCCTCCCGGATGTCGGTCACCATGGTTTCAAGTGCTGCATTGAAGCAGGCCTCATAACCTGCTTCGCCCAGCAGATCCCGGGCGCGCTGGATCAGGGCGTCGATGTATTTCTCCGGGTCACCCTCCTCACCATCGCCGGGCAGGCCTTCGGTGACCTGGTGCGCGGTATGGCGCAGATCATCGCCATGCCGGCTGCGGACTTCCCGGGCGATGTCGTAGATGTAGTCACCGCGGTAGCCGTTGGCGGGAAACGGCACCTGCTCGCCGGCCAGTTCCAGGTAGCGCAGCCAGACCGACACGGCGAGGATGTCCATCTGCCGGCCATGGTCGTTGACGTAGTACTCGCGGTGCACGCGATGACCGGCGGCCCGCAGGATCGCCGACAGGCTGGCGCCGTAGGCCGCGCCGCGACCGTGACCCACGTGCAGCGGCCCGGTCGGGTTGGCACTGACGTACTCGGCCAGCACATCCGGGCGGCTGCCCGGCTCCTGGAGCCCGTAGCCGTCGCCCTGGGCCAGCACTTCGCGCAGGACCACCTTGAGGTAGTGCCCGCTGGCGAAGAAATTGAGAAAACCGGGGCCAGCGATCTCGACCCTGGCCACTCGCTTGGACGTGGGCAGTTTGGCCTGGATCAGCTCGGCGATCTCACGCGGCTTGCGCTTGAGCGGCTTGGCCAGGATCAGGGCGATGTTGCAGGCGTAATCGCCATGGGACGGATCACGGGTCTGTTCGACCTGGATGTCCATGGCCGGATCGATGTCCAGATCGCCGTCCCGCTTGAGATAACCCAGGGCCTGAGCCACCAGTTCGATGATGTGCGCGCGCATGTGCTGCCAAATCCGTCGGGCAAAGCGCTATTGTAACGGTGTGGGCTGGGGCCATGCGTTGCTGCTTGTCCACAGAGCCTGTGGATAAGGTTGTGGAAGGCATGAGAAATACTGCCCCGAACGCCCGTCAGCTTTGGGCCCGTAACGGAATGGTCAAAAATTTGACACTCTACATAATCCAATAATATCAATAACTTGTTGGTCTTTTTTGTCGTCGTCATAACGACTGGCGCGCTAAACCCCTGTTTCCCCGTCAGGCGCTCGGCATGTGCATAACACGGTAACCGCATGGACACAAATGATTTGATTCGATCCTTCGATGGCAGGCATCCGGAGCTCGGAAACGGGGTCTGGATCGACCCGGCGGCCACGGTCATCGGCGAGGTGAGGCTGGGTGACGACGTCTCGATCTGGCCCGGCACCGTCCTGCGGGGTGACGTCAATCGGATCGAGGTGGGTGCCCGGAGCAACATCCAGGACGGAACGATCGCCCACGTCACCCATGACGGGCCCCACAGCCCGGGCGGACTGCCCCTGATCCTGGGCGAGGACATCACGGTCGGACACGGAGCGATCCTGCACGCCTGCACGATCGGCGACCGCTGCCTGATCGGCATGGGCGCCCTGGTGCTCGACGGCGCTGTGATCGAAGCCGACGTCATGCTCGCCGCCGGCAGTCTCGTCAGCCCCGGCAAACGCCTGGAGTCCGGCTGGCTGTATCGAGGACGGCCTGTCGAGGCGGTCCGCCGACTCAGCGAGAAGGAGTTGGAGATGCTGCGCTATTCGGCCGCTCACTACGTCCGCCTCAAGAACCGCTATCTGAGTGAAGCCGGCCAGGCCTGAAACCGTGGTCGATCCGGATGGCTTGCCGGAGCCGATTTGCGTACACTGGTCAGCTTGTGTCACGCAGTGCCCGGGGAGCGTTCATGAAGGCCGATGTGCCACCCATCGCCGGAAACAATCTGGACATGCCCGCGCTCGGCTTCGGCACCTTCGAGCTGACGCCGGACACGCTTCGCGACATCCTCCCGCGCGCCCTGGAACTGGGTTACCGGCACATCGACACCGCGCAGATCTACGGCAATGAAGCCGCCGTGGGCGAGGTCCTGGCCGCATCCGGCATCGCGCGTGAGGATCTGTTCGTGACCACCAAGGTCTGGGTCGACCGCTTTGCCCCGGACGATCTGATCCGCTCGGTTCACGAGAGCCTGAAGCGCTTACGGCTCGACCACGTCGATCTGCTGCTGCTCCATTGGCCCGTGTTCGGCCAGCATGGCATGGCCCCGAGCCTGGATGCCCTGATGCGCACCCGCGCCGACGGCCTGACGCGTCACATCGGCATCAGCAATTTCAATATCGACCAGACCGAGCAGGCCGTCGCCTTCTGCGGAGAGGGTCAACTGGCCACCAACCAGGTCGAGTACCACGTCTACCTGGGGCAGGAGCGGCTCCGGCGGGTGCTGGCGCGGCACAATCTCGTGCTCACGGCCTACATGCCGCTGGCCAAGGCGCGTACGGTCAATGATCCGGTGCTCTGGGAAATCGGCTCTCGTTACGGCAAGACCGCGGCGCAGGTCGCGCTCCGCTGGCTGGTCGAACAGGACCGCGTGGCAGCGATCCCCGCCACCTCCAGCATTCACCACGCCCGGGCGAACATCGAGCTGTTCGATTTCGCACTGGACGAAGACGATCGAGCCCGGATCGCGGGACTGCAGAAGGACTTGAGGATCTGCGCGCCAGGCGCCCTGTCACCCCGCTGGGACGACTGAGACCCGGCGCCTCGAAATTCTTGCCGGCGCCCGGACTCCAGCCGCGTCCGATGCAGAACGAGAAAGGGGCGACCGAGTCGGGCCGCCCCTCCGTATCGTGCCTGCTTCGATCCCTCAGGGCGCGGCCGTCAGGCGCACCCCTTCGGTGATCAGGCGGTACTCGTAGTCCTGCTCCAGCAATGAGGCATCGGCGCCGTCGGCTTCGACCAGGTGCTCGGCATGCTCCCGGCTGACCTCGACGCGCTCCAGCACGCCATGGGCGATGGCCGGACCGCGCGCGTCTTCGGGAATGGCGAAGGCGTGGTCACGCACCTTGATGCGGAGCATCTCGCCGTTGTCCTCGAACACGGCCCAGCATCCGCGATTGGTGCACACGTCGGTGATCCGACCGCTGACGGTCAGGGTCTGGCCATCCAGGGCTTCGACCTGGGCCATCACTTCCGACACGGGCATCGCGACGGCCGATTCATCGCCGGCCTCACCGAACCAATCGGCCGTACCGGCCAGGGCGAACGAGCAGAACAGCAGGCCCAGGGGGGCCAACAGGGTCTTCGACATGATTTCCTCCAATGGTGAATACCGTCATTGTCGCCGGACTCGCAGCGCCAGGCAATAAAAAGGCCCGGCCGACTCGCGTCGACCGGGCCGATCGACGCCCCAGAGACCGGGGCGCCCTGCTGTGACGACTTACTGCTCGAAACGATCGTCGAAGATCTCATCGGTGGCATTCGTGACCTGCATGCTCACCGGAATCACCATCGCGGGGTTGTTCGCATCCCCCGTGGTGACGCACAGGTGCGCTTCATAGGTCCCGACCGCCAGACCGGTGGAATCGAAGTCGATGCTCGCCGTTTCGCTGCCGAAGGCCGGCGCGTTACCGGAAGCCGGGGTCGCGCTCAGCCAGGGCACGACACCCGGGTTGGCGCAGACCGGCGGAACACCCGGGTTGGCGATATCGAAGCTCAGCAGCTCATTGCCATTGGCGATGTTGCCGATCACCGTCGCGGCGCCGGTGCTTGTGTCGACCGTGGTCATCCGGCTATCGCCGCTACCCAGATAGGCAGCCCAATACAGGGTATTGGTGGCGTAGTCGAAGTCCATGTCCTGAGCAAAGTTCGCCGCCAGGCCCGTAGGACCGATCGAGGCCGCCGTTGCATCGGTCTTGTCGATGGCCAGCAGCGCGTCCGGGGTGAGATCCAGGCCGTACATCTGGCCATTGAGATCGATGGCGATCGAAATGACGATGTCACCCGGAATGGTGCCGACCAGATTGGCCGTCTGGGTGCCGGCGTCGATCGTGTACAGGTTGTTGGTGCCCGGTGCCGGCACCTGCACGGCATACAGGGTATCGGTTGTGTAGTCGTACTTCATGCTCGTCCAGGTGCCGGTGCCGGCGCCGGTGATCGACCCGATCGAGGTGAAGGCCCCGGTGGCGACATCGATCGTGCCGAACTCGCTCTCGGCCAGGTCGCCACCGCTCGAGGCGATCGCGTACTTGGTGGTGAAGTCCCCACCGATGAAGGTCGCCGCGTAGACGTTGGTCGGCTGCACCGCGTTGATGAGACTCAGCGTGCCCGGGACCGTCGGATCGAGGGAGACGTAGCCTTCGGCGGTGAAGCCGGTGGTGCTGTAGGCGGTCAGACCGCCAGCGATCTCGAAGGACGAAGCGGCCGTGGACGAGACCCCCGCCCGGGACGGATCGGCCAGCATGCTCGACTCGGGATCGAAGCTGCGACCACCGCTCCAGCTCTGAGCCGGGAAGTGGCCACGCGGATCGCTCGCGACCACGCCTTCGGTCTCGATCATCCAGCTCAGGTCCGCACCACCGTTATCATTGCCGATGGTCAGGTCCATGGAGCCGGTGCCGTTGGTCGGCAGCACGATTCCCATCGGTGCCTCACTGACATCGGCACAAGGTTCGGTGACCCAAAGATCGAAATCGGTCGTCACCGTGTCATTGGCCACGAAGCTCACGCCAGGGGCAGAATCACCCACGTGACCGGCCGGAGCCACGGAAATCGTCACCGGGCTCTCGGTTTCGGAGACGTTGAGCGTGTAGACGCCGGAGCCATTGGTGAAGGTCGACACGGTATTGATCTGACCGGCAACCGTGACTTCGACGTTGCTCACCGTGGCCGGATTGGCGCCACAGTAGCCCAGGCTCTGGACCGTGCCCGTGAGGGTTGCCGCATCCGGACCGCCGCCGATGACTTCCAGCGTCACCGGTACCGCGATGATGCTGGCGTTGGCCGCATCGGAGTTGACGCAGACCTGGGCCTCGTAGATGCCGGCAGCCAGACCGGTGGAATCGACCTGGACCGAGACGACCTGGTCGCCCGATGGGGAAATGACGCCCGAGGTGGTGTCGACCGACAGCCAGCTGATCTCGGTGACGTTCTCGCAGATGATCGCTTCCTTGTGCAGGGTCACGGTGACCGCGGACCAGTTCATCGGGTTACCCGAAGACCAGTCGTGCTCGAAGGCGAAGTTCCAGTCACCGGCGTCAGGCACGGAGGCGAAACTGCCCGAGTGCGAGCTGCTGTAGGTGCCATCGTTCGCCGAACCGGAGCCCTGGAACTCCCAATCGTTGACCGGGCCATCGAAGCCGCCGACATCGAAGTTATCGCTGTTCGGGGCCGTCATGACCATGCGCATATCCGAAGCCCAGTCGCCATTGCCACTGACGCCGGCGACCGTGCCCTGGAACGTGAAGCCCGTGACATTGCCGGTATTGGCCACGCCGCCAGGCACGTCGAAGGCGACCGGATTGGCCGGATCTACGGTGAAGTCGGGAAGACTCAGCACTTCATCGATGGCCACACCGCGAGCATTGGCCGGCAGGCTGTCCGGGGTCGACTCGGTGATGTTCCAGTTCAGATCCTGGGTGCCCGTATTGGAGATGGTCAGCGGGGCAGCATCCGAATCGCCTTCGTTGACGGTGAAGCTCATGCTGCCCGGTGCGATCCCGATCGCGGGACCACCCACGCCGGACACGGCCGCGGTAATGCGCAGATCCGGCGACAGGCCGCCATCTTCAACGAAGGTGATGTCTCCAAAAGCGATGGTGCCGGTCAGATCGGTGCTCGGCGCCAGGGTAATGGTCAGTTCCTGGGTCTCGCCCAGACCACCGTCGAAGGTGAAGCTCGACGGCGAGACATCGATCAGGAAATCACCATCGAAGGCCGCACCGCTGACGGTCCAGCTCGTGGCTGTCGTCAGCGTATTGCGGACCGTACGGGTGAATGAGCAGCTCGGCGTACAGCTCAGGTTGCGCACGTCCGGCGTATTGAGCGTTTTGACGTCACCGCCCGAGCCCGGATTGGCCGCGAGGAAATTGGCGGTGCTTTCGGGCATGACCAGGCCGGAACGGGCGGCGGTGGTCAGGTCGACGCGACCGGAACCGACGTCATCCGGATCCCATGGCGTGGTGCCGTTCTCGATGAAACCGCCGTTGAAGGAGCTCATCTGCATCGCCGACTTGACTTCCGTCGGCGTCCAGCTCGGGTGAATCTGGCGAACCAGCACGGCAGCACCGGCCACATGCGGGCTCGACATCGAGGTCCCGGACAGGAAGGCGTAGCCGTTCGGCACGGCGGCGTAGATCCTCACGCCCGGGCCGGTGATGTTCGGCTTCTGCAGATCCTGCAACGGACTCGGGGTCGGGCCGCGCAGGCTGAAGCCTGCGAGCACGTCACCCTGGGCGGCGCCGCCGGAATCGTTGGTGTCGCGGGTCGATGCCGCCACGCTCATGACCCAGGGGCCACGATGGTTGACCTGGCCGACGGGATTCGGAACCGAGATGCTGGTGTTACCGGCCGAGGCGGCGATGAAGACGCCGGAATCGACGATGTCCAGCTTGTCGCGATCGAAATCGTTCCAGGGGTTGGTGCCGCCGGAGATCGAGTAGTTCATCGAATCGACATCGCCGTGCAACAGGACGCTGTCCAGACCGCCCTGGATATCGGCAGCCCCGCACTGGTTCGTGGAACAGACCTTGTAGGAGCGAATCGAGGCGCAGGGCGCGACGCCCGAGATTTCCGTGAAGCCACCCGGAATGGTCGGGCTGGGCGAGTCGCCGGAGGTCACGCGGTTGCCCGCCACGGTCGACGCCGTATGAGAACCATGGCCATTGGAATCGCTTGGTGCGGGGCCGTTGCAGAGACCGGTGCCGTCGGTGGTCGCACAATCGAGCGAACTCAGCACTTTGTTCGGCGACGTCGTGCCGTGGCCGCAAGCCGGATCGTTGATGAAGGAGGCATGCGGCGAGCCGTCGCTGCCATCGTCGATCCCCGTGTCCAGGATGGCGGCGATCAGGCCGCGGCCTTCGTAGCCGGTGCCGCCCGGCACGGCGGAACCGTCCCAGATCTGATCGGCGCCGATGAAGGTCGGACCGCGATAAGTGGCCAGTTCGTAGACCCGCTCGCGGGCCACGCTGGCGACCTGCGGCATGGCAACCAGCTGGCGTGCCTCCGCTTCGGTCAGGCGCAGGGCCATGCCGCTGCGGCTGGCCAGATAGTAATGGCTGGGCTCGAGCATACGGCCCAGGGTCGCGCTCATACGATCGAGATGATCGGCCTGGATGCGCATCAGCTCGGCCTGCGCGGCCTGCACATGGGGCAGCTCGGCGCTGAACCGCTCGCCGGTGGAGCGCTGACGGTGGCGATCGACGAGCCCGGGCTCGACGAACTGCACCAGATACACGGCGCGGCCTTCGGCGTCGGCAGGAGAGTAGGGCTCGGACGCCTGCACGGAAGCAGCGCCGAAGCCGGCCAGCAGAAAGACGCACGCGGCCAGCAAGGAGACAACAGGATGATGCATGGATTACCTCGGGAACAAGAAAGTGTTGTGCCTGGGTCGGAATCGAATGAATGCGCATCAGTGGCGCAGAGCATCCACCCCCTCTCTTTGTAAATGTAGGCCGGGTGTGAAGCTCGTGTCAAATTCAAGTCTCTTCATGTAAGCCCCTGAAACACCCAAAAAAAGCCCGGCCAATTTGGCCGGGCTCAAAGGTACTGCAATGATTGTTATGACTGATCGGTCAGCGCATCAGAACTCGAAGCGATCCTGGAAGATATCGTCACCCAGGATTTCGAGGCTGAACGGTACCGGAATGATGCCTGCGCCTGCATCGTTGCTGCTGACACAGACGAAGGCTTCGTAGGTACCGGCCATCAGACCGCTGGCATCGACACTCACCGTCACCGGCGAGGTGCCGCCTGCATCGACGGCTCCGAAGAACGGCGCCACCGACAGCCAGGGCACATCAGCCGGGTTGGTGCAGAAGTTCGGCTGGCTGATGCTGACCGTATCGATACCGATGTAGTTGCTGTTGGCACCGGACGGGCCTGCATCGGTCACGAAATAACGGAACGCGAAGCGACCCGAGGTCTGCCCCGGCAGGCCATCAACGCTCACCGTGAACTGCGCCCAGTCATCCGGGTAGTCGCCGCCGAGGTTTTCGTTGATCGACAGCAACAGGGTGTCGAAATCACCGACATCCGTGGCCGAGGCGCCAGCGAAGGTGCTGCTTCCGCTGGTGCTCAAACGGACTTCCAGACGATCCGGGAAGGTGCTGCCGGTCGGGACTCGCGTCCAGAACGTCATCTCCGTACCGTTGGTCAGCTGGATCTCCGGCGTCATCAACCAGTTGCTGATGATGCCCGTGCCACCGGCGGTGTTGTTGAAGTTGGCGCCGATGTAGGCCGTGGTGGCCCCTTCATGCGCCGCGAACACCGTGTCGTTGCCCTGGAACCAGTCGGACGTGCCCAACGGAGCACTCAGGTTCTGCAGCGACCAACCGGCACCGGCCAGCAGACTGATGTCGTCGAAGGCTTCGCTGAAGTTGTCCGTGATCGGACCACCCTGAATGCCTGCATCGACAAACGGCGACTGCTCGCCCAGACGCTCGGTGGCAATGCTTTCGCTGGCGCGATCGCCGCCGGTGTTGTTGATCAACTCACCGGCACCGTCCAGACCATAGGCGTAGGCAATGGCGGCCGGATCGGCTTCCTGGATACCCCAGACCAGCTGAGCACCGCCAAGGCTGTTGTCGATCGTCATGGCGAAGTCAGCAGCGGTGTCACCCGGGCCGAAGACCGCATCGAAGCCTGCCGGCGCCACCTGGGCACACGGTGCCTCGAGCACCAGACCGAAGTCCTGAACGGTCGTGGTGGAACCCGCGATCGCAACGCCCGTGACCGTGTCCGTGATGTGGTTCGGCGCAGACGCCGTGATGTCCAGCGGACCTTCAGCTTCATCCAGGTACAGGCTGTAGAACCCGTTGGCATCGGCGGTCAGGTTGAAGGTGGTAAACGCACCCACCACTTCGACACCGGCGCCGGCGGCCAGGATCGGCGAGGCCTGACAACGGCCCAGACCCTGCACCGTGCCTTCGAGCAGCGCGGCGTTGGCCGGGACGGTGACATCCAGGCTGACCGGCAGCTCGACGCGCGGCGTGACCGGGTCGTTGCTGTTGATGCACAGGGTGGCCTCGTACAGGCCCGGGGCCAGGCCAGTCGCGTCGAAATCGACGTTCACGGAACTGGTGCCCAAAGCAGCCGTGGTACCCGAGGTCGGACTGACCGACACCCAAGGCACGTCACTCGGCGACTCGCAAACCGACGGCGGCGGACCACCACCCAGGGCAGCATCGCAGGCAGCTTGATTGGTGCACTGCAGGGTGATGCCCGGCGGCAGGGTGGTCGGGGTGGCCGAATCGCTCCAGGCCGAGTCGGGTGCCGGGGTGGTGTCGTTGAAGTCCTCGAACCACTCGATATATATCTCACCGGCGCCATTGGCAGCCACAGGAGAACCCAGCGCCACCACACCGCCGGAGCTCAGGGTCTCGACGCCCGACCCATCGGTGTCCGACGGCTGGATTTCCGCACCCAGGCCCAGCGGATCACCGGCGTTGCTGAGAATCGCCATGCGCGACTCACTCAACCAGCTCGGAGAAAACGCTTCGATGGTGACTTCGTAGCCCACACCGATGACCGAGTTACCGGCACCGATGTTCAGGGTGACCGAGGAGTTGGTCGGCGTTCCCAGGCCTTCGAAGACCTCGACGCCGTTCACAGACAGGGTCGGGTTGCCCCTCATGGAGGCCAAAGTCTGAGCTTCTTCGATGCTCCACTCCAGAACCAGATCCGTGCCCAGGTTGCCGATATCGAAGGTCTCGGTGGTGGTCGGATTGAGCACATCCACCGCACCATCGACGGAAGTGGCACTGACGTCGATGGTCGGCAGACCACCGGCAACCGTGACTTCCAGGGTCACGGGCAGCACGAAGACGGGGTTGTTCACGTCAGAGGTTTCGACGCAGACCCTGGCTTCGTAGGTGCCGGTGGCCAGACCGGTGCTGTCCACATTGATGGTCACCTCTTCACTTGCACCAGCTGCCACCGAGCCGCTTGCCGGCGTCACGGACAGCCAGGGCACGTCGGCCGGGGTCAGACAGGCCGAACCACCGGTGCCGAAGCCACGGATGGTCCAGTTGCGATCCGGCAGCAGGGCACCGAGCGGCGCAAAGGTGGCCGCGTTGGCAAACACCGGCGGATCACCGGCCACACCGCCGGGGAAGTTGAAGGCAATCCAGGACTCACCGTTGGCGGTTCCAGGTGCATCGGCCACTCCAGCACGGTACAGCGCCGCGGTGGTGCGGTTGACCACGCCGATCAGCACATCGCCATCGGCGGTGGTGATGTCGACACCTGCAGGCAGGGTCACGGTCTGGAAGTTGACGCCCGCCGTCACGACCTCGCCGACCACGCTGGACACCAGGGTGGCGCCATTGGTCGGATCACGATCCGGGTCGACCCAGACGTGCACATCGAACACATCACCCGGATTGACACCGGCATTGCCGGGTGCAAAGGCCACGTCGACCGTTTCCAGGGTAAACGGAAGGTCGAGCGGACCCGGGGTGAACTGGTTGAACCACAGGATTTCCTGCGTGTCGACACCGACGATCGTGGCAATGCCCGTATCGAGCACCAGATCGACCGGCTGCGGAGGACTGGCTTCACGCGAGCCGCCCAGCACCACGGTGGCCGGAGCCGCTTCTTCGATCGTGTAGGTCAGATCCTCGACCGCCACGCCTTCACCGACGTTGCTGATGTTGAAGCTGGCGCTGCCGGTGGTGTTCTCTTCGAGCAGGATGGTGAACTCCGTCTCATCGATGGCGGCGGCCGCCGGAGCCGACGGCGTGCCTGAAATGGCCGTCGTAAGATGCGCCTGCGGTGCCTGCGCCGTGTCTTCATCGATCAGGATGCGACCGAACTGGATCGCGGAGGTCAGGTCGGTCAGCGGCGACACGTCGATGGTCAGGGTGACCTCTTCGTTGGTATCGCCGGTGAAGCTGAAGCTCGACGGCGTGACTTGAATGTCGAGATCGGGGTTGCCGCTCTCGACCGAGACCGTCCAGCTCGACGCCACGTCCAGAGTGTTACGCAGGGTGCGCGTGAAGCTGCAGCTCGGCGTGCAATCCAGATTACGGACGTCCGGGGTGTTCAGGGTCTTGACGTCACCACCCAGGTTCGGGTCGGCCGCCAGGTAGTTGGCCGTGGACTCATCCATGACCAGACCCGCCAGGGCGGCAGCGGTCAGATCGACGCGGCCATGGCCGACGTCATCGGCGTCCCAGGGCGTGACGCCATCTTCCTTGAAGCCATCACGGAATGCGGTCATCTGCATGGCCGACTTGACTTCCGAAGGCGTCCAGTCCGGGTTGGCCTGGCGAACGAGAATCGCGGCACCGGCCACATGCGGGCTGGACATCGAGGTACCCGACAGGAACGCGTAACCACCCGGAACCGCGGCGAGGATGTTGACACCCGGGCCCGTGATGTTCGGCTTCTGCAGGTCCTGCAGAGGCGAGGCCGTCGGGCCACGCAGGCTGAAGCCGGCCAGGATATCGCCCGCACTCGGAACGACGAAGCCAGCGTCGGCGACCGGGACGGTCACTTCGGCCACGCCACCGGCCAGGGTGGCGATCATGGCGTTGCCGTCATCGGTCGAAATCATGACCGACGGAACCGTGGTGGTCTCGAGGCCGCCCATGACGATGGGGTCGCCAGCGTTGTTGTAGACGATCACGAAGACCGCACCGGCGGCCACCGCGTTGTTGACCTTGTCGGCGAACGCGCAGCCACCGCGGGAGATCAGCGCTGCTTCGCCGGCGAAGGAACCCGCCGCAAAGGCCGCACAGCCTTCCACGTTGCCCGCATCGACGTCACCGGCCCAGCGCAGATCGCCGACGAAATCGACGGTCATTGCCGGACCCGAGCCTTCGATGGCGAACACGCCGGAGGGGCCACCGGCCAGGGAAACGGATTTGCCGATGCGACCGTCATGCGTGCTGGCCGCGACGCTCATGACCCAGGGGCCGCGGTGGTTGACGGCGCCGACCGGGTCGGGGACACCGGCGCTGGTGTTACCGGCAGAGGCGGCGATGAACACACCGGCGTCGACGATGTCGAGCTTGGTGCGATCGAAGTCAGCCCACGGGCTGGCGCCACCGGAAATGGAGTAGTTCATGGAAGCAATCGGACCTTCCGGCGCCGAATTCTGGATCAGCACGCTTTCCAGACCGGCAGCGATGTCGGCACCGCCGCAGCTCTGGCCGCCGTTGGCGCTACAGACGTCGTAGGAACGGATGTGCGCGCAGGGCGCCACGCCGGAAATGGCCGTGAACGGGGCCGGCAGTTCCGGCGACGGCGTGGCGGCATTGGTCACGAAGTTGCCCGCGACCGTGCTGGCCGTGTGCGAACCGTGACCGTTTTCATCCAGACCGTCAGGACCGTTACACAGGCCCGTGCCGTCAGCGCTCGAGCAGTCGAGGAAGCTGATGACCTTGTCCGGAACGCCACCAACGCCATGGCCACAGGCCGGGTCGTTGATGAAGCTCGGGTGGGTGGCAGGGTCGGAGATTCCCGAGTCCAGCACGGCAGCGATCATCAGCTCACCGAGCAGGGGCGAGCCATCCGGCGTGTTCGTGCCGTCCCAGATCGTGCCGGCACCGATGAACTCCGGACCGCGGAACGTCGCGATATCGTACAGGCGCTCACGGTGAAGTGCCTCGACGCCATTCATGCTGGCGACGCGCTCGGCTTCGGCCGGCGTCAGACGAACGGCAATGCCGTTGCGGCTGGTCAGGTAGAAGTGCGAGGGCTCGAGCGTACGGCCCAGCGTCTGGCTCATCAGGCTGACGCGCTGCGCCTGGATGGCCATCAGCTGATCCCGCGCGGCCAGGTTGGCAGGCGCGAAGTAATCGAACTCGGCCTGGGAGCGGCTGTGATGCTGCTCGATCAGACTCGGCTCGGAGAACTGGATCAGATAGGTGAATCGTCCTTGCGCGTCCGCCGGCGAGTAGACGGCATTGACGCTGGACGGATCGATCGTCTGGCTGACCGGGGTATTGGCCATCAGGCCACCGGCTAGCAGAATCAGGCCGAGCGCGACGAGGTGTCGCCCTGCAGCCCAGGGGGAGGAGCTGGAACTCATGATCGTGGTGCCCTCGCTTTCATTAGGGTAAGGGGTTATTGCTGTCGATTCCTCTTTTCGGTGGCGATCCCTCAGCCACTCGATTCTTTTCCGGTCGGTCCGTCTCGGAGCGATCCGGAAATGGAATCGACCCCGGAGTGTACTGGTGGGGTCGCGTGATCGTCAAATCCGCCCGGGCGCGCCGGGCCCTCCGCCGAGCCCCCGTTTTTCGGGGATTCGACGGGAATCTCCTTCACTATTGTTCAGGATGCGTGAATTTCTTGACGGGCCCCTGCTAGCATTCGAGCATGGACAGATTCTCTTTGCCGAGCCCAACGCGCCTTCCGGTTCTCGCTTTGTTCTTTTTCCTGGCCGTGGCGCCAGCACACGCACTCGAATTCGAAGATCGATCACAATCGGCCGGCTTCGAACCCGGTTTCCTCGCCAACGTGCCCGCGGGCGGCATCGCCGTGGCCGACTTCGATCGCAACGGCTACCCGGACCTGTTCGTCACCGGCTACTTCCAGGCCAATCGCCTGTTCTTCAACCAGGGCAGCGGAAGCTTCACCGAAGATCCTGCCGTGAACGCCACGATCGCCGGCAGCGCCTGCAGCAGCGTCGCCGCCGCCGATTACGACAACGACGGCTGGCCGGACGTCTACGTCGGCTGTCGCAACCAGTCCAATCTCCTGCTCCGAAACCTCGCCGGCACCGGCTTCTCGAACGAGATCCATCCGGCGATCGACCACGCACCGACCGGCGTCAACAGTGCCCGCACCGACGCCGTCGCCTGGGGCGACCTGGACGGCAACGGACTCCTCGACCTCTATATCGGCGTCTACCCCACCAGCTCCCTACCCGACCTGAACGATCCGGACAACCTCGACCGCATCGCCTTGCAGCTCGGCAATGGCCAGTGGAACCGGATCAGCACCGCTTTTTCCGGGACGCAGCGGGCGATGCTGGCACGCACCGCCCTGACGCAGGGCTTTTCGGACTTCGATTTCGACGGCCGTCCCGATCTCTATGTCGTCAACGACAAGCTCCAGGGCAACGTGCTCTGGCGTAACGACGGGGCCGGCTGCGACGGCTGGTGCCTGACCGAGCGCTCGGCCCAGTCCGGTCTGGCGCGACCGGTCTACGGCATGGGCCTGGCGATCGGTGACGTCGATCGCGACGGACGCTGGGATTTCTTTTTCTCCAGCATCGACGAGCAGGTCCTGCTGCGCGGTCGGAGCACGGCACCCCTGTTCTTCGAAGAGGACCCGGGCAGCGCGCTCAATGTCCAGGTCGTCGGCTGGGGGACGATCTTCGCCGACTTCGACAACGATGGTTGGGAGGACGCCTTTCTGGCCGCCAATAGCGGCAGCTTTTCCTCGACGCCCAGCATCGATCAGGTCTTTCGCAATCAGGCCGACGGCAGCTTCGTCTCGGCCACCACGGGCAGCGGACTCGACATCCAGCGCCCGACCGAGGCTGCCGCGCGGGTCGATTTCGACAACGACGGCCGACTGGATCTGGTTCTGGGGCACTGGAATCAGCCCGTGGGCTATCGTCTCTATCGCAACATCACGCCGACCAGTGGCCACTGGATCGGTTTCCAGCTCGACGGCGGCAGCGAAGTCAATCGCGATGGGATCGGCGCGCGCATCGTTCTCGATGACGGGACCGGAACGATGCAGATGCGCGAGCGCCGAAGCGGCGAGTCCCGCGGCTCCAGCCACGACCCACGACTGCATTTCGGTCTTGGCCCGAACACGATGCTCAGCGTTCAGGTCCACTGGCCCGACGGCACGCTCCAAACCCTGGAGGGTCTCGCCGTGGACCAGTACCATCTGATCACTCACCCTGGAAGCGAAGGGGTCTTCAACGACCGCTTCCAAGCGCCCTGACCCGCACCCGACATCGGATTTGACCAGACTCGCGACCATGCTCTCCGGACCAATGCCACTTCTCAAGCTCGCGGCGCTCCTGATCGGTCTCGGCGGCGCGACCGCCAGCGCATTACCCGTCAAGCTGCCCTCGGCTGGTGAACCTTTCCAGCTCAGCGCCGACTGCGCCTCGGCTGAATCGGTCGCCCTGGCCTGGAACGAACAACTGCTGGCCGCCATCCGCCTGGATGCGCCAAGACCCACGGTCCATGCCCGCAACCTCTTCCACGTTTCCGCCGCCATGTACGATGCCTGGGCGGCCGCACACCCCGAGGCCTCGCCCGTCTTCCACGACGAGCCGACGATCGAACTCGCTCCGTCCGAACTCCGCGCCGCGATCAGCCATGCCGCCTACCGCGTGCTCGTTCACCGATTTACCGGCTCGCCAGGCGCACCGACCACGCTGCCCCGTCTGCAGACCTGCATGCTGCAACTCGGCCTGGACCCGGGTGACAAGGGTCTCGTGGGCCAGACGCCGGCCGCGCTGGGCAACCGCGTGGCCCAGACCATCATCAGCTTCGGTCTGAGTGATGGTTCGAACGAAAGCGGCGACCACGTCGATGACGGCAGCTATTTCCCAGCCAATGCACCGATGCTGGTTCAGCTCAGCGGCACCGGCGGGATGGCCGATCCCAATGCCTGGCAGCCGCTGATCCCGCCCGGCGCCTTCGGCGTGCAGAGCTTTCTGACGCCCTTCTGGCGTCAGGTGACGCCTTTCGCCATCGTTCGGCCGGGACCGGATCAACCCTATCTGGATCCCGGTCCGCCGCCGCTGCTCGGCGGCGCCGACGATGCCGAGCTCAAGCTGGCCGTGCTGGAACTGATTCAGGCCTCGGCCAGCCTCGACCCGGGGCTGGGCGTGATCATCGATCGATCGCCGGGCGTGGTCGGCAACAATTCGCTCGGCGCCGATGACGGCAGCGGGCATCCGGTCAACCCGGCCACCGGCCAGCCCTACCCGCCCAATCCGATGCTGCTCGGCGACTTCGGCCGGGTCAGCGCCGAATTCTGGGCCGATGGCCCCGCCTCCTCGACTCCGCCTGGCCACTGGAACGAAATCGCCAACGCCGTCGTGCAGCACGCGGACTTCGAGCGTCGCCTGGGCGGTCGCGGACCGATGCTCGACCGTCTGGAGTGGGACGTCAAGATGTACCTGGCCCTCAACGGCGCACTGCACGATGCCGCCATCGCCACCTGGGAAACCAAGCGCCAGTACGACTCCTCGCGGCCGATCAGCCTGATTCGGGAAATGGGCGCCTTCGGTCAGTCCAGCGACCCCGATGGCCTCGCCTACCACCCGCTCGGTCTGCCCCTGGAAGCGGGCCTGGTCGAAGTGATCACCGCCACCTCCGCCGCGCCGGGCGAGCGCCACGCTCACCTGTCCGATCACATCGGCGAGATCGCCGTGCTCGGCTGGCTCGGTCATCCGGCCGACCCGGAAACCCAGATCGGCGGGGTGGGCTGGCTGCGGGCGGTCGACTGGTGGCCCTATCAGGAGCGCAGCTTCGTCACGCCACCCTTCGGAGGTTACACCTCGGGGCACAGCGGCTTCAGCCGAGCGGCGGCCGAGGTGCTGGCCGGATTGAGCGGCTCGACCTGGTTCCCCGGCGGCCTGGCCGGCTACACCGTGGCCGCCGATGGCCCCGGCTACTCGCTGAACTTCGAATACGGCCCCAGCGCGCCCGTCGAACTGCAGTGGGCGACCTACTTCGACGCCGCGGACGAGGCCGGGCAATCACGCATCTGGGGTGGGATTCACCCGGTCTTCGACGACCACAGTGGCCGGATCATCGGCTCGGCGGTCGGTCAGCAGGCCCTGGCCCGGGCCTTCGAGCTGTTCGGGGCACCCGCACCGGCCATGGCGGTGCCGGGGCCCGGCCCCGCAGGCTTGATTCTGCTCGGGATCGGTCTGGCCGGCCTGGCCGGCCGGCGCCTGCGGATCAGCTGCGCAGACCGACGCCGCGCTTGAGCAGGGTCATGCAGATCACGAACAGCACCACGGCGAAGCCGCAGACGATCGCATAGGCCTGCCAAAGGGGGATGTCGCTGATGCCGAGCAGACCGAAGCGGAAGGCCGAGACCATATAGACGATCGGATTGACCAGGGAGAGGTTCTGCCAGAAGCCGGGCAGCAGGCTGACCGAGAAGAACACCCCGCCCAGGTAGGTCAGGGGCTGGAGCACGAAGGTCGGAATGATCGAAATATCATCGAACTTCTGGGCATAGATCGCGTTGATGAACCCGCCCAGGGCGAACACCACCGCCGTCAGGATCAGGATCGAGAAGGTCACGGCCACGTTGTGCATGTGGAAGCCGGAAAACACCCCGGCGATCAGCCAGACCAGGATGCCGACGGCCAGAGCGCGGAACACGGCCCCGGAGACGTAGCCGGCCAGGATGATCCAGGGCGGCAGCGGCGAGACCAGCAGTTCTTCCACGTGGCGACCGAACTTGGCGCCGAAGAAGGAGCTGGTGATGTTGCCGTAGGAGTTGGTGATCACGCTGAGCATGATCAGACCCGGCACGATGAAGTCCATGTAGGGCAGGCCGTTCATCTCGCCGACCCGACGGCCGATGATCGCACCGAAGATCACGAAGTACAGGCTCATCGTGATCACCGGGGGAATCAGGGTCTGGGCCCAGATGCGCAGGATCCGGGTGATTTCCTTGATCAGGATCGTCTGGTAGCCGATCCAGTAACTCTTTGCAGAGACCTGCACGCTCATGCCGCGTCCTCCCGATGATCGAGGTTGGTCAGACGAACGAACAGTTCCTCCAGGCGATTGGCCTTGTTGCGCATCGACACGACCTCCATGCCGTGCTCTTCCAGGACATGGAACAGGCGGTTGAGGCTCTGCGACTTCGGAATGCTGGCCTCCAGGGTGGTCGCATCGCGCTGCACGACCTCGATGCCCTCGATGCTCGGTAACTCGCTTGCAGGCTCACGCAGGTCGAGGACGAAGGTCTCGATGTCGAGCTTTCCGAGCAGGGCCTTGACGCTGGTGTTCTCGACGATCCTGCCCTGATCGATGATGGCGATGTTGCGGCAGAGATTCTCCGCCTCTTCCAGATAGTGCGTGGTCAGGATCACCGTGGTCCCGGCCTCGTTGATCTCCTTGATGAACTTCCACATCGACCGGCGAATCTCGATGTCGACACCGGCGGTCGGCTCATCGAGGATCAGCAGCCGCGGTTCGTGCACCATGGCCCGCGCGATCAGCAGCCGGCGCTTCATGCCGCCGGACAGGCTGCGTGACATGCGGAAGGCCGGGTCCCAGAGACTCAGCTTCTTCAGGTAGTACTCGGCCCGCTCGCGGGCAATCTTCCTGGGTACGCCGTAGTAACCGGCCTGATTGACGACGATGTCGAAGGGCTTCTCGAACTGATTGAAGTTGACTTCCTGGGGCACGAGGCCGATCTCGGCCATGGCCTGGGAGCGGTTCTTCTGCACGCTGGTACCGAACACCCGGGTTTCGCCCGCGCTGGCATTGACCAGGGAGCTGACGATGCCGATCAGGGTCGACTTGCCGGCCCCGTTCGGCCCCAGCAGGGCGAAGAAATCACCCTCTTCGACGCTCAGGTCGACGCCTTTCAGCGCCACCACGCCGTTGCGATAGGTTTTCTGGAGATTCCGTACTTCGAGCGCGTGCATGACGATTGGCCTGTTGGAATTGTCACGAGGGCCGGGCAGAATGGCTGACTCGCGTTGAAGTGAAACATCATTGGGGTAATGACTGTGCGAATCAATCGTAGCGGCTTGCCGCTGGTACTGCTCGGCCTTTTCTGGGCGGTTCCGCTCAGCGCCGCGGAGTTCGATCACCTGGACGCCTGCGAGCTCGGCGGACCCGGCACGCTGAGCGTCTCAGCACGCTGTGGCACGCTCGAGGTCGCCGAGAATCCGGCCGATCCCGAGGGAAGGAAGATCGAACTGCGCTTCGCCGTCGTTCCGGCCCGCGCATCGACGGCCCAGCCCGACCCGGTGTTCTTTCTCGCCGGCGGGCCGGGGCAGTCGGCCGTCGCGGTCGCCCCGATGGTGGCCACCGCCCTGCGGGACATCTACCGCGACCGCGCGATGGTCTTTCTCGATCAGCGCGGCACCGGGGGCTCCAACCCCCTCGACTGCGAGATCGAGCAGGAAGAGCAATGGATCGAGATGGGCTTCGAGGCCATCGACACGGAGCTTCGCCAGTGCATGGACGAGTGGGATGCGGACGTCCGCTTCTACACCACCGCCCAGGCCGTCGACGACGTCGAGCGCCTGCGGCAGCACCTGGGTTTCGATCAGATCAACCTGATCGGCGGCTCCTACGGCACCCGCATGGCCCAGGTCTATCTGCGCAGCTACCCGGAGGCCGTCCGCAGCGTCGTGATCGATGCGGTGGCGCCGACCCGTCTGCGCCTGGGTTCGGAGCACGCACTCAAGCTCGACCAGGCCCTCGATCGCCTGTTCGAGACCTGCTTGCAGTCCGAAGCCTGTGCCGAGCAGTTCCCGGGCGTGGACCAGGCCTTCGACCGGCTGATCCAGCGCTATCGCGAGCAGACCGATTCCTTGACCATCAGCCATCCCCGGACCGGTCTCGGCGTTCCAGTGGAGTTCGGTGACGAGACCCTGGCCAGCTCCCTGCGCTTTCTCGCCTACAACCCGCTGACGCAGATGATCATTCCCTATCTGGTGCACGAAGCGGACAGCACCGGCAGTCCGGCACGCCTGGCCAGCCAGGCGATGATCGTCTCGGACGAAATGTCCAGCCAGATCGCCCTCGGGCTCAACTTCGCGGTCGGCTGCAGCGAGGACTGGCCGGAGTGGCCGCGCGACCTCCCCGTGGAGGACACCCTGCTCGGCAACATGATGCTGGAGTTCTACGACACGGTCTGTGCCTGGTGGCCGGCGGGAGCGGTGGCCGAAGACTTCTTCGAGCCCTTCGATTCGGACAAGCCGATCCTGATCCTGTCCGGTGAGCTGGATCCGGTGACGCCGCCCGAGTACGGCGAGGAGGCCGCCGAGCAGTTCAGCAACAGCCTGCACCTGGTCGGGCCGGGGCTGGGGCATACGGTGATGAGCCACCCCTGCTTCAGCGGCATCATCCGCCAGTTCATCGATTCCGCCTCCCTCGATGACCTGTCGATCGAATGCATCGACACCCTGGGTGCGAATCCCTTCTTCATCGACCTGCTGGGGCCCCGTCCATGATCGAAGCCAAGCAACTCCGCAAGACCTTCAACAAGGGCAAGGTCGTGGCCGTCGACGAGGTCAGCTTCCTGGCCATGGACGGCCAGATCACCGGCCTGCTGGGCCCGAACGGGGCCGGCAAGACCACCACCATGCGCATGCTCTACACCCTGCTGAGCCCGGACAGCGGCTCGATGCGAATCGACGGCATCGACCCCGCGGCCGAGCCCCTGAAGGTCAAGCGAGCGCTGGGCGTGGTGCCCGACTCCCGCGGCCTCTACGATCGCCTGACCGCGCGCGAGAACATCCGCTACTACGGCAAGCTCCAGGGCCTCGACGAGGCGCGTATCGAAGAACGCATCGAGTACTTCGCCAGAGTCCTGGACATGGGCGGCTTCATCGACCGCAAGACCGATGGCTTCTCCCAGGGTCAGCGCGTCAAGGTGGCCATTGCTCGCGCCCTGATCCACGACCCGCGCACGGTGCTGCTCGACGAGCCCTCGAACGGTCTGGACGTGATGACGACCCGGGCCCTGCGCGGCTTCCTCAACGAGCTCAAGCGCGAGGGACGTTGCGTGGTGCTGTCGACCCACATCATGCAGGAGGTGGCCGCACTCTGCGACCGCATCGTCATCATCGCCAAGGGCCGCGTCGCCGCCCAGGGCACGGCCCAGGAGCTGATCGAGCAATCGGGCCAGGCCAACCTGGAAGACGCATTCGTGAAACTGATCGGTAGCGACGAGGGACTGCTCGCATGATGGCTGTCTACATCAAGGAAATGCTCGACAACTTCCGGGATCGCCGGGTGATCATCAATACCCTGATCATCGGCCCGCTGATGGGCCCGGTGATCTTTGCCGCGATGATGACCTTCATGACCCGGCAGACCACCGAGCGCATGGAGGCCACCCTCGAGCTGCCGGTGATCGGCGCCGAACACGCGCCCGAGCTGATTCGCCATCTGGAGCGCCAGGGCGTGGTCATCAAGGACCCGCCGGCCGACCCGGCCGAGGCGATCCGTAGTGAAGAGGAAGAGGTGATCCTGCGCATCACCGAGGACTTCGGCCATGCCTGGCGCGAGGGCCGCCCGGCCCCGGTCGAATTGATGGTCGACCAATCCCTGCGCTACGCCGGGACCACGGTCAGTCGAGTGCGCGCCTACCTCAACGCCTACGGGCGCCAGATCAGTCACCTCCGGCTGCAACTGCGCGGGGTCCACCCGGATCTGACCCGTCCCATCGACATCAGGATCGACGATCTGTCGACGCCCGAATCCCGGGGCGGCATGCTGCTGGCCTTCCTGCCCTACTTCATCCTGATCACGGTCTTCGTCGGCTCGATGCACATGGCCATCGACACGACCGCCGGCGAGCGCGAGCGCAAGTCCCTAGAGCCCCTGCTGATCAACCCGATGCCCCGGTGGCAGATCATGGCCGGCAAGCTGGCCGCGACCACCACCTTCGCCCTGCTGACCCTGGGCCTGGGATTGATCGCCTTCGTCTATGCCATGGGCATGCTGCCGGTGGCCGAAATGGACATGGCGCTCAATCTCGATCTGACGGTCGCGGGACTGGCCTTCGTGCTCGTGGCACCGGCAGCCCTGTTGGCCGCTTCCCTGCTGACGATCCTGGCGGCCTTCGCGAAGAGTTTCCGCGAGGCGCAGAGCTACATGGGCATGGTGATCATCATTCCGATGATCCCGAGCATGTGGATCCTGATCGATCCGACGCGGACCGAGACCTGGATGACCCTGGTGCCCCTGTTGAGCCAGAACGTGCTGATCCTGGACCTGGTTCGGGGCGAGCCCGTCAACACGCTCTGGTTCGCTTTGTCGATCGGCAGCACGGGCCTGCTGGCCCTGATCCTGGCCGGCATCGCCGGCACGCTCTACAACCGACCGCGTTTCATCTTCACCTCCGCCTGACCGCTCCCGGGCCCGCCGATTCCGGCGGGCCCGGAATCCTCACGGGGCCTGGGGCATACTGCGCAGCATGGATCTGTTGATCGCATTGGCCGCCGTGGTCTTGTTGATGATCGGCCTCTGGGCCTGGCAACTTCGCTCGGGCCGAGCCGACTGGGTGGATGCCGCCTGGGCGGCCTGCATCGGGGGCCTGGCCCTGGCCTATGCCCTGCTCGGCGAAGGCGCGGTCGAGAAGCGCCTGCTCGTCGCCCTGGTCACCGGCAGCTGGGCCTTCCGTCTGGCTCGACACCTGGCCGTCCGCCTGGCCGGCCACGATCAGGAAGATGGTCGTTACCAGGCCATGCGTGAGCACTTCGGCACGCGCGCCAACGCCTTCTTCTTCGTCTTCTTCATCGGCCAGGCCCTGATCGCCTGGCTGTTCGCCCTGCCCGCCTGGGTCGTGGCCAACGACCCGGATTCGACCCTGGGGCCGGCCGTGTTTGCCGGCCTGGCCATCTGGGCAATCAGCCTGGGCGGTGAGTCATTGGCCGACCGTCAGCTGGCCGCCTTCAGGAAGGATCCGAGCACTCGCGGGCAGGTCTGTCGGCGGGGCCTCTGGCGCTATTCCCGCCATCCGAACTACTTCTTCGAGTGGCTGCACTGGTTCAGCTACCCGCTGCTTGCCCTGGGCGCTCCGGCCCAATGGCTGACCTGGCTGGGCCCGGTGCTGATGCTGCTGTTCCTGTACCGCCTGACGGGCATCCCGTACACGGAGCAGCAATCGCTGAAGTCCCGCGGCGATGCCTACCGCGAGTATCAGCGGACGACCTCGCCGTTCATCCCCTGGCCGCCCAGAGACTGAACCGGTTCGCCCCATCGTCGACCAAGCGCGCTATCCTAGCGACCACTGATTCAGCAAGGGGCAGGCTCCCATGTGCGGCATCGTCGCGGCCAACGCCGAACGCAACATCATCCCCATCCTGCTCGACGGGCTCAAGCGCCTGGAGTACCGGGGCTACGACTCGGCCGGACTGGCCTGCCTGACCGAGGACGGCGAGCTCTACGACCACACCGAAGTCGGCAAGGTGGCCAAGATGGCTGCAGGCCTGCCCGCCGAACTGAGCAGCCATCTGGGCATCGCGCATACCCGTTGGGCGACCCATGGCGCGCCTTCGCGCGAAAATGCCCACCCGCACCTGTCCGGCCAGCGCGTCGCCGTGGTGCACAACGGCATCATCGAGAATTTCAGCGAACTGCGACAGCAACTCCAGGATCGAGGCTACGAATTCAGCTCGGAAACCGACAGCGAAGTCATCGCCCATCTCATCGATCACGAGCTGACCGCGCACGCCTCGCCTCTGCAGGCCATTCGCCAGGCGCTCAAGCAGCTCGACGGAGCCTATGCGATCGCGGTGATCCTGCACGACTATCCGGACCGGATCTTCGGTGCCCGTCAGGGCAGCCCCCTGGTCGTGGGCGTCGGTGTCGGCGAGAACTTCCTCGCTTCGGATGCCGCGGCGCTGGTGCCCGTCACCCAGCAGATGATGTTTCTCGAGGATGGTGATCTGGTCGAGCTGAAGCGAGCCGAGGCACGCGTCATCCGCATGGATGGAGAGTCCGTCGAGCGCCCGGTGCGAATTTCCAGCCTGCCCTCCGACAGCGCCGATCGTGGCCGCTACCGGCATTTCATGGAAAAGGAAATCCACGAACAGCCGGAAGCGATCGCCACCACCCTGAATGCCCACCTGGATGGCACCCGGATCTGCCCCAGCCTCGACCCGGAACTGCTGGGCCGGGTTCGTGCCATCCATATCCTGGCCTGCGGGACCAGCTACCACGCCGGCCTGGTGGCGCGCTACTGGATCGAACGTCTGGCGCGCGTTCCGGTCAGCGTGGAGATCGCCAGCGAATACCGTTATCGCGAACCCGCGATTCCGGAAGACACCCTGCTGATCGCGATTTCCCAATCCGGGGAAACCGCGGACACCCTGGCCGCCCTGGAACGCGCCGAGCACGCCGGTTATCTCTCCACGCTCGGCATCTGCAACGTGCCCGAAAGCGCCCTCACGCGGCAGTGCGAGAACGTTCTGATGACCCGGGCGGGCCTCGAGATCGGGGTCGCCTCGACCAAGGCCTTCACCACCCAGCTGACCGTGCTGCTGCTGTTCGCCGCCGCCCTGGCAAAGGCCCGCGAGGCCGACCCGGGGATGATTCGTCAGGTTCTCGAAGACCTGGGCCAGGCTTCCCAGCAGGCGCGGGAAGTGCTGGCCATGGACGGCGAGGTCCAGCAGGTCGCCGAAGAGATCGCCTCCAAGGCACACGCCCTGTTCCTGGGCCGGGGTCCCGAGTATCCGATCGCGATGGAAGGGGCGCTGAAGCTGAAGGAGATTTCCTACATCCACGCGGAGGCCTACGCTGCCGGCGAGCTGAAGCATGGACCGCTGGCGCTGGTCGACGACACCCTGCCGGTCATCGTGCCCGCTTCGAGCAATCCCCTGCTGACCAAGCTGATCTCCAATCTGCAGGAAGTGCGGGCACGCGGCGGGATGCTCTACGTGTTCGCGGACCGAGGCGTCAGCCTGGCGCCGGCGCCGGGCATCCGGATGATCCGGGTGCCGGCGCCCCACTCGATCATTTCCCCGATCATTCAGGTGCTGCCACTGCAGTTCCTGGCCTACCACGTGGGGGTTCTCAAGGGGACCGACGTGGACCAGCCGCGCAACCTGGCCAAATCGGTCACGGTGGAATAGGCGGCTCCAGACCATCGTCGGGCCGGTCGGACAGAAAAGAAAACGCCAGTCCCGATCGCTCGGGACTGGCGTTCTGTTCAGGTCTCCCCATGCGGCCGGAGATCGTGGCCCGGGGGCGGATACCCTTTCACCTGCAGGTATCCTATAGGGTTCCCCTTCCCATTCTGGTCGAAGGTCGGCCTCTTGGCGGGCCGATCCCTCTGAATTTCGTATCAGGCGCGGTATTCGCCAACCGACGCGTCGTTCTCGACCTTGCTGTCTTCCTCGGCGTCGAGATCCATCAGCCACTGCATGACCACTTCGTCGGACAGAAGCGCGTTGAACTGGCTGTCGTTGTTGTAGGCAAGCTGTTCCATGATTATCCCTTAGCGTGGTTTACGGTTACGGGTATATACATGCATTAATCATGCCAACCTGAGCTGAGGCCCTGTTTTTCAAGGGGTTGGGAAATTCGTCATCGGTGAGAAGGGACATTTTTTGACACTATTGGTCCGGTGATGACCGTTCAGGGCAGCGCCGATCGACGCTTTTTCGAACCCCCAAAAGACGAACGCGCCCACCTTGACAGTGGGCGCGTTGCGCTGTCTGGACCCCGGCAGTCTCGCCCGGGGCGGGTGACCGATCAGACTGTCACCCTAGAGGGTTCCCCTTCCCGTAATTTCGGGACAGTTCAGGCCTGGAGCCGGCGAGCGGTCATCTCGTCGCGGCTTTCTTCGAGATCGGCGGCCGAATCTTCGGCTTCGAGATCCATCAGCCACTGCATCACCACTTCGTCGGACAGCAGCCCATTGAAGGAGGAGTCGTCCACGGATGCGATGAGGTCGGCGTCGTGGTTGTCATTGATGATCAGGTTGAAGTCGGCCATGGTGTCTTTTCTCGCTCTTGTTCAGTGTTGCTTGGAACTGTCGGGGGAGATAATGCACTTTTCGTGCCAAATATCTGCAACCCCAATGAAAACGGGCTTTCGAGCCTTCGAAATCGACACCGCCGGATCAAAACTGACAGATTTCGTCATCCGAAACCCGGTAAAGGTCCAAAATGGGGCAACTCGACCGGAGCCCGACAATGCCCCTGGCTCACTATCTGCTGCTACTGTCGATCTGCCTGCTCTGGGCGGGCAATTTCATCGCTGCGGCCTGGGCGGTGAGGAGCTTCGAGCCGATCACCTTCACGGTGGTGCGCTTCGCTCTGGTGCTGTTGCTTCTGCTTCCGCTCCTCCGACGACCACCTCGGGATCAGTGGCTGCGACTGCTGGCTTGCTGCTGGAGCATGGGCGCCATTCACTTCGGCCTGGTCTTTCTGGCCCTGGGTCGCTCGGCGGACGTGTCCTCGATCGCGCTGCTGATGCAGATCTACATCCCCTTGTCGACGCTGCTGGCCGTGATCTTCCTCGGCGAGCGCATCGGCTGGCGCAGCGTCGCGGGGATCAGCCTGGCCTTTACCGGAGTGCTCATCATGGGCCTCGACCCGCTGGTGCTGTCTCAGCTCGACGTCCTCGCCCTGGTGATGGCCTCCGCGCTCAGCCTGGCCGTGGGCACGATTCTGATGCGGGGGCTCAAGGGCGTCGGCGTGCTCAACTTCCAGGCCTGGAACGCCGCGCTGAGCGTCCTGCCGATGGCGGTTGTGGCCCTGGTGATCGAGTCGCCGCTCGAGCGGCTACCGACCACGCTCGCGGAACCGCTGGCCTGGGTGGCCGTCATCTACTCCGCGATCGCCGCCTCGATCATCGGCCATGGCGGCTTCTACTGGCTGATCCAGCGGCACGAAGTGCAGCGCATCACACCGCATCTGCTGCTCGTCCCCTTGCTGGCGGTGCTGCTGGGCATCCTGGTCTGGGGTGACCGACCCGGAGCAAGGCTGCTGATCGGCGGCGGACTGATTCTGGCCGGCGTCCTGTGGATCAGTCTGCGAGCACGCTGGCGACGGCGTCCGGCGCCCCGACCCGAGGTCAATTGAATCCGACCGCCCCTATTGGAAACCGGGCTGACCGAGCTGATCGGGATACTGGACGACCTTGCGCAGCTGCGAGGAGTCGAAGCCGTGCTCGTCCAGACGCCCGAGCAGCTCCTCGTAGAGTCCATCGGGCAGGCGCGCCTCACGCGCCATGATCCAGGCGTAGTCTCGTGAAGGATGCCCCACGATCACCCATTGGTAGTCGGGATCGAGTTCGACGATGTAGTAGTCGAAGGTGAAGGGCCAGTAGAAGCGAACCTTCCAGCGCGCCTGACTGGTTTCATCGACCACCCAGGCGATGCCTTCCATGCGCTGATCCTCCTCGTCCAGGCGATCCTCCTTGTACAGGTAGATATCGTCCATGCGCCCATCCTCGCGAGGCCGATAGATGGCCCGCCCGGCAAGATTTCCGCGCTCGCCGAAATAGGGAATGTTCGCAATGACGTACCACTGGCCCATGTAGCGATCCAGGTCGACGCGTTCGACGGTCTCGAGCGGTGGATGGCTGGCACAGGCCGCCAAGCCCAGAATCAGGAACAGCAGGGGTAAACGCTTCATCGGAACAACTCCTCGGAATCCGATGCGGATGCTGCCACCCCCAGGTGAATGGCAGCTGAAGGCCCGGTTCAGAAGCGATTTAGCGGGGGTCGGCAATGATCGTCCTGCACTCCACAGAAAAGGACCCGATCATGAATCGTCAAACCGCCTACTCATTCAGTCGCGCCGCCTTGCTGGCTTCGGCCGCTCTGTTCGCCCTGCCCGCCTGGTCCGCACCCAAGGCCGATACCCATGAGGAGTTCGGGCCGGAATGGCTGGTGACCAGCCTGCTGCTCGGCGCAAACGGCCATGATCGCGATGCAGGCTGGGATCGCCGGCCTCATCGCCGAGACGAACGCTGGGGCCGCCGGCACGACCGCCGTAGCCATCGAGCACGTGAATACGCCAGCCAGGCCACGGCGCAGGCACACAGCGCCCACCGTCGCGGATGTCGAGTCTCCGGACCGCGCTGGTCCCTGGACTGGGATGCCCACTATCGCTGGGCTCTGGATGCGCGTCCTCGGGAACTCGATCGCGAGACGAATCGCCGCTCGGAGCGCCTGAATCGCTGCCGTCTCAATCAACGCTACTACTCGCGCGATCGCTGGCATGACCATGACGACGGGCGCGGCGGACGACACGACCGTCACGGCCATGGTCACCACAATCGTGACGACCATCGTTATGACCAGCGGCGTCACGGCCGGCGCCATCGGGACGGCTGAGACCCTCGACCGTCCAGCCTTCGCACCGCGGGCCGCACTGATCCTCGTCGGCGCGGCCCGCTTCTTTGTCCGCACGACCTTTCCATTCGACACCCTTCCTGCTTGTTTCCTTCACAGGCCGGTGTTAATGTAATAGCGTGTTATTACATTAATCCGCCATGAAACAACTCGACCCCGAACACACCAAGGCCAACCGCGCCGCCCGATCCAGCCTCGCCGAGGCCTTCCTGGCCATGCGGACGCCCGACGAATGCCGCGCCCTGCTGAAGGATCTGACCACGCCGGCCGAACTGGAAGCCCTGGTCGATCGCTGGCGGGTCGTCCGTCTGCTGGATCAGGGCCTGCCCTACCGGGAGATTCACGACCTGACCGGCGTCAGCGTGACCACCATCGGCCGCGTGGCTCGCTTCCTGGAGGACGGGAACGGGGGTTACTCACTCGCACTGCAACGACTCAAGACATGACCCGACTCAAGATCGCCATTCAGAAATCCGGTCGCCTCGCCGACCGCTCCCTGTCCCTGCTCGAACGCTCGGGCTTGAGCTTCGCCCGCTCCAAGGACAAGCTGTTCTGGTACGGGCGCAACCTGCCCGTCGACCTGCTGCTGGTCCGTGACGACGACATTCCCCGGCTACTGCTCGAGGGCGTCTGCCAGCTCGGCATCGTGGGCGAGAACGTGGCCATGGAAAAGCTGCTGGAAAGCCGCCAGCGCCGGCCCGGCGCCGAACTGGAATCCCTCCTCAAGCTCGAGTTCGGCGACTGTCGCCTGATGCTGGCGATTCCCGAAGATCAGGTGTTCACCGGCGTGAACATGCTGGCCGGCAAGCGCCTGGCCACCAGCTACCCCTGCCTGACCCGGCAGTACCTGGAGCGCCACGGGGTGGAAGCGGACATCGTGACCCTCAATGGGGCCGTCGAGATCGCCCCCAGCCTGGGCACGGCCGATGCCATCGTCGATCTGGTCTCGACGGGCACGACCCTGCGCGCCAACCACCTCAAGGCCGTCGACGAGGTGCTCAGCTCCCAGGCTGCCCTGTATCGGAGCCCTGCCGCACTGGATGACGAGGCCGAGCGTCTGCTCGCCAAGCTACTGACCCGCATCCAGGGCGTCCAGCAGGCCGCCGAAACCAAGTACGTCATGCTGCACGCGCCGCGCGACCGCCTGGCCGACATCTCGGCCATGCTCCCCGGGGCCGAATCCCCGACCGTGCTCAGCCTGGAAGGCCAGCCGGACCGGGTCGCGGTCCACGCGGTCTGCACCGAACAGGTGTTCTGGGAGCACCTGGAAGAACTCAAGCGGGCCGGTGCCTCGGCCGTGCTGGTGCTGCCCGTGGAGAAGATGCTCGCATGAGGATCATCGACGCCAGCACCCTCGACGACGCCGGCCTGCTGCAGCTGCTGGCGCGTCCGAGCATGGAAGCGGACATTGAATTGCGCCGGACCGTGGCCGACATCCTGGCCCGCGTCCGCCGCGATGGCGACGCCGCGCTGCTCGACTACGGGCGCCGCTTCGACGGGCGCGAACCGGAAAGCCTGCTGGCCAGCCCCGAAAGCCTGGCCAGTGCGGCCACGGAACTCGATGAGGACCTGCTCCAGGCCATCGACACGGCCATCGGCACCGTGCGCCGATTTCACGCCGCCGGCAAGCCCAGCGACATCAGCGTCGAGACGGCGCCCGGCGTGCGCTGCCAGGCCCGCTGGCGCCCCCTCGATCCGGTCGGGCTCTACGTGCCCGCGGGCACCGCGCCGCTGCCCTCCACCGCCATCATGCTCGGCGTCCCCGCGCGACTGGCGGGCTGTCGGCGCATCGTGCTGGCCACGCCACCCGGTGCCGACGGCCGGGCCGACGCGGCCGTCCGCGCCATCGCCCACCGCCTCGACATCGACACGGTACTGGTTGCCGGAGGCGCCCAGGCCGTGGCGGCCATGGCCTATGGCACCGAGTCCGTGCCCCGCGTGGCCAAGATCTTCGGGCCGGGCAATCGCTTCGTGGCCGAGGCCAAGCGCCAGGTGGCCGAGTCCGCCGATGGCGCGGCGATGGACCTGCCGGCCGGCCCCTCCGAAGTCCTGGTGCTGGCCGACGACAGCGCCAATCCGGAGTTCGTCGCCATCGACCTGTTGTCGCAGGCCGAGCACGGTCCGGACTCGCAGGCCTTCCTGATCACCACCAGCCGGGAACTGGCCGAGGCGACCGATCGCGCCCTCGAAGCCCTGCTCGAGCGACTGCCGCGCGCCGACATTGCGCGTCAGGCCATGGGCCACGGGGCCGCCATCGTGGTGCCCGATCTCGAGCAGGCCGTGCGCATCAGCAATGCCTACGCGCCCGAGCATCTGATCATCGCCTGCCGCGATGCCGAAGGCCTGTGCGAGGAGATCGACAGCGCCGGCTCGGTCTTTCTCGGTCACTACACGCCCGAGTCACTGGGTGACTACATCTCCGGCACCAATCACGTCCTGCCCACGGCGGGCTGGGCGCGCTCCGAAGCGGGCCTGTCGGTGGCCGATTTCATGCGCCGCATGACCGTGCAGCAGGCCACACCCGACGGCCTGCGGACCCTCGGGCCGCCCGGGGCCCGCCTGGCCGCCCACGAGGGCCTGGACGCCCACCGCCTCGCCATCCAACTGCGCCTCGATGCCCTGGACCAGGCCAATGGCTAACGAATCGATGTCCGATCCGATCCTCGATCTGGCCCGGCCGGAAGTGCTTGCGCTGCAGCCCTACGCCTCCGCGCGTGCCCTGGCCGACAGCGCCGGCATCCTGCTCAACGCCAACGAAAGCCCCTGGGCACCGGATGGCGATGAGGGGCAACAGCTCAACCGCTACCCGGACCCGCAGCCGCCCGAGCTCCGACGGCGTCTCGCCGAGCGCTACGACGTGCCGGAAGCGCGCCTGCTGATCACCCGCGGCAGCGACGAAGGCATCGACCTGCTGATCCGGGCCTTCTGTCGCGCGGATCAGGATCCGGTCATCGTCTGCCCGCCCTGTTTCGGCATGTACGCCCTGTCGGCCCGGATCCAGGGCGCGCCGGTCAAGGCCGTGCCGCTGATCGACGACGGAGCGCAGTGGCGCCTGGACGAGGACGGACTGCGCGCCGCCCTCCCCGCCCGCCTGGTCTTTCTCTGCTCGCCCAACAATCCGACCGGCAACGAGATTTCCTCGGCGACCGTCGAATCGCTTTGCCGCTCCATTCTCGGCCAGGGTCTGGTGGTGGTTGACGAGGCCTACATCGAATTCAGCGAAGCCGAGTCCATGAGCCGCCTGATCGATCGGCATCCCAACCTGGTCATCCTGCGCACCCTCTCGAAAGCCTATGCCCTGGCGGGCTGCCGCCTGGGCAGCCTGATCGCCGACACGAGGGTGATCGGCCTGCTGCGGCGGATCATCGCGCCCTACCCGCTGCCGACACCGTCCGTGCGCGCCGGCCTGACCGCCCTGGCGGGGCCGGACCGGCTCGAGCGCCAGCTGAGCGAACTGGCCGAACAGAAAAAGCGCCTGGTTGCCGGTCTCGAGCGCCTGCCGGGCATCCAGCGCCTGTGGCCGGGCCAGGCCAACTTCGTCCTGATCCGGGTGGCCGACGCGGAGGCACTCATCGCGCGGGCCGCCGAAGCCGGCATTCGCCTGCGCAATCAATCGGCGCAGCCGGGCCTGGACAACTGCGTTCGCATCACCATCGGCAGCGCGGAGGAAACGACCCGCCTGCTCGACTTTCTCGAATCCACTCATGCTCAGGAGCCTGTTCAATGAGTACCCGAAAGATCCTGTTCATCGATCGCGATGGCTGCCTGATCGAAGAACCGGCCGACGAGCAGATCGACAGCTACGAGAAATTCCGCCTGATGCCGGGCGTGATCCCCGCCCTGCTCGAGCTCAAGGCCGCCGGCTACCGCTTCGTGATGGTCTCCAATCAGGATGGCCTGGGCACCGAGTCCTTCCCGACCGAGCAGTTCGAGGGACCGCAGACGCTGCTGCTCCAGATTCTCGAGTCTCAGGGCATCGTCTTCGACGCCATCCACATCGATCCGACCCGCCCCGAGGACCAGGCTCCGACCCGCAAGCCGGGCGTCGGCATGCTCCTCGACTACCTCAGGGACCCTGGCATGGACCGCGAGCTCTCGGCCGTGATCGGCGATCGCGAGACCGACCTGCAGCTGGCTGCCAACATGGGCATCAAGGGGCTGCGCGTGGGTCCCGAGGGCCAGCCCTGGGATCGCGTCGCGGCCGAACTGCTGTCCACGCCTCGCCGGGCCCGGGTCGAGCGGGGCACGCGCGAAACCCGCATCACCGTCGCGGTCAACCTGGATCAGACCCAGCCGGTCACGATCGGCACCGGCATCGGCTTCTTCGACCACATGCTCGAACAGATCGCCGCGCACGCCGGTTTCAGCCTGTCTCTCGACTGCCAGGGTGACCTGCACGTCGACGAGCACCACACGGTCGAGGACTGCGCCCTGGCCCTCGGCGAAGCCCTCGATCGGGCCCTGGGCGACCGTGCCGGCATCGGCCGCTACGGTTTCGTCCTGCCGATGGACGAGTCCCTGGCCCGTGTGGCCATCGACCTGTCCGGGCGGCCCGCCTTCGTCCTCGATGGCACCTTCCCGCGCGAGTCCGTTGGCGGCCTGCACACGGAAATGGTCAGCCACTTCTTCGCCTCGCTGGCCCAGGCCCTGCGCTGCGCCATCCACATCGAGCTGCGCGGTGAGAACACGCATCACATGGTCGAGGCCTGCTTCAAGGGTGTCGGCCGGGCGCTGCGACCCGCGCTGGCTCGAGGCCAGGCCGGCATCCCGTCGACCAAGGGCATGCTCTGATGATCGCGCGTCCAGGCAGGCCATTCAGCGAGGCGCGGCCATGAAGCTCGCCGTCATCGACTCCGGCGGCGCCAACCTCGGCTCCGTGCTGCATGCCCTGCACCGCCTGGGCGTGACGGCCGAGCTCAGCTCCGACCCCGAGCGCATCGCGTCGGCCGATCGCGTGATCCTGCCCGGCGTCGGCTCCGCTCGCTCGGCGATGCAGGCCCTGGCATCGGCGGGCCTGGTCGACGCGATCCGCGCCCTCGAGCAGCCGGTGCTGGGCATCTGTCTGGGGCTTCAGCTGATGTTCGAGCATTCCGAGGAAGGCGATTGCGACTGCCTGGGCCTGATCCCCGGCCGAGTGCGCCGACTCGAGGTCGCCCCGCACGAGCGACTGCCCCATATGGGCTGGAACCAATTGCAGTGGACGCGACCGACCGATCCGCTGGCCCGGGGCCTCGACGGCCAGGAGTGGTTCTACTTCGTGCACAGCTACGCGGCCCCCATCGATCATGCGGTGGCCATCAGCGAGCACGGTCGGCCCTTCGCGGCTGTCGTTCGCCATCGCAATTTCGCCGCCTGCCAGTTCCATCCGGAAAAGTCGGCCGGCGCCGGCGCGCGCCTGCTGGCCAATTTCCTCGAGGCACCGGCATGACCCGTTCCCAGGACCCCATCGCGCCGAACGACCTACACTGCCATTCAGGCATGGACTTCCCAGCGTCGGAAAAGGACCCGAAATGATCTTAATTCCTGCCATCGATCTTCGCCATGGCAACGTCGTGCGCCTGTCCCAGGGCGACTACGATCGAGAAACCCGCTACGAGGAGGATCCCCTGGCGCTGGCCGAGCGCTACGCCCTGGCCGGCGCGAAGTGGCTGCACCTGGTCGATCTCGACGGGGCGCGCTCCGGTGACGACAGCAACCTGGACCTGATCGCCGTGCTGTGTCGTTCCCTCGACATTCCGGTGCAGACCGGTGGCGGCGTACGCAACGAGCAGGACCTGAAGCGGCGCCTCGACCTTGGCGCACGCCGGGTCGTCATCGGCAGCCTCTGCGTGCGCGAACCGGACACCGTCTGCCAGTGGATCGAACGCCTGGGCCCGGAAGCGATCGTCGCCGGACTCGACGTCAGCCGCGGCCTGGACGGCCAGTGGTTTCCGCGTGCGGCGGGCTGGACCGAGGCCGGCAACACGGACCTGTTCAGCCTCCTCGACCGCTTCGTCGACGCCGGACTGAAGCACGTCCTGTGCACGGACATCGAGCGCGACGGCATGCTCAACGGCCCATCGCTCGCGCTCTACGAAGCCATCGTCGAACGCTTCCCTTCGATCCAGCTCCAGGCCTCCGGGGGCATCGGCCGCACGGCGGATCTCGAAGCCGTGGCCCGAACCGGCGCGGCCGGTTGCATCGTCGGCCGGGCCCTGCTGGAAGGCCGCGTGGACCTGACGGATATCGGCCGATGGTCGCAGTAAGGCTCATCCCCTGCCTGGACGTCCGCGAGGGCCGCGTCGTCAAGGGCGTGCGCTTTCGCGACCATCGCGACATGGGCGACATCGTCGACCTGGCCGAGCGCTACCGCGACGCCGGGGCCGACGAACTGGTGTTCTACGACATCACGGCCAGCCCCCAGGGTCGCAGCGTCGACGTGGGCTGGGTCGAGCGCGTTGCCGAAGCCATCGACATCCCCTTCTGCGTGGCCGGCGGCATCCGGGACGTGGTCACCGCCCGTGCGGTGCTGCACGCCGGGGCCGACAAGATCTCGGTCAATTCACCGGCCCTGGAACGGCCCGAACTGATCAGCGAACTGGCCGAGGCCTTCGGCTCGCAGTGCGTCGTCGTCGGCATCGATTCGATCCGCGAGGGCGAGACCCTGCGCGTTCGCCAGTACACCGGCGACCCGGACAATATGGTCGATCCGCGGCGCGACACGGCGCACTGGGTCGACGAAGTCCAGCGCCTGGGTGCCGGCGAGATCGTCCTCAACTGCATGGACGCCGACGGCGTGCGCACCGGCTACGACCTGCCCCAGCTCCAGGCCATGCGCCAGCGCTGCCAGGTGCCATTGATCGCCTCCGGTGGCGCCGGGGCCCGCGAGCACTTCCTGGACGTCTTTCGCGAGGCCGACGTCGATGGCGCCCTGGCCGCCACCGTCTTCCACTCCGGCCAGATCGCCATCCCCGAACTCAAGGCCTGGCTGGCCGAGCAGGGCATCGACGTTCGCCAGTAAACGCGTCATCAGCAGACACCGACTCAAGCAAGGAACCGCACCATGAACATCGCTTCGAAACTGTCCGAGCCACTGGACTGGAACAAGGGCGATGGCCTGCTGCCGGCCATCGTTCAACACGCTCGGGACGGGCGCGTGCTGATGCTGGGTTACATGAACCCCGAGGCCCTGGAGGAGACCCTGAACAGCGGCCGGGTGACCTTCTTCTCACGCTCGAAGCAGCGACTCTGGACCAAGGGCGAGACCTCCGGCCACGTCCTCGAACTCGTCGCGATCAACAGCGATTGCGACCGCGACACCCTGCTGATCCAGGCCCTTCCCCAGGGGCCGACCTGTCACACGGGCACGGAGACCTGCTTCGGCGACCTTCGCCTGCCGCCGGTCAGCCTGCTGGCGGATCTGGAGCGGGTGATCGAGGAACGCGCCGGGGCCGACTCGGACGGAAGCTACACCGCTCGACTACTCAGCGAAGGCACGCCTCGCTGTGCACAGAAGGTCGGCGAAGAAGGGGTGGAAGTCGCCCTGGCCGCCGTGCAGGGGGATCTGGAATCCCTCAACGAGGAAGCGGCCGACCTCCTGTACCACCTGCTGGTCTGCCTGCGCTCGGCCGGGTCCAGCCTGGATCAGGTGCTGCAGGTACTCGCGCGCCGGCGGCGCTGATCAGGCCGCGCTCGGCGCGGCCGGCAGCTCGATCCGTTCCGGCGCCACCCGAGGCTTGGCGGCCAGGCGCGGGCGCGCGAAGTAGTACCCCTGGAACAGGCGCAGATCGAGTTCCTGATAGAGCCACCGCAATTCCGCCTGCTGCTCCAGGCCGGCGGCGATCACTTCCACACCGAGCGCCTGGCAGCAGGCCAGCACGCCCCGGGCCATCGCCTGACGGCGCCGGCTGTTCTGGATACCGTGCACCAGCTCGTGATCGAGCTTGACGTAGTCGGGCTGGAACACGGCCAGGCGCTTCAGGCCGGCCTCACCGGTGCCGAAATTGTCGACCAGCACGCGGAAGCCGTGCGCCTGCGCGCGCTCTCGCGTATGGACCAGCTCACGGGGATTGCCCAGGCGCGCCAGGCTGGCGAACTCGAGCACGATCTGCTCCGGTCGCATGCCGTAACGCTCGGCCTGCTCCCGGGTGGTGCTCAGGGCCAGCTCCAGATTGTCCGGCCGGATCTGCATGCAGTTGACGAACAGGGCCCCGCGAACGTCGAGCTTGGCGGCCTCGGCGATGGCCCGCGTCCGACAGGCCTGATCGAAGAAGGCCAGGTTTTCCGGCAGCACGTTTTCGATGATGCTCGAACTCGGCTCACCGGAGCGCCCCCTGAGCAGCGCTTCGTAGCCCTTGACCTGGCTCGATTCGAGATCGACCACGGGCTGGAAGGCGAACTGGATGCCCACGCCGATGACGCTGGTGTAGTCCTCGAGTTTCTGGCGCTGCTCGTGATCGAAGGCCGCGATTTCCATCGACTGCTCGCTCCTGGGTGTCGGGGTGCGGACCAGGGTCCGCGATGACCAGTCCATTGATCTTCCAGATTCCGTGCCAGACCGAACACCGTGTCGGTCCGGTCACGCCTTGCCCGTTGGCGAGCCGCCGAGCACGCGGATCGCTTCGGCCGAAGCGACCGAATGGGTCAGCCGACTGACATTTCCAGAAAGCGCCGATAGTCGTCCAGGGCATCGGTCAGTGCCGCTTCGTAGAGCCGATGCCCGTGCTCGAGCTCGGCGCGGGCCGGTTCGGAGCCACAGCGGCCATCGGGAAACTGCCTGCGGAAACTCCGGGCATCCTGGATCCGACCGGTCGGCGCGCGTTCCGGCGCCAGCGGCAGCCGGCGGACCTGCTCGGGATAGGCATGCCAGGTCAGGGAAATCTCCGAGGGAGTGGCGTGCTGGCCCTCGGCATCGGCATAGAGCTCGCGGCTGAGTTCGACGACGCGCGGGCCCATGAACCAGTTGGCCAGCCTGAGATCGACCGCGCTCGCGCGGGCCGCCAGGCTGTCCTCGGCCCAGAGTTCCGAAAAGGCCGCCTGCACCGTGGCGATGTTGCCGCCGTGACCGTTGAGGAAATAGAACTTCCGGAAACCCTGGCAGGCCAGGGAGCGGACCACGTCCCCGATCACGGCCAGCAGGGTGGTCGGCCTGAGGCTGACCGAGCCCGGAAAGCCGAGATGATGCTGAGCCATGCCGTAGCTGATGGTCGGTGCCACCAGAATGCCGGCCTCGCTCATGCCGCCGGCGATGGTTTCCGGGCAGATCGCATCGGTACCGATCAGACCGGTCGGGCCGTGCTGCTCGGTCGAGCCGATCGGGATGACGATGCCCTGGCTGCGTTCCAGATAGGCCTCGACTTCGGGCCAGGTGGACAACTGGAGTTTCATGCGCTGGACTTCATTGGCCAAAAACGCATCATCCCATCACTCGCCCAGCTGCGCCAGCAATCGGGGTCGACGGGCAAGGCGTGCCCAGAAGCGACCGCACAGGAACCAGATCAGGTAGATCGCTTCCATGGCGGTCCGCCTGATCTGCGCGGCATCGACCACCGGGCGCGGCTCGGCGGGCAGCAGACAGACCTCCAGCCCCGCCTGTCGGGCCAACACGGCCAGTCGACCGAGATGGTAGCGGGAGCTCAACAGGCCGGGATTGCTTCGATCAGCGATCAGCGCCCGGGCCAGGTAGAGATTCTCCAGGCTGTCGACGGACTCTTCTTCCAGCGCGATTCGGGACGGATCCACATCACGGTGAGCGACCAGCCAGTCGCGCCCCGCGCCCGCCTCGGACGGTTCGCCACCGCCGAGCAGCAGCAGTTCCAGTGCAGGATCGGCGGCCAGACGATCGGCCGCCGCGGCCAGGCGCGCCCGGTAATCCGGCGAGGGCTGGCCCTCGACGAGTTGATGCCCGCAGACCATCAGCAAGGGCCCGGACCAGTCCGGGCTCCGGCGCAGAGCGTGGACCCACACCCAGACCCAGGCCAGCAACCAGGCCAGGCCTGCACTGCAGATCAGGACCAACAGCCCCGGCAGCATGGACTCGATCAGATCGGCGGTGGCGATGTCTCGCTGCGGGCGCTGCATGGGTTTGCCGGTACGGGAACAGGCCGAATATACTAGCCGGCATGCCGTGTTGCCTCCCCATGCGCGCCCGTTCAACTGCGGGCCCGATGCCATCTTGCCGATGAACAGCGATCTGTTCGTCTCCGCCATGACGCTCTGCGCCGCTCCAGGTGCCGGGCTGGATGTCCTGCGCCGGGCCCTGGCCGAGCGCCGGTCGGGCCTGCGCCCCAACGACTTCGCGCCCTGCACACTGAACACCTGGATCGGCCGGGTCGAAGGCGTGGAGGACACGGAACTGCCGAGCGAGTTGCGCGGCTTCGACTGCCGCAACAACCGCCTCGCCGAACTCGGCCTTCGCGGCGACGACTTCATCGAACGCGTCGAGATACTGAAATCGAGGCTGGGTGCCGAACGCATCGCCTGCGTGACCGGCACCAGCACCGCCGGCATCGGCAGCACCGAGGCCGCCTACCGGGCCATGGGTCAGGGCGAGCATTTCGATCCGTCCTTCCTGCTTCCGAGGGTGCACACACCGCACACTTCCAGCGCCTACGTCGCCCAGCGTCTGGGCCTGAACGGGCCGGTCATGACCATCTCGACCGCCTGCTCCTCCAGCGCCAAGGTCTTTGCCGCCGCGGCTCGTCTGATCGAGGCCGGCCTGGCCGATGCGGCCGTGGTCGGCGGCGTCGACAGCCTCTGCCAGTCGGTGCTCTACGGCTTCCATTCCCTGGAGCTGGTCTCGGAGCACCCCTGCCGACCCTTCGATCGCGATCGGGACGGCCTGAGCCTGGGCGAGGCGGCCGGCTTCGCGATCCTCGAGCGCCAGCCCGAGCAGGCCTTCGGTCGCCTGGCCGGCTGGGGCGAGAGCTCGGACGCCCACCACATGGCTTCACCCCATCCGGAAGGCACGGGCGCCGTGGCCGCCATGCGCGAGGCGCTCGATCGTGCCGGACTCGATCCCGAGGCCATCGGTTACATCAACTGCCACGGCACGGCCACGCCGATGAACGACCAGGTCGAGGCTCGCGCCATTCGCCAGGTCTTCGAGACCCCACCCCCGGCGGCCTCGACCAAGGGCTGGACCGGCCACACGCTGGGTGCCGCCGGTATCGTCGAGGCGGTCTTCAGTCTGCTCGCCCTGAACGACGCCAGGCTGCCCGCCGGCCTCAACATCGAGCAGCCCGAAGACGCCTGGGCCGACTTCATCCTCACCGAAGCCCGCGATGTCCGGGTCGACCACGTCCTGAGCAACTCCTTCGGCTTCGGTGGCAGCAACTGCAGCCTGATCTTCGCCCGCTCATGAGCCATCGAATCGACATCCTCGGTCTCGGCCTGGCCGCGCCCGGACTCCGCGACCGTGCCAGCCTCCAGGCCGCGCTCGCGGGCCGGCCCCTCGAGACGAACGACAAGCCGAGCACCTCGAGCCTGCTGTCGCCCCGCGAGCGGCGACGCGCACCCGCGGCGGTCAAGCTGAGCTTCCCGGCAGCCGAGCAGGCCTGCGCCATGGCGGGTCTGGAGCCGGGCGAGCCCCTGGCGATCTTCAGCTCGGGCATGGGCGATCTCGACATCACCGACTACATGTGCCGAACCCTGGCCGAGGCGCCGGAGCTGCTCTCGCCGACCCGCTTCCACAACTCGGTCCACAACGCCGCCTCCGGCTACTGGTCGATCGGCGCCGGCGCCACCGGCGACGTCACCGCCCTGTCCGCCTGGCGCGACAGCGCCGCCCTCGGCCTGCTCGAAGGCATGACCCGCTGCCTGACCGATGCCCGGCCCGTGCTGGTGGTGGTCTACGACGACCGCGCCGTCGGCCCGATGCGCGATCTCTGGCCGAGCGAACATGCCTTCTGCGCCGCGCTGGTCCTGGCGCCTGCCGGTCACGGCGGGGCCATCGCCACACTGCAGATCGACGCCTGCCGCGAAGCCGCCAGGCACCCGGCCCTGCCCGAGGCCCTGGAAGCACGCATCGAGGACAATCCGGCGGCCCGCCTGCTGCCGGTGCTGGCCCTGATCGAGGGTGCCATCGACGGCGAGGTGGTGCTGGCCGCCGAGCGCGGACCTTCGCTTCGCGTCCGCCGCAGCGCATGAGCACGGCCGCGATCATCCCGGCGCGCAACGAAGTGCGAACGATTGCCGACGTCGCCCGCGGCTGCGTCGGCCGCGTCGATCACGTCATCGTCGTCGACGACGGCTCCGACGACGGCACCCATGAACGGCTGGTCGGCCTCGAGGTCGAGTGCCTGCGCCGCCCTGAGTCCGGCGGCAAGGCGGCGGCCCTGGCCGACGGCTTCGCCCGCGCCCTGGAACTCGGCGCGGACCGGGTCGTTACCCTCGATGGTGACGGCCAGCACGACCCGGCCGACATCGACCGTCTGCTCGGGGCCGCCCGGGCGCACCCCGAGCATCTGGTCATCGGCGCGCGTCTCCGACAGCGCCATCGCCAGCCGGGCATTCGCCACTTCGCCAACCGCTTCGCCGATTTCTGGGTCGGCTGGGCCAGCGGCCAGCGCGTGCCCGACAGCCAGACCGGTTTTCGCGTCTACCCGGCCGCCCTGCTCGAAGCGGTCCGGCCCTCGACGGAACGTCGCCACGGCTTCGTGTTCGAGACCGCGATGCTGATCGACGGCGCCCGCGCCGGCTTCCCCTGCGTGGCCGTGCCCATCGACTCGGTCTACCGCGACGACGCACGACCCAGCTACTTCCGCCCCGGCAAGGACGTCTGGGAAATCTTCGTGTTCGTGTTCTGGAGGATCCTGCTCAGCGGCCTGTACCTGCCCGGCCTTTGGCGCATGGCCACGCGGCCGACGCGCTTCCACCCCGCACCCGAGGCGTGAGGATCGAGACGATCCCGACACGCTAGACTAAGGCTCTGACCACGCGTCACCAGACCATGATCTCGCTCGACCACGACGTACTCATTCTCGGCGGCGGCCTGGCCGGGCTCACCCTGGCCCTGCAGCTGCGCGACACCTTGCCCGAGGCACGCATCGCCGTGCTCGAACGATCGAGCCATCCCGTACCCGAGAGCGCCCACAAGGTCGGCGAATCCACCGTCGAGATCGGCGCCGAATACCTGGCCTCGACCCTGGGGCTTCGCGAGCACCTCGATCGCTGTCATCTGCGCAAGTACGGCCTGCGCCTGTTCTTCGACGCCGACCGCGCGGACGATCTCTCGCAGGCCGGCGAACTCGGCGCCAGCCACCTGCTCAGCCTGCCCAGCTACCAGGTCGATCGTGGCGTGCTCGAGAATCATCTGGCCGAACTGGCGGGCGAGCGCGGCATCGAACTGATCACCTCGGCGCGGGTGCGCGATGTGCACCTCGATCCCGACGACGATACCCCGCACCGGGTCGAGGCCATGATCGACGGCCAGACCCGGGAATTCCGCGCACGCTGGGTGGTCGACGCCCTCGGTCGCGCGAGCCTGATCAAACGCAAGCTCGACCTGGCCGAGGCCAACAATCATTATTGCTCGTCGGTCTGGTTCCGGATCCAGGACCGCATCGACGTTGCCGACTGGAGCACGGACGCCGACTGGCAGTCCCGCTGCAGCCAGCTGCCCCGCTGGCATTCGACCAACCATCTGATGGGCCCGGGCTACTGGGTCTGGCTCATTCCACTGGCCTCGGGCGCGACCAGCATCGGTATCGTCTTCGACCGCCGAGTGCACGACTTCGACCGCCTCAAGCGCTACGAAGGCGTCCTCAACTGGCTGGCGCAGCACCAGCCACGCTGCCACCGCGCACTGACCGAATCGACGGGCGAACTGATGGATTTCCTCTATCTGCGCCACATCTCGCACGGCTGCCGCCAGGTCTTCTCCGACCAGCGCTGGGCCCTGACCGGTGAGGCCGGTGTCTTCCTCGACCCCTTCTACTCGCCGGGCAGCGACTTCATCGCCATCAGCAACACCCTGATCACCGACCTGATCCGCCGCGACCTGGCCGGCCAGTCGATCCGGCGCATCGTTCGCCAGTTCGAGTCCAGCTACTTCAGCTTCTACCGAAGCTCCCTGAAGCTCTACCAGGACCAGTACGAGCTGTTCGGCCACGCCCGCGCGATGAGCGCCAAGACCATCTGGGACTACGCCTACTACTGGGGCGTGCTGTCGGTGCTGTTCTTTTCGGGCCGCCTGACCGACCCTCGCCTGCTGCTGAGAAACGGCGGCGAACTGGGCGAACTGGTCGAACTGCACGGGCGGATGCAGCGCATGTTCCTGGACTGGGCGCGGAGCGAACAGGACGGCGACCGACCGGGCGTGTTCATCAATCAATCGAAGATGCAGCTGCTGGTGCGCCTGAACCGGGAACTGACCGAAGTCGCCGAGGATTCGGACCAAGCCCTCGATGAGCGCCTGCAGCGTAACGCCGAGATGCTCCGACGCCTGGCCGAAGAACTGGCCCTGCTCGCCCCCGAAAACGCCCGCCCCGAAGCCCTGGCCAAACCCGAACGACCCGACGAAGCCGGCACCCTGGTCCTGCAGGACCTGCCCGCTCAATTCCTCGAGCCAAGCCTCAAACGAGCAGTCTGAATCAGCCCGAACCGCCGTCCGACCCCCTTCTGCTTTTCTTCCGAACCCCAAAGCGGCGAGTGCGGTGGCCCTGGGTGGGGTCGGGGGCGAGGCAGCCACCCCGAACCCATCAGCCTCTCCCAGCCTCCACGAAAGTCCAGAGAATGCTCGCAACTCGCTGCGACACGAACCCCATTCGAGTGCACCAAAGCTCCCAAAAGCTCTCAACAATCGACCCAGCCATCCGCCCCCGACCCCACCCAGGGCCACCGCACTCGCCGCCACCCCCCTTATCCGTGGGTGACGGCCTCGATCTCCACCAGCAGATCCGACCGACAGACGTCCCCGCGGAAGGCCGCCAGCCGAGCACCCGGCCAGGCATCGCGAAGCAGGCGCTCCACCGCCGGCCAGTCCGCCGCCTCGCGAAGATAGACCCGAACCAGGCTGTCCGCGCCGAATCGCGCCAGACCAGGCCGATCGCTGCGGCGCGCGCTCTCGGCCAGCAGGCTGTCCATGTTGGCCAGGATCTCCCGGGTCTGGGCGAGCACATCGCCGACGTGGCGAGTCTCGTGCCCGACCACGCTGGCCGTGCCCGAAATCATCAGCAGGGCCTCGCCTTCAGCCCCCGGCAGCAGGGTCGCGCGGGCGAAGCTGGGGCTGCGCGGCCCGTACTGACGCGGATAACGATAGGCACTGACCTGGCGCGGATTTTCGATATTGACGCCCGGCTCCGACCCGCACAGCAGATGGAGCCGCAGCTTCGGCTCCTCGCCGCCGATCGCCGTCCCCGCACACAGCGACGCCTCGTCGTAGCCGGCCGCCTCCAGGGCCCGCGCGCGACCGAGACAGAATCGACGATAGCGCTCCGCATCGCCGGCGCCCTCATTGATCGCCGGCAGATAATTCCAGGCACGAAGCAGGTGGGGACAGTCCTTCGAACGAGCCAGCTCGATCAGATCGCGATAGGCTGCATGGACCCGCGCCTCCGGATCCTGCTCGGGCGGGTCGTCCAGCACCAGCGAAAGGGACAGGCAGCCACCGGCCCGGTTCCAGTCGATGGCGCCCTGCCGGCCCTGCTCGATCGGGCCCCGACCACACCAGACCTCGCCGTCCAGATCGCCACCGATCCAGTCCAGGCCCAGCGGCCACAAGCCGTGCTCCGCCGCCGCTCGGAAACCGAAGCGCAGCAGGGCCTGCGGGTCCTTCGTGCCCGGACGGGCCGACAGACCGCAGCTCCGGGGCAAATTCCGAAGCACGCTGGACTCAGGCGACGCCATCGAATTCCACCCGTGCGTTGTAGCGACGCTGCTGCCGGGCCCGCCAGGCGGCGCGACCGTCGGCCAGGCTGCTGATCAGATAGATCAGACGGAACAGGCGCAAGCGTCGGAAGATGCGCGGATTGTCGAACACATCGCCGGCCAGCACCGCCACGATCGCCTGCTTCAGACCGAAGACATTGCGCGGATTCAGGAACAGGCGCTTCAGTCCCGGCGCCGGGAAGCGGTAGATGAACCAGCTCAGCTCACGCACACCACGGCTCAGGCGCTGCCGATGCCGACGTCGGGCCTGGCGAGCTGCCGTTCGGTCCCCGGCCAGTTCCGCCAGCACCACCTCGGCGCCGCACTCGGCCGAGTGCATGCCGAAGTAGACCCCCGAGGAAAAGACCGGATCGACGAACACCCCGGCATCCCCCACCATCAGCCAGTTCGGACCCGAGAGCTGGCGCGAGCGGTAGGAGTAATTGCCCGTCGCCGTGATCGGTGAAATGCATTCTGCCTCGCGCATGCGGGCCCAGGCCTGCGGGTTGCGCTGGAGCGTCGCGTCGAAGAATTCCTGGACCGCACCACGACGCGAGCGCAGGTAGTCCGGGTTGCAGACGGCGCCGACACTCATGACCCCGTCCGGCAACGGGATCATCCAGATCCAGCCCTCATCGAACCAGTAGATGCTGATGTTGCCGGCCGAGTCGCCCTCTCGCCTCGGGACGCCCTTGAAGTGTCCATACAGGGCCGCCGTGCCGTGCTCGCGATTGCGTTCCTGCAGCTTCAACTGGCGCGCCAGCAGCGCATCGCGACCGCTGGCATCGACGACAAAGCGGGCTTCGATCCGGCGCCGCTCGCCATCCTGAACCAGGTCCAGGACCGGATCCCCCTCGAGATCGACCGACCCGACGCGCACGCCGGTCGCCAGCTCGGCGCCGCTCTTGCCCGCGTGCTCGAAGAGCAGGCGATCGAAATCCGAGCGGCGAACCTGAAAGGCCTGCTCGCAACCGGGCACCAGATCCAGGGCTTCGGCGAAGCGGATTTCCTGGGCCTGCGCGTCGGGTTCGTGGCTGGTGAAATCGACCCCGAGCTTGTCGACGCCGATCTCGCGCACCGCATCGAGCAGGCCGAGACGGCGGAAGATCTGCAGATTGTGCGGCAGCAGGGATTCGCCGATGTGGAAGCGCGGATGCTCGTCCTTTTCCAGCACCAGCACCGAATGCCCCTCGCGCGCCACGAGGGCGGCCAGGGTGGAGCCGGCCGGGCCGCCACCGATGACTGCCACGTCGACCCGTTCGGGCAATTCCTGGAGGGACTTGGCATTCAAGGGAGAAACCTGCCGTAAGGATGGTCTGAGAATCGTCCTATATTATAATGTCCCGTTCCGATGCGGCCAGCGGCGGGGGCGCGGCCATCGGGCCAAGCCAGACCCCGCCCCGCGTCATGAACACCCGAATGTTTCCTGGAGGAATGGAATGAGTGCTGAGCAGTCGCCTGCCGAGCGCAAGCTGGCCGAGCTGATCGTCGAATCGCTCAACCTCGAAGACCTGGCCCCCGAAGAGATCGAGCCGGAAACGCCCCTGTTCGGCGGCGAATACGGCCTCGATTCGATCGATGCGCTGGAGCTGGCCCTGGCCATTTCCCGCGAGTACGGGGTCCAGCTCAAGGCCGACGACGAGAAGAATCGTCAGGTCTTTGCCAATCTCCGCGCCCTGAGCGCGCACGTCGAATCCCTGCGCGCCTGATTCGATCGTGAGCGCGAGCCACCCGGTTCCAGCCGCCATGCCCGTCTGGCGGGTCGCCGCGCTGGCGGGCTACCCCGCCATCATCATCATCGCTCTTGTCCTCGGCCAGCCTCAGTGGCGGGCCCTGGCCATGCCGCTGTTGGCGATCGCCCTGGTCGGCCCCTGGCCGGCGAGCCTGCCCGGCCGTGCGCTGCTGGTCCTGACCCTGGGCCTGGCCCTGGCCGTGATCGCCTGGCCCTCGCTCGCACTCTGGCCGCCCGGTCTGATCTGCCTGAGCTTTGCCGCCTGGTTCGGCGTCTCCCTGTTGCCGGGTCGCCGACCGCGAATCCAGCAATTCGCGACCCTCGCCCTGGAAGCGCACCAGGAGCATCTGCCGGTCGATTCGGACCGCTGGCTGCGCGGCTGGACCTGGCTGTGGACCCTCGCCCTGACCGCCTTCGCCCTCGTCGCGCTGCTGCTGGCCTGGCAGGACCGGGCCTCGCTCTGGTTGCTCTGGGTCGTGGCCGGCATGCCCGTACTGATGATCACCCTGCTGCTCGGCGAACACTATCTGCGACGCTGGCGCTTTCCCGAACAGCCGCGCTGGTCGGCACTGTACTTCCTGCGCACGGTCGCCCGCATCCAGCCCGGGCATTTGAAGCCATGAGCGATCTGCCGCTGATCGAACGCGCGCTGGACGACGTGCTGCTCCACCTTCACGATCAGGAGCTCAGCGTCGCCGCCTACCTCGGCCGCGCCATGGCCCTGTCGGCGCAATTGCCGCCCCGGACGCCGGTCGTCAATCTCTGCCAGAACCGGGGGCATTTCAGCATCGGCTTTGCCGCCGTGCTGCTGGCCGGCGGCCACAACCTGCTGCCGGCCAATCGCCTGCCGGCCACCATCGACGCCTTGCTCGAACAGCATCCCGGGGCCTGCGTACTGGCCGACTGCGCAATGGACCGGCTCAGCGTTCCGGTGATCCACCCGGCGGACGTCGATTCATCCAGCCTGGCCGACCGGATTCCATCGATTCCCGCCCATCAGCTGGCCGCCGTGGTCTTCACCTCCGGCAGCACGGGTGCGTCCTCTCGAATCCTGAAGCCCTGGGCGACCCTGTATCACAGCGCCCGGCTCAATCAGGCGAGCTTCGGGCCCAGGCATCCGGTGCACGCCCTGGCCACCGTGCCGCCGCAGCACATGTGGGGCCTGGAAACCTCGGTGCTGCTGCCCTGGTTCGCTCCGATCACGATGCACGATGCCCAGCCCTTCTTCGCCGCCGACATCGTCGCCTCGCTCCAGCAGCTGCCCGAGCCGCGCGTGCTGATCAGCGCCCCGGTGCACCTGCGAGTCCTCGACGAGGCCGACAGCGAGCTGCCGAAGCTCGAGACCATCTACTCCGCCACCGCTCCGCTGAGTCCGAAGCTGGCCCAGCGCCTCGAATCCGGCACCGGCTCGGAAGTCCGCGAGATCTACGGTTGTTCCGAAACCGGTTGCCTGGCGCAACGCCGCAGCGCTCGCGGTGAAGGGTGGACCCCGTTCGCTGGCTTCGAGTTCGACGGCGGGCCTCGTCGCTTTCGAGTGCGGGCGGATCATCTGCCCGAGACCGTCGAATTGATGGACGAACTGGCCTTCGATGCGCAGGGCCGCTTCGAGCTGATCGGTCGAAGCAGCGATCTGGTCAACGTCGCCGGCAAGCGCGCATCCCTGGCCGAACTCACCCGCATCCTGCTCGACATCCCCGGCGTCGTCGATGGCGTGATCTTCCAGCCCCCGGCACAGCGCGAGGGCCGGGTCGAACGCCTCGCCGCCCTGGTCGTGGCCCCCGGCCTGGACGCAGCCAGCCTGCGCGCGCGCCTCGCCGAGCGAATCGACGCGGCCTTCCTGCCGCGACCCCTGCGCCTGGTCGAGGCCCTGCCGCGCGCCGAATCCGGCAAGCTGCCACAGCATGCCCTGATGGACTTCTTCCGACAGCACGCCGAACCGGCCCGCGCATGAACGTCTCCGAGACCTGGTCCATGCCGGCCGATCATCCGGCCCTGCCCGGCCATTTCCCCGGCCAGCCGATCGTGCCCGGCGTGGTGCTGCTGGCCGAAGCCGTACGCCTGGCCCGAGCGCGGCTGGGCCTGGCCGAGGGCGCGCTGTCCTGGCAGCGGGTGAAGTTCCTGGCCCCGGTGCGTCCGGAGCAGCGCGTTCAGTTCGAGCTCGAGGGCGACGCCAACCGATTCACCTTCACCATCACCGACGCCGACGGTCAGCCGATCGCGCGTGGACAGGCCCGCCATGAGCCACTGGCGTGATCGCCCAGAGGGCGGCAACCGCTTCTGGCTGGTCCTGATCCGCTGGGTGGTGCTGCATATCGGGCGAGGCTTCGCCCAACTCGGCATGTGGCCCACCAGCCTGTATTTCTTCCTGGTTCGCGGCGAAGAGCGACGCGCCTCGCGGGCCTGGCTGCACCAGGCCGAGGCACCGATCCGGGGCTGGCGGGGCGTGCTGATCCACATCTACACCTTCGCCATCACCATCGTCGACCGGGTGCTGTTTCTCTCCGGACGGGATCGCGCCCTGCAGGTCGAAGCGGTCGGCATCCCCGAGCTGCACGCGGGCCTGTCCGAAGGTCGAGGGGCCATCCTGCTCGGCTCCCACCTGGGGAGCTTCGAGGCGATCCGCGTGTTCAGCCGTCAGGCACCCCCCGAGTTCCGCCAGCTCAAGGTGGTCATGGACGTGGCCCAGAATTCCCTGATCACCCAGGCCCTGGAAGAGATCAATCCGGGTATTCGTGAAACGGTGATCGACGCGCGGCAACCGGGCCCCCAGATCATGCTCGAGGCCGCCGAGGTCGTCGGCCAGGGCGGCATGGTGGCCCTGCTGGCCGACCGCATCTACGGCGAGGAGGCCGCCGTCGAGGTGCCCTTCTTCGGCCGGCCCATGCGCCTGCCCCTGGCCCCCCTGGCGATGGCTGCCTCGCTGGACGTGCCCGTGTTTCTGGTCTTCGGCCTCTACGAAGGCCGCCGCCGCTATCGTCTGGTCTTCGAGCGCCTGCCCTTGCCCACCCTGGAGGGATCCGGACGACGGGAGCGACGTGAAAGATTGAACCAATGGGTGGCCGCCTATGCCCAACGTCTGGAACACTATGCGCGACGCTATCCCTACAACTGGTTCAACTTCTATGATGTCTGGTCTTCTGATCGCCCTGGTACTGGTGGCTCAGGCCAGCGCCGCTGAGCCTGCGGCGCCGGAGCCGCTCGACCCCGCCCCGATCCTGGACGCCCTGGACCTGAGCGGCGAGGAGGTCGCCTTCACCGAAACCCGGGCTTCGGGCCTGCTCAGCGAGCCGCTGGAAGTCCAGGGCCTGCTGCGCCGCGAGGCCGAAGATCGTCTCGTCCGCGAAACCACCACGCCCAGCGAGGAAACCCAGATTCTTGGCGCCGACTTCGTCGAACTCCGCCGCGCCAATGGCCATCGCCGCCGCTTCAGCCTCGATCGCGCGCCAGAGCTCGCCGCCCTGCGCTCGGTACTGCTGGCCCTGCTCGACGGCCAGGCCAGTCGACTCGAGGATCGTTTCGAGATCAGCGCCCGGGGCGGCGACGAGGCATGGACCCTCGAACTCCGGCCGCGCGACCCACAGCTGGCCGAGCGGGTCACCCGCCTGCTGCTCGGCGGGCAAGCCAGCCGCCTCGACAGCCTGACGCTCCAGCTCAGCGATGGCGACGAGATTCTGACCCGCTTCGATCCGGACCGATGAAGCGTCTGATTCTGCCGACCCTGTTGCTGGCCGCACTCGCGGCGCTGGCCGTGATGGCCGTGCGGGCCCTGGATCTGGACTACCGCATCGACGCCTTTCTGCCCGTCCCCGCCGATCCGGACCAGGCCCTGGTCGTCGATCAGATCGGCGCCGGTCCGGGTGCCCGGATGATCCTCGTGGCCCTGACCGGCGCATCGGCGGGCGAACTGGCCACAATCAGTGATGAACTGGCCGAACGCTGGCGCCGGATCGACGGCGTGCAGAGCGTTCGCAACAGCAATGCTCTGCCCGATGAGGACACCCTCGATCGCTTGATGCGCGCACGCTTCCTGCTCGTCGACGACATTCCCGAGCGGCTCGGCCCCACCGCCCTGGAGCAAGCGCTCGATGAGCGCCTGTCCGATCTCGCCCTGGGCGGCCGCCAGGTCGAGGCGCTGGTCCGGCGAGATCCCCTCGGCCTGATTCCCGAACTGGCCGACCGGCTGGCCCCGGCGACGACGCCGGCGAGCTTCGATGGGGTCTGGTTCGACGCTGCCCATGAACGCGCCCTGCTGCTGGTCGAAAGCGGCCATCCGGCCTTCGACAGCGAGGCCCAGTCGGCCCTGGTCGGCCAGCTGCGGGAGACCTTCGACGAGCTCGCGCCAGAAGCGATGCAGCTGACCCTCGCCGGGCCGGTGATCATCGGCCTCGACAGCGCCGAGCGCTCCCGCAGCGAGGCCACGCGCCTGAGCATCATCGGCAGCGCCTTCCTGCTGCTCGTCCTGATCCTGGCCTGGCGTTCGGCCTCGCTGCTGATCGCCGGCGCCCTGCCGCTGGCCGCCGGCGTGGTCGCCGGCCTGGCCACGGTCGCCCTGGCCTTCGACCGGGTCCATGGCCTGACGCTCGCCTTCGGCTTCACCCTGCTGGGCGTGGTGCTCGACTACCCCGTCCACCTGTTCGGCCACGCCGCCGGTCGCCGCCTCGATCAGGCGGCCCGCGAGATCGCCGGCCCGCTGCTGCTGGGCGCGGCCAGTACCCTGATCGCCTACCTCGCCATCTGGTCCTCGACCAGCAGTGGCCTGGCCCAGCTCGGCGCCTTTTCAGCCGCCGGCCTGACGGCCGCCGCCCTGACCACCCTGCTGCTGCCCTGGCTGGGCTTGAGCGCACCGAACCGGCTGATCCGCCGGCCACCGCCGCGCCTCCACCAACCCCTGCTGGTCTGGCTGGCCGCCATCCTCGCGCTGGGCTGGCTCGCCTGGCAGGGCGAGGCCCGCTGGTCCAGCGATCTATCACGCCTGAGCCCCGTGGATCGGCAGCTGCTGGCCGACGACATCGAACTTCGCCAGGCCCTGGGCGCCGGCAACGTCGGACAACTGCTCGTCCTGAGCGCGCCGGACCGCGACCGGGTCCTGGCCGAGACCGAGGCCGTCGTGGCCCAGCTCCGGGAGGCACGAGCGATGGGTCTCATCACCGCCTGGCAGAGTCCGACCGATCTGTTGCCGAGTTCGAGAACGCAGGCGGAACGCCGGGCCGCCTGGCCGACGGCGGACTGGATGGCCACCGCCCTGGCCGAGGCCGAGCCTCGCTTCCAGCCGCAGGCCTTCCAGCCCTTCCTGGAGGATCTCGATGCCCTGGCCGCATTGCCCGAACTCGATCCGGACTACTGGCGCGGCAGCGGTCTGGCCGGCCGCATCGACGGCCTGCTGAGCCCGGTCGAGGACGGCTGGCGGGCGCTGATCCTCCCGGTCGGACTGGACGATCCGGACGCATTCCGTTCCTGGCTGGCCGAGCGCGGTTCGAAGGCTCGCCTGGTCGAACTGCGCCAGGTCTCCGAGTCGATGGTCGAGGCCTATCGCATGGAAGCGGGCCAGCGCCTGTTGCTGGCCGCCGCACTGATCGCCGGCCTGATCCTGCTCCGGCTCAGGAACCTCCGCGATACCCTGGCCGTGATCGCCCCGCCCCTGGCGGCCGCCCTGTGCACGGCGGCGATCATGAGCAGCTGGCATTCGGGCCTGAGCATCGTGCACCTGATCGGCCTGCTGCTGGCCGCCGGCATCGGTCTGGATTTCGCCCTGTTCAACCGGATGATGGCCCGGCGCAGCGAGTCCGGCCAACGGACCCGCCGCGCCCTGCTGGTCTGCGCCATCTCCAGCGGCGGCGTCTTCCTGATCCTCGGCCAGTCGACGATCGGCATGCTCGACATGCTCGGCCTGACCGTGGCCACCGGGGTTCTGCTATCTTGGCTCTTCGCCCGCCTGACCAGCGCTCCGCCCGCTTCACGATGAACCGATCCATCGCCGACCTCGTGCCCCACGCCGGGCGCATGGTGCTCCTCGACGAGCTCGTCGACGTCGACTCCGAAGGCATCCATTGCCGCGCCCGAACGGGCGTGCCGGCAGACCACCCACTGGCCCTCGATGGACGCCTGCCCGCCGAGGCCCTGGCCGAATACGGCGCGCAGGCCATCGCCGTGCACGGCGGCCTGCTGGGCGACGCGGATGCCGCGCCACGGCCTGGCCGCCTCGTCGCCCTCGGCCGCCTGGCCCTGAGCGTCAGCGGGCTCGATCAGGACACGGAACTGAACGTGACCGCACAACGTCTGGCCGGAGACGAGGACGGGCAGATCTATGACTTCCGGGTCGAAGACGCCCAACGTCGCCTGCTCGCCGAAGGCCGAGCGACGATCATGTTCGCCAGGGAGGAAGACAGCGAATGAAACGCCGCACCGCCAAGCGCCCGGAACACTGTCGCGCCCTGGTCACCGGCGGCTCCGGCGACCTCGGCCAGGCCATCTGTCGAAGGCTGGCGGGAGAGGGCCTCGAGCTGATCGTGCATGCCGCCAGCCGCCTCGAGCGCGCCGAGCAGACCGCCGAGGCCATCCGTGCCGAGGGCGGACGGGCCCAGGCCGTCCAGTTCGACCTGGCCGACGCCGAGGCCACCGCTGCCGCCATGACAGCACTGACCGCTGAGGCACCGATCGGCATCGTCGTCCACAACGCCGGCCTGCACCAGGACGCGCCCATGGCCGGCATGAGCGAAGACGCCTGGCGCCGCGTCATGGCGGTCAATCTCGACGGCTTCTTCCGGGTCGTGCAACCGACCCTGCTGGGCATGTCCAGGCTGCGCTTCGGTCGCGTCATCGCCATTTCCAGCGTGGCCGCACGCCTGGGCAACCGGGGCCAGGCCAACTACGCCGCGGCCAAGGCCGGCCTGCACGGGGCGATCCTCTCCCTGAGCCGGGAAATGGCCGGCCGCGGCCTGAGCTTCAACACCATCGCACCCGGCCTGATCGACACCGGCATGATCGAGGCCGAGCAGATCGAGGCCACCCTGCCCCTGATCCCGGCCGGGCGCATCGGCCAGCCCGATGAAGTCGCCGCGCTGGTCGCCTTCCTCTGCCGCGACGAGGCGGCCTACATCAACGCACAGATGATCGGCATCGACGGCGGCATGGCGGCCGGCCACTGAGCTCGCCTGTACGCTGAGGATGTGCGACCGAGCGAAACGCCGCGGATCCGAGTGACCACCGACACCTGACAGCGGCGGGCCGCCGGGTTGATAATCAGGGCTCGACGCCGTGGGGAGCCCAAGATGAGCACCAATGCCATGCATCCGGTCCTGGACCGGCATATCCACCTCGACGTGCTGCGCGGCTTTGCCCTGCTCGGCATCCTGCTGGTCAATTTCGAGTGGTTCACCCGCCCGATGCAGGCGATCATGCTCGGCTCGGAGCCCGGCCTCGCGCCGATCGATCAGGCGGCCGATGCGCTGGTGACGATCTTCGGCGAGGGCAAGTTCTATCCGATCTTTTCGATGCTGTTCGGCGCCGGCTTCGCCCTGATGGCCGACCGCGCCATGCGGCGCGCGGCCCCCTTCTGGGGCGTCTACCTGCGCCGCCTGCTGATCCTGATGGTTTTCGGCCTGGTCCACAGCCTGCTGATCTGGTCCGGCGACATCCTGCTGATCTATGCGATCGCCGGCGGCTTCATGTGCCTGTTCTTCAGTCGGACGCCGGAACGACGGCTGTGGAAATGGGCGCTGTTCTTCATTGCCTTGCCCCTGCTGCTGATGTGGGGCGCCAGCGCCATGGTGAGCCTGGCCAATACGCAGCCGGAGCTGCGCACCGAGCTTGCCGCAGAGTTCGCGGCCGACGAGCGCAATCTGCTGGACACCGTGGCCCGGGCAGAGACGATTCATGCCGAGGGGAGTTTCGCCGACAACGTCGTCCAGCGCCTCGACGATCTGCGCTTCAAGCTGGTCTATTTCCTGTTCTGGGCCACCCCGGTGATCGGCTACTTCCTGATCGGCCGCTGGCTGATCGTCTCCGACCGCCTGACCCACCCGCAGGATCACCAGCTCTACTTCCGCCGATGGCGCGCCCGCGGGCTCAGCCTGGGCCTCGTTCTGGCCGTGGCGGCCTGGTTCCTGATGCAGGACATCAACGCGATGGTGCCGAGCCTGGGCGCGGCATTGGGCACGACCCTGGTCACCCTGGCGGGTCTATTGATGGCGCTGGGCTACCTGTCGGCCGTGACCCTGGCCGCCGAGCGGCTGCGAGTCCTGGCCCCGGCCGGGCAGATGGCGCTCAGCAACTACCTGATCCAGTCCCTGATCTGGACCTGGCTGATCTACGGCCACGGCCTGGGCCTGTGGGGCGAGATTCCGCGCTGGTCGCAGATTCCCCTGGCACTGGGCTTCTTCGCCCTGCAGGTCGCCTTCTCGCACTGGTGGCTGGCGAGGTTCCGCTACGGCCCGGCCGAGTGGCTGTGGCGCAGCCTGACCTACTGGGAGCGCCAGCCCATGCGGCGCGTTGCCCACTAGGATTGCACGAGCCTCAGGGCCGAGGCGGCGGTTCCGGGGTCGCCTCGTCTTCGGACTCCGCCTCTTCCTCGGGCGTGTCGTCACGGCTCCGTTCGAGCAGGGTCCGGAGCAGCAGCTGACTGGTTCGCTCCCGGCGCTCGGGCGGCGGCTCGCTCGTTTCGGCCTCCGAATCCTCGGCTGCCCCGGAACGATCCGTCTCGGGAACATCGGCGTCCGACGCACCTTCGCGCTCGCCATCCTGGCCTGAATCGCGTGGCTGGTCAGCCTCGTCATCCCGCGGTTCCTGACGATCCTCGAGCGCGCGACGCAGCTGCTCCTCGAGCAGGTTCCGGCCCGCGTCCTGGACGAAGCGTTCGAGGTCCACGCTCAAGGTCGGCGCCGCCACCGATCCGGCGATCATGAGCGGCACGCGTCCCCCCGTGGCCTGACGCAGGGCCCGTGGCAGACGCGCAAGCAGTTCGGGTCCGAGGTCCAGCACCATGCGGTACTCGACCCGGTCGGCGGCGAAGTCGATCCGGCCGCTGCCGGTCGCACCGTAGCCCGCCGCGGCGAGATTCAGATTCGGCAGCTCGATCACCCCGTCACGCACGGTGATGCCGGCCCCGAAGGTCTCGAACTCCGTGCGACCCCCGAAGGCGCGGCTGATGTTGGCCAGGTTGGAGCTGGTCAGCTCCTCTTCGATCAGGGTGCGCAGATTGACCCCCTCGATCGCCCCGCCCTCGATCTCGATCCGGCCTTCGCCGTTCATCGTGGCCAGGATGCTGCGCGGATCCAGACCCTGGAAATCGAGCTGCAGCTGCAGGTCACCCAGGCCGCTCAGTGGCGCGTCACGCCCGCTCAGCGCCGCGACGCGGGCCACCGCCACGTCCACCAATTGCGGCTGCATCGACACGCTGGGCGGCTGGGTCCGGAAATCGATCGTGACCCGGGCATCGGCCTGACCACCGAACAGACCGGCGCGCATCGGCGACAGCAGCAGCTGCCCATCGCGCAGACGGGCCACGGTTTCCACTTGCTCGAAGCGCATCGCCTCGGACAGGATCAGCTCGTCCAGATCGAGATCGAAGCTCAGATCGAGACCCTCGAGGACCGGCGGCGTCGACGGACCCGCGCCCTCGGCCGGCGGCGCGTCCGTATCGCTTGTCGCATCGGCCATCATCGACCGCAGGTCCAGGGCCTGACCGCGCACGGCCAGCTCGGCCACGACTTCGTCACCGAGACGCAGGCGCCCGTCGGCCCGAAGGGTCTGACCGTCGATCGACAGCTGCGCGGCGTTCAGGCTCAGCGCCACGGTTTCATCCAGGCTCAGACGCAGCGGCTCGGCCAGGCTCAGACCCAGGGCGTGTCCGCCCGCATCGACCTCGACCTCGACGTCGGCCACACTGAGCTCGACCGGTGTGCCGAGTTCGATCACCACGGCCGCCTGCGCCCGCCCGTTCAGGGCGCCGTCCGGTCGGCTGAAGCCCAGATCGAGCCCGTCCACGCGCAGGCTGGACAGGTCGGCGGCCGCCGTCAATCGCCCGTCAAGGCGATCGATCAGGAGCTGATCGCCGGCATCATCGGCCAGACGGGCGCTGAGGGAGAACTCCGTCGCCTGCCCGGCCCGGAACGGCGCCAGATCCAGACGCTCGACCTCGATGCTCGAACGTGTGCCGGCGACCGGGTCGAGCTGGACCAGACGCAGATCTTCGATACTGAGCGCGCCGATCTGCACCTCCGACAGATCCGGACGGCCCGCCTCGGGGTCCGCCTCCCGCTCGGCCAGCAGGCCATCGAGATTGCTCTGGCCATCCGGCAGTCGGACCAGGGTCAGCTCCGTATCGGACAGGCTGATGGCACCGGTCTCCAGGCGACCGCGGATCAGCGGCATGACACGCACCGAGGCCACGGCGCGGCCGACCCGGGCCAATGGCGGTACGTCCTCGAAGCCGGTCGGATTGCCGACCTGGACCTGCTCGATCTCCAGCGCCAGCCAGGGAAAGACCCGCAGCGACATCGGGCCGTCCAGGCGCACCTCACGACCGAGGGTGTTCGACGCCCGCTCGGCGATCTCGTCCCGGTAGTCGTCGGGATCGATGATCAGCAGCGCCGCGATGGCCAGCACCACGAGCAGAACGATGAGGATGATCAGGCCCAGAATGAGCTTGCGAAACATGCCGTTGACCTCTTGGAAACGCGCCCGAGGCTCAGCTTAGCAGAGCGCGCCGTCGCAGGAACCAGAACAGGGCAAAGGCCAACAGTACCAGTCCGGCCGGGCCCAGCGCCGGCACGGGGAAGGCCGCTCCCGCAGGACCGAGATTGCTCAGGGCCACGCTGAGCACCCGGCCGGTCGCCGGGGCCTCGATGCTGACGGCATAGCTGCCCGGCAGGCCGTTGGCCTGCAGCGACAGGCTCAGCTGCCCCGCCCCGTCCGTGACCCCTTCGATGCTGCTCAGGCCGTTGGAAAACAGCACCGAGGCGCCCGCGCCCGGCGCGGTCAGACGCAGTAGGGACCCGGGCAGCGGCTGCCCCCACTGGTCGCGCACTTCGATGCGCAGCGGCAGCGCGAAGGCCTCTCCGATCGGCGCCGTCTGGTCCGCTCCTTCGAGGATGATCAGCTCGGCGGGCGCCGGTCCGAGAAAACGCCGCGCGTAGATCCCGAAACCGGATTCATCCTGACCGGCCGATTCCCAGACCGCCAGAAAGCCGCCGTCGGGCAGCCCCGTCAGGTCGGGAAAGTCCTGAAAGGCCTCGACCTCCTCGTGCACGACGAACTCGTCGCCGAGAAACTGCCCGTCGGCCGCCAGCCGTCGCGCCCGGATGCCCTGCTGCTCGAAGTCATCGGGCAGACTCTGCCAGGCGATCACGTAGTGGCCGAGGCCGTCGACGGTGATCGCCGGCAGGTCCTGAATGCCCTCGTCGAACTGGTTGACCTGCACCTCCGGTCCGAGCGGCAGGCAGTCGGGGCCGTAGCGGCGCGCCATGATGCGACGATAGACGAAGGAACTGAGGCCGCTGTTGTCCTGCCAGACCACGGCGAAGGCACCGTCCGGCCGCAGCGCGACCCGCGGCTGCGATTGCTGTCCCTGGGTCGCCTGATTGACCTGCACCTCGGCGGGACCCTGGCCGGCCGGATCGAGGCAACGCAGTACCACCCCCCAGTCGTTGCCGTCGATGGCGATGTCCTGCCAGACCAGCACCTGCGAACCATCCGGCCGCACCGCCAGGTCGGCCCGTCGCTGGGCTCCGGCGGTGATCGTGTTGCGCGTGGTCGGACTGTCCAGGGCCGTGCCGTCCGCGCCTGCAGCGTTGCCGAGGATATCGAAGTTGTCCGCCGTCACGGCCTCCCAGCTCAGGTGAACCCGGTCATCCTGGTCGATGCCCAGGCGGGGCAGGATCTGGGTCTGTCCCGTGCTCTCGCTGATGCGCCGATCTCCGGCCAGGGGCACCGCGTTCGCGTCGAATCGACGCAGGGAGATCACCGGATCGACGCTGAGCCGATCCGGGCCGTTCCAGGCCACCACGAAGGCACCATCCGGCGCCATGGCCAGGGCCTGGCCATCCTGGTTGCCGTCGTTGAAGACATTGATCCGGAATTCATCGCCCAGGAAGTCGGTCGCGGCATCCAGGCGCTGGGCATGGATGCCCCAGCCGGGCTGGTCCTGGTTGCGCGACTGCCAGATGACGACGCTGCGACCATCGGCGGCGCTGGCGACCAGAGGCACCCGCTGGTCGCCGAGCTCGAAGCTGTTGACCCTGAACTCCGGCGTGGCCAGGCCCTCGAAGGTCTGCGCCGACGCAACCCCGGCCAGGCAGCACAGCACCAGCGCGAGGGATTCTGGAAAAAGGACCGAACGCATGCAGACTGGCCATCGGTGACGAGGGCCGTCAGCATAGCAAGCTCCCGTCTAGGGAGCCACGCACAGGCTCCAGCGCTGGTTCAGAGGCCGAACCAGGCCATCACATAGCCTTCCATCAGTTCCTCGCGATGCGGCGACACCAGCGCCAGCACCTCATCGCTCACGGCCCGATTCGGCATCGGCGAGCCCTGCTCGCCGAAGGCCGTCACCGCCACCTGCTCACCCAGGGCCCGGAAGGTCTGATTGCGGGTCCATGCGTATTCCTCGAGGCTGAACTGATAGCGGTTCAGGGCATCGACCTGAGCACGTTTGGCGTCGATCAGCAGCCCGCCGAGATCGCGATAGGCGGTCACGATCTCGATCACATTGGCCTGCCGGCCGTCCTCCTTGATCTCCTGCTGGATCTGGTCCCAACGTGCGTCCAGCGCCTGCAGCTGACCCTGCAACTGGCTTCGCATGTCACGCTGCGCCACCAGGAAGCGCTGGAAGCGATCCGGGTCGAGCTGCCCATCGGCCGGCGGCTGGAAACCCTCCGTCCGCTCGATCTGCTCGTTGAGCTGCTGGTACTCGGTGGCGAACTCGCCCACTTCCGAGGCGAATTCCCAGGCCGGTTTGATGACGAAGAAATAGCCGGCCGTGCCTCCGCCAATGACCACGATGGCGATGACCGCCAAACAGCCGATCAGGAATTTCTGCATGTTCGTGTGCTCCAGGATCCAGTGTTCGATGCCTGCCCGGGCGACCCTGATGGAACGCTTCGAGGTCTCGCAATCCGGGCTTCTTGCGAGCTATTACGACAGGCGCGCGCATTTTGCGCCATCGAAGAGCTCGGGAAGCAGCTCCCCGCCTCGCTACAATCGACGGCCTGTCCCGCCCGATCGAGTAGGCCATCGATGACCCCGCGTGTTCTGCCCCTGCTTGTGGCTCTGCTCGTCACGGCCTGCTCCTCGCAATCGGCGCCCGAGGCGCGTCCCGCACCCCTGCTGCTGATTTCCATCGACGGCCTCCGCCACGATTACATCGACCTGACCGACACGCCCGCCCTCGACCGCCTCATCGCCGGCGGCCTGAAGGCCGATGGTCTGCAGCAGGTCTTCCCCAGCAAGACCTTTCCCACCCACTACAGCCTCGTGACGGGCCGACACCCGGGCAGCCACGGCGTGGTCGGCAACAACATGTGGGACCCGGCCCGGGACAGCCGCTTTCGACTGAGCGATCGCGAGGCCGTCAGCGATGGCTACTGGTACCAGGGCGGCGAGCCGATCTGGGTCACGGCCCAGCGCCAGGGCCTCAGCGCCGCCACCTACTTCTGGCCCGGCTCGGAGGCTCGCATCCACCGCGTCCGCCCGGACCACTGGAAACCCTACGCCGGCGACACGCCGCATGCCGAACGCATCGAACAGCTGCTGGCCTGGTTCGATCTGCCCATCGCCGAACGCCCGGACCTGTTCACGCTCTACTTCCATGCCGTCGACTCCGCCGGCCATGACGACGGGCCGGCCTCCCTGGAAGCGCTGACCGCCCTGAGCGAGATCGACGGCCACCTCGGCCGACTGCTGGACGGCCTGGAGGCCCGCGGCCTGCTCGGTCGCACGCACATCCTGCTCGTGTCCGATCACGGCATGGCCGAGATCGATCATGATCGCTACCTGTTCCTGGACGACTACCTCGACCTGTCCGGCCTGATCGTCTCCGATGCCGGACCGGCCGCGCAGATCTGGGCGATCGAGACGCCGGCCGAGGACATCGTCGCCGCGCTCCGGAACGCCCACCCGCGACTGCGCGTCTGGGCGCGCGAGGACATCCCCGAGCGCTACCAGTTCGGCCCCCACGCGCGCGTCCCCGACGTGCTCGCCGAGGCCGATCCGGGCTGGATGATCCATCGGCGCCGCGCCGAGCGAGCCCAGCGTTCTCCGAACGACCCCAGGGGCATGCACGGCTGGGACCCGGCCTTCCGCGACATGCACGGCGTCTTCCTGGCCCACGGCCCGACCTTCGCGGCCGGCAGCCGGGCCCCCACGGTCCGATCCGTCGATCTCTACGCCTTGATGAGTCACTTGCTGGGCATCGATCCGGCCGAGCACCAGGGCTCACTGAGACCCTTCAAGCCCTACTTCGATGCCGCGCCGCTCACCCCTGCCCATCGTTCCCTGCGCTGCGATGGAGCGGCCCCGATGCAGGTCGAGCTCGCGCCCAACCACCTCAGTCTGAAGCACGGCCTGCACGGCTACGTGCTGTTGCGGGAATTCGGGGACGACTCGGCGGCACGCTTTGCGGCACCCGGCCTGAAGCTCGAGTGGCGAGGGGAGCAGGCCTCCTTGAAGATCGATGAACAGCGCTTCGAAGACTGTCGTCTCGAGCCGACCGCTCACTGATAGCGTCGACCCTCGTGCTCCAGCCAGCCATCGACGTGGCGCCCCGCCGGATCGTGGTGGGTCCAGTGGATGATCCCGCCGCGTTCGTTCCAGACGTATTCCCCATAGAAGGCGACCCGATCGCCGGAGCGCAGCGCATCGATGCGGGGCGCCAGGTCGATGTTGTGCACCACCAGCACGGTCTGCCCGCCACCCACATCGAGAATGAAGCGCTGATGGCGTGAGCCGTCGTTGTCGTCGGTCAGCACGCGGACCACCCGACCCTCGCCCTGCACCTGTACGTCTTCCCAGCGCTGCGCGTAGGCCCGCGCCAGCGTGCCCGAAGTCGAGGGCGCCTGGACCAGACCCGGCAGCTGGCCTCGCTCGAACAGCACGACCAGGGCAATCAGCGCGAGCATGACGATGGTCGTGGACGTCCGCTTCATTCCCCTCATCCCCCGATCAATCCGGCTGCTCGTCACCGAGGGCCCGGGCGTCGGCCCCGCGCAGGCCCCAGAGGGACAGACTGACGGCCAGCAGCGAGGTCACGGCCACGCTGACCAGGCCGAGGCTCATGATCCACTCGGCCGCCGTGGGCCCGGTCCGGCCGGCGGCGGCGATCGGCGCCGCCCAGCCGGCACCCGTCAGCCCTCCGAACAGGACCGCCGCCCAGTTGGCGTAGCTGGAATAGACCCAGCAGCCGTAGTGCAGGCGCTGCTGTTGCCGAGACAATCGGAACACCGGCCAGATCGCACCGAGGGCGATCAGCAGTAGGCCACTGATCAATCCGATCGTGTGGGCAGACAGTCCGAGGCGGGGTATGGCCATGGCCTGCACCGCCAGACCACCGAGCAGGGCCAGCAGCAGCAGGACGAAGCCGTGTCGAATCAGGGGTCGATTCATGGAGCGGTGCGCTGTTCTTGGCGATCCCGATCAGCGGAATCCGGACCCGCAATGTAAGGGCAAGTCGGCCGGCACGGCAAGTCCGCTCATAACCAGCGCCGCACGCGGCGACAGTAGATGTCGAAGTCGGCCCCGAAACGCTCGCGCAGCGCGCGCTCTTCGGGGACGATCTGAAAGCGACTCAGCCACAGCATGCACAGGGGCACGGTGACGAGCGCCCAGAGGGAGCCGAGCCTGAAGGCCCAGGCCGCGAGCAGCAGGACGAAACCCAGATACATGGGGTTGCGGGTGAAGCGGTAGATGCCGGTGACCACCAGGGAAGAGGCGCCTTCCGGACGCGTCGGATCGACCGTGGTCCCGACGCGGGCGAAGGCCCGCAGCCCCGCCAGGCAGACGAACAGGCCCAGGGCGCCGAGAATGACCGTGCCCGCGTCCCAGACCGGCTCGGGCAGGACCGGGCCGGGCCAGCGGCCCGCCACCGCCCAGCCGGCTGCCCCGCACAGGGCGACCAGCAACACCGGCGGCAGACGCTTTTCAAGAACGCGCAAGACGTTCCCGCCTCTCGGGGCGCCTCGTCATCGGGGCAGGTAGCGCGCCGGCATTTCCAGCCCGGCCCGCTCGTCATCCCAGACCATGGCGCTGATCCGCCACCGCCCGTCGAGCTTGTAGAACTGGATGCTGTTGATGCCGCGCTTGAGCCGGATTTGCCGCTCGGCATCGGCGAAGGCCTCGTAGCTGCTGAAGACCTGGGCGATGCAGCCGAAGATCTCGATGCGGTTGCAGAGCTCCACCTCGTAGAAATCGCGGCCGCCCATCTTGGCCTCGAAATTGGCCGGGTAGTTGGCCACCGCGATGAACTCCGCCCGCGGCTGGCCATCGCCATCGATCACCGTGCGGATCATCCGCGCGTCCGGCAGAAACAGCTCGGCCTCTCGCCCCCAGTCGCGGGCCCGATCACCGGGGCCGGAAACCAGGGCATAGAGCTCGTCGATGACGGCCTGGATGCTCCCTCGATCGTCCATCGCCTCGCTCATCTTTCAGGGCCCGGCTCGATCAGGTGCACCAGCTCCGGGGCCAGCGCCAGAAGCGCCCGACCCAGGGCCGGCTGGGCGTCGATCATCTCGAAGTCCTCCCAGTCGAAGCCCGGACCGACCGTGCAGCCCATCAGCACGGGACCGTCCATCGGCTCGGCCGCCTGCCAGCTGCCGGCCGGGACGACGTGACAGTATCGCCCAACCCGCGAAGACAGCTCCAGACACTGCGGTGCTTCGCCGTCGCCCTGCCAGAGGTACAGACGCAGACCGCGACCACGATAGAGGTTCCAGACCTCGTCGGAGCCGACGCGGTGAAAGCGACTGTGCTCGCCAGCGTCGAGGGCGTAGTGGATATGGGTCAGGGCCTTGCGCACCGCGCCCCGATGGGTAATGACCTCGTCCGACGACTCGAACAGTCGCCGAAAGCGCCCGCCTTCGGGGTGGGCTTCCAGTTCGGCCATGGCTTCGGATGGGGCATCCATCGTCGGGCCTCAGGCCGCCGGCTCGGACCAGACGGCGAACTCGTTGCCGCTGGGGTCGGTGAAATGGAAACGCCGGCCACCGGGAAAGTCGAAGATCGGCTGAACGACCTCGCCCCCGGCCGCCTCGACCTTGGCCAGGGTCGACTCGAGATCGGCGGAGTAGAACACGATCAGCGCACTGCCATTGGCCGCTACCGCGACCCGATCCGAGCGGAAGAACCCGCCGTCCAGGCCCTGATCGGAAAAGGAACTGTAATCGGGACCGTAGTCGGTGAACTCCCAACCGAACACCCGGGAAAAGAAGCGCTTGCTGGCCTCCAGGTCCCGGGCCGGAAACTCGACGTAATTGATCTTCTCATGGGCAGGCACGGTGCGACTCCTGTTCAAAACGGCTCCCCGACCGAGACTAGCAGACCCGCCAGGGCATTCCCATGCCGGCCCGAATCAACCGCCGATCTTCTCGAAGCGCGGGCGCCATTCACCCTGGATCTCGACCTGCTCCGAGAACATCGGGAAGGGATCGAGTTCGGTCATGGTTCAAGCTCACATGCGACGGATGAAGGGAAGCCGCAATCCCCACCTCAGGACAAGCAGGGTCAGCGGCAGGACGATCAGGGCCCCGGAATAGAACCAGAAGAGTTTGCTGGCCAGATCACCGCCCTGAAAACCGGAGCCCGGTGCAAAACTGAAGCTCAGGTTTCCGGCCAGCAGCGTCGAGACGGGAACCCAGGCCAACGCGGCCCGGAAAGCAGCGCGGCTGACACGAGCGAGAGCGGCATCCAGGCGGGGCCAGCCTTGATTCGCGGGCACGAACAAAAGGACCGGTACGGCGGCCAGACCGATCAGGCCGAGCCAGGTGCTCAGGGTTCCGAAGGGAACCAGCGGCGCCGTCCACAGCACGGCGTTCAACCAGGGATGCCCCGTCACCAGCAGAGCCCCACTGAACGCCACGGCGACAAGGCTCACCGCCAGCGCCGGGGCACGCCAGCGGCGCGCCCTGCCCCGCCGGTACTCAACGCGAGCCATCAGCCTACAGAACCCGGACGCATTCGGACATTTCCTAGCCCTTCTCGGATCGGCCGCGCGTGCGCAACCAGTAGCCCCAGTACACCAGGGCCAGCGCGGCGGCACCGAAGGCGGGGAACAGCATGGCATGAAAGCCCACGCTCAGAAACAGCAGCGCGCCGATGCTTCCGCCGATGATGAAACCCAGAATCAGGAGCAGGTACAGCATGGCCCTGCGGGTGTTGAAGGCATGACCTCGAAACCAGGCGCCGAACATCGTGCCGAGATCCGTGAACAGGCCCGACACATGGGTGGTGCGAACCACCGCCCCGCTGTAGGTGCTCACCATGCCGTTCTGCAACCCGCAGGCCGCCGAGGCCAGGTAGTGGCCCGAGGTCGATCCCGCCAGCAGCGCCAGCATGGCGCCCAGCAGAAGCAGGGTCTCGATCAACAGGGCCACCCCGTAGCGGCGCCCCAATAGCAGGGCTTCCCCGCCCACCAGCGCGCCGGCAAGGGCCGCGCCGAGAACGAAGGCCAGTATGATGCCGAGCAGATGGATGCTGTCCGAGACGTCCAGTTCGGCCAGCGCCAGGCTCAACAGGGTGGAGGTGCCGGTCAGATGCGACACGGATTGATGCTCGAAGCCCAGCAGGCCGATGGCATTGGCCGCCCCGGCGATGCAGGCCAGCCAGAAGCCGCCGACCTCGACCCAGCGTGGTAGTCGGGTGATCACGCCCGGCTACCCAAGGCTCGTCACCTCATCCAGGGCCCAGGCCACCGCCGCTTCCGCGTGCACGATCGTGGTGTCGATCAGCGGCACCGGCGTGTCATCCTGGGCCACCAGCAGGCCGATCTCGGTACAGCCCAGAATCACCGCCTCGGCGCCGCGTTCGGCCAGCACGGCGATGATCCGGAGGTACTCGGCCCTGGAGGCCTCGTTCAGCTCGCCACGGCAGAGCTCCTGGTAGATCACCCGGTGCACGGTGTCGCGGTCCATCCGATCGGGCACCAGCACCTCGAGCCCGAAGCGCTCGGCGAGGCGACCCTTGTAGAAATCCTGCTCCATCGTGAAGGCCGTCCCCAGCAGGCCGACCGACCGGATCTCCCGCTCGACCAGGCGCTCGGCCGTCGCATCGGCGATGTGCAGCAGGGGGATGCGGATCGCCGCCTGCACCTCCTCGGCCACCCGATGCATGGTGTTGGTGCCGATCAGCAGGCACTCGGCGCCGGCGGCCTCGATCTGCCGAGCGGCCTCGGCCAGTCGCGCGCCGAGGGTCGGCCAATCATCCGCCCGCTGCAGGGCCTCGATCTCCGCGAAGTCCAGGCTGAGCAGGGCGATGCGCGCCGAATGCAGACCGCCCAGGCGCGCCTTCACACCCTGGTTGATCAGGCGGTAGTACTCGAGGGTGCTTTCCCAGCTCATGCCGCCGAGCAGTCCGATGGTCTTCATCTCGAGTCCTCCCGCGCGCGCGTCCGCCCATCGGCATCGGCGCCGGCCAGCTGTGCCTTCATCAAGCGATAGAGCTCGTCTTCGAAGCAGTAGAACACCACCTCTTCGATCGAGACGGGAATGCGATCGAAGACCTTGTTCACCACTCGATAGGCGATTTCGCAGGCGGCGGCCTTCGGAAAGCCGTAGACCCCGCAGGAGATGTTCGGAAAGGCGATGCCCTTGAGCCCGTGTTCATGCGCCAGCTGCATCGACTGGATATAGCAGGAGGCCAGCAGGGATTTCTCGCGCTGCTGTCCGCCCTGCCAGACCGGGCCGACCGTATGGATCACGTAACGCGCGGGCAGCTCGTAGCCCCGCGTGAGCTTGGCCTGGCCGACTTCGCAGCCACCCAGGGTCTCGCACTCTCGCAACAGGCCCGGACCGGCCGCCCGATGAATGGCGCCGTCCACGCCACCGCCGCCCAGCAGGCTGGGGTTGGCGGCATTGACGATGGCGTCGCCGCGATAGCTCGTGATATCGCCCTGAACCACTCGAATCATGGTCGCGTCGCTGCTCCCGGATGACCTGAGACCCCATTCTGCACGATCCGGTAGGATGCGGGGATGGACTGCGCACTGGATGCCTGGTCGGCGCTGGGCCGACGACGCCGAATCGGAGGACACGAGCTCTTCGTGATCGACAGTGGCGAAAGCGATCGCCCAGCCCTGCTGCTGATCCACGGCTTCCCGACCTCCTCCTGGGACTGGGCACCGCTCTGGGACGCCCTGTCGGCGTCACACCGGCTCATCGCCTTCGATCTGCTCGGCTTCGGCTTCAGCGACAAGCCCGACCCGCACGACTATCGCATCTCCGAGCAGGCCGATCTCTGCGAGGCGGTCCTGGGCGATCTCGGCCTCAGCGAGGCGGACCTCATCGCGCACGACTATGGCGACACGGTGGCGCAGGAACTGCTGGCACGGCAGAACGAAGGCCGTAGCCCCATTCACTGGCGCAGCGTCTGCCTGCTCAACGGCGGCCTGTTTCCCGAGACGCACCGACCGCGGCTGATTCAGAAGCTGCTGGCCGGTCCTCTCGGACCGCTGCTGAATCGCCTGACCTCGAAGCAGCGCTTCGACACCACCCTGCGAGCCATCTTCGGGCCCGAGACGCCACCCGGACAGGACCTGCTCGACGGCTATTGGCGCCTCCTCAATCACGGTGGCCGACGCGCGCCGACGCATCGCCTGCTGGACTACATCCGCGAGCGCCGTCTACACCGCAAGCGCTGGCTAGACGCTCTGATTTACAGCGAGGTCCCCATCGGCCTGATCAACGGCTCCGCCGACCCGATCTCCGGTGCGCACATGGTGGCGCGCTACCGGGAGCTGATCCCGAGAGACGACTTCATCGTCGAACTGCCTCGGATCGGCCATTTTCCGCAGGTCGAAGCACCCTCCCGGGTTGTCGAGGCCTACCGGAATTTTCTTCGGTCACGCGGACGCCGAGTGGCAGCAAGGGCCTTTTGCTGAGCGAAAGGATGACCCTGAAAAGTCTCAGGGCTCGGGCGGCGCCCAATTCATCCCCGACAGCACCGCCAGCAGAACGATCAGCTGCGAGCAGACCATGGCCAGAAAGACGCCGATCGGGTGGTCCGGTACGCCCTGCTGGAGCAGCCAGGCGAGATAGACTGCCAGCGGTGCGTTGATACTCAGCAGGAGCCAGCGCGCGGACCATCGTCCCCGGGCAAGCGGCAAGCTGGCGAGCAGATTGACGCCGGCCGCCGATAACAGGATCAGGCCCGGCAGCATCAAGGCCACCGACCCGTTCGCACGCGGCACGGTGGCGGTCAGATGGCCCGAGCCACCGACCAGCAGGAACAGACCGAGGAGCAGGCTCATTCCTGCAACCAGGGCATCGAGGCCGTTTCGCTCGACGCTCATCGTTTCAGAAACCGACATCGCGCTCACCGGTTCGGACCAGGCCGCTTTCATAGGCGAAGACGACGGCCTGGGCCCGGTCGCGCAGGCCCAGCTTGGACAGCAGGCTCGAGACGTGGGTCTTCACCGTGGCCGCGCCGATGTGCAGGGCCTCGGCGATCTCTGCATTGCTGTTGCCGTCGGCGATGGCGATCAAGACGTCCCGCTCGCGATCGGTCAATCGCTGCAGTCGCTCCTCGAAGCCACGGTCAGTTCCGAGACGCTCGGCAAAGCGTCCGATGAGGCGCCGGGTGATCATCGGCGACAGCATCGCGCCCCCCTCGGCCACGGTTCGAACCGCGCTGACCAGATCTTCCGGTGGAATGTCCTTGAGCACGAAACCGCTGGCACCGGCCTGCAGTGCCCGATAGACGTATTCATCGGGATCGAAGGTCGTCAGGATGATGACTCGGGTGGACTCAGCCGCCGCGGCCAGGATGCGCTCGGTGGCCTCCAGGCCGTTCATTTCTGGCATGCGGATGTCCATCAGGATCACGTCGGGCCGATGGTGCGCCGCCCGTTCGATCGCCTCCAGACCGGTACCCGCCTCGGCCACGACCTCGATGCCGTCGGCATGGTCCAGCACCATGGCCAGGCCACGCCGCACCAGCGCCTGATCATCGACCACCAGCACGCGCACGCTCATGCCTCCCCTCCGCCGGTAGCGGCGCTCGATGGGATGGAAACGGGCAGCACCGCCCGGACTTCGAATCCGCGCGCCCCCCGGGCTCCAGCGCTCAGATGACCACCGAGTAGCGTCGCACGCTCCCGCATGCCGGCGATGCCATGACCTCCGGGTAGACGCGCAGCCCCACCCGGTCCGTCATCGATCACCGACACGATCAGCTCCCCGTTCTGGCGCTCGATCGACACGGTCACGTTCACCGGGGCACCTGCATGCTTGATCACGTTGGTCAGCGCCTCCTGAACGATGCGAAAGACGGTCAGCTGAAGCTGCGTCGACAACTGGCTCAGGTCACCGCGGGTCTCCAGAGCAACCTCCGGTCCCGCTTGTTCCACCCGGCGGACCAGCGCCGGCAGTTCATCGATGCCCGGCTGCGGATCCAGCGCCTGGCCGGACTCGCTGGGGCGGAGCACGCCGAGCAGGTGGCGCATTTCCGTCAGCGCCTGACGGCCCGCCTGCTCGACCGCGGCGATCGCGGTCGCCGCCGCCTCGGTATCGGCCTTCATTACCGTGCGCGCCGCACCGGCCTGGACGGTCATCAGGCTGATCTGGTGGGCGATGACATCGTGCATTTCCCGGGCGATGCGCGTGCGCTCGGCGGCCACCGCCCGTTCGGCTTCGGCATGCTGCGCTCGCTCCATCTGCCGGGCGTGTTCTTCCAGGAGACGCAGGTACTCCCCCCGAAAGCGCAAGCGTCGGCCAACGTACCAGACCAGCAGCACGAGCATCCCCGTCATCCAGGCGCCCGGGCCCGGCATCGTGGTCAGTTCGAGATCGCTCACCACCAGGGCGAACGCGGAGAGCGCGCCGGCAAGACTTCGGTGCCGATCCGCTTCATGCCTGCCCAGGCTGTACAGGGAAACGGCCAGGCCGACGAGGCCCTCGACCGGTCCGATGAGCTGGACCAGTACGGCACAGAGCAGGATCACGAGATGCACTCGCCAAGGATGATCCCGACGCCATAGCAGGGCGAAGTGCGCGGTGAAGGCGCAGAGATAGACCGCCTGCCCCGAAAAGCTCGCCAGCGACCAGGCCGCTCCGTCTCCGCTGCGGGACCACATCAGCAGCGTGGCCGCGAAGGCCAGCGTGGCAACGACCAGATCACTCAGACGAGGCCAGCGCTCGAACAGGCCCTGAGCCGGCCGCACGGGTCGAGGCAGGACGGACGCATCCGACTCAGCCATCGAAGCGGCCTGATCCTGGTGCGTTCGAGCGAAGGAGGAAGGGGTTCATGCAGGAAGCATAAACCAGGGCTGAGGCGCGTTCATGCGCCCTGGGAGGGAGCGGCTCGGTGGGTTTCTCCGCCTTGAGGAGGAGCCACGAATCCGGCTGAGGGCCGATGTGCATCGAGGAGGCGGCGGGCATCCTGTCCAACCAGAATCCACCGAAGCAGGCTGACCCATGAACGACATCGCCCTCGACACCCCCGCAAGCCGAGCCGCGCTCGGGCGCCGAGCCGTGCAGGCCTCGGCCAGGCTCTGGTTCCTGATCGCCGCCCTGGGCCACGGCATCTTCCTGATCTACATCCTGGCGGTCTTCTTTCCGCCCGTGGCAAGCCACGGACTGGCTGGCCTCGACGGCCTGCACCTGCCGTCAGGCTTCCGGGAGGGCGACGCCCTGGGCAATCTCGCCGCCGTGTCCCACGTACTGCTGGCAGCTCTGGTGATTGGCGGTGGCCCTTTGCAACTGATTCCCGGCGTTCGCCAGCGCTTTCCGATCTTCCACCGCTGGCTTGGCCGTGCCTATCTTTTCGCCGCCATGCTCAGCGCCCTCGGCGGGCTCTACATGACCTGGACCCGCAGCCCGATCGGCGACCTGCTTTCGAAGGCCGGGATCTCCATCGATGCCATCCTGATCCTGGTCTTCGGCGCCATGGCGCTTCGCAGCGCGCTGGCCCGCCGCTTCGACCTCCATCGGCGCTGGGCCATGCGCCTGTTCCTCGCCGCGAGCGCCGTCTGGTTCTTTCGCGTCGGCCTGATGGCCTGGGTCACGCTGACCGGTGGCATCGGGATCGATTTCGAGACCTTTACGGGACCGTTCCTGTACGTGCTCGGCTTTGCCCAGTACCTGCTGCCCCTGGCCATGCTGGAATGGTACTTCCGCGCCCACCGCAGCTCCGATCAGGGCATGCAGCTCGCCTTCTCGATCACCCTGCTTCTGCTGACCGGCGTCATGAGCATCGGCATCGGCACCGCGACCATGGGCATGTGGTTGCCTCGAATGTGAACCTGGCCGGGAAACGCCTGGATGCGTTCAGCGTTTCCCCAGCAAGACGGCCAGCAGCAAGAGCCCGAGGACCAGCAGGATCAGACCCGGATCCAGGAGCAGTCCGCTCACCGGGACCGCGCCGACATCGACCTGCCCCATCCGTGCGGGCAGGCCGACCAGCGTGAGGACCAGCAGACTGCCCAGACCCAGGCCTGCGGTCCGGCGCTGCATGCGAGGGCCCGCCAGGGCGGCCCCGATCAGCGCCGCCACGGCGACCAGGCACTGCAACGCCTGCAGAACGAAGGGCCAGCCAGGATCGGCACCGCTGGCCCACAGATCGACCAGCCGGTACGTCGCCAGACCGGCCAGGATCAGAAAGACGAGCAGGCAGATCTTCATCAACCCACCCATTGCGCCGCGTTCGAATTCAGTCATGGGACGCCCTCCGCGGTGCCAGCCAGGCGCCGAGCAGGGCCATGGGCAGGTAGGCGAACAGAACATCGAGCCATTCGAACCAGGCCGGTGCCGGCAGCATCCAGGCATTGAGCACGCCGCCGACCAGGAAAACCAGACCAACCATCAGCGCCATCCCGCCAGCTCTGGAGGCAGCCAGCCAGGCCGCCAGCAAGGCCCCCACCAGGGTGCCCAGCGCATGGGCCAGGAACGGAAACACGAAGTGCTTCGCCTCGAACAGATGAATGCTCGCCTCCAGCCCTTCCATGCTGGTGACGTCGGCACCTTCAGGTGGCGGGATCAACAGCGGACCGAGATAGATCAACGCCATGTTGACCACGCTCCCGACCACGATCCCGGCCAGAACGGCCAGTCCGTTTCGAACGATTGGATTCATGCCTCTCGACCCTCCACAGGTCAGCCTGCCAAATAAACAGCTTACAGGATAACGCCAGAACGGACTAAAATGTCAACGGCTGGCTGATTCGTGCGGCTCCGTCAGACAGAGGCCGCGCCCGAGCATGGTTGCTCAGAGGCTCCCTAGGGAGCCTCTGAATAATCATGCTTGGGCGCGACAGGTCTTTGCGGGAGTCTCCGGCTTGGCTTGGGCGAGCGCGGTTTGGTCAATCCAAATAAGCGAGTCCAAACGAGGCGGAGGCCCCGCAAAGGCCTGTCCCCAAGGGGTTTCGCCGGAAAAGCCGCATCTCGCGCGTCGCGCCACTCGGCCGTAGCGACGGCTACTGTCACTCGCGTCGCACCGCACGATCTGCGGCTTTTCCGACTGAAACGCGCTCCAAGCATGATTATTCAGAGGCTCCCTAGCTTGCGAGCACCTGAGACATCAGCATCACGACCCCGAGCGGCAGGGACAGCAGACCGAACAGCCAGACCCGATCGATCAAGGGCGGCAGAACGCGCTCCGCAAAGGCACGGTGCCAACGCCATGGCAATATCAGCAGGACCATGCTGGTCGCGATCAGCACCCAACCGAACAGGCCCATGGCCAGCGGCCAGGCCAGATCCGGGGCGGCCAGCACCAGGGCCAGGCCGACGAGCATGCGAAGGGACATTTCCAGGAGGTGACGGGGGAGGGTCTGAGCGAATCCGCCGAGGAAGCGGGCCGACAGATCGGGGGCGATGAAGCAGAGCTGGGAAAGCGCGATCAGAAAGAGCGCGGCGAGGAAGATGATGATATACGCGGCGGGGAGGAGCATCCTAGGATGACCGCGTCGCTCAGCTTGCGTGCAGCGGTATCGGCTCCAGATCGGCACTCAGGTAGTGCGCCCGGGCCTCATCGGAGAACAACCGCTCGCTGGAATAGTGGCTCAACATGATGCGGGGATCGAGCAGCTGGGGGTTGGCTTCGATGAACGCCTCGGATGAGCGACAGGTCGGCGTCAGCACCATGAAGTGTCGAACCGCCAGCATCCAGGCCCGGGTCAGGGTTTCGTGATACTTGGCCGGATCGATGCCATGCACGGCCAGATACCGCTGCAGGATCGAACGCAGCGTCTCCGTCGCCGCATCCACCTCCCCTCGGGTCAGCACCACGTAAGCCAGACGCAGGTGTGCTCGATGATCGAAATCCGACGGATCCAGGGACCCGCTACGCATCGCCGAAAGGAACGCACGGTCCGATGCATCGTGCTGGCAAGTCATTCTGGACCCTTCGTTGAACATGGACATTCGGGCAGTCTGCCAGAGAGAGGCTTGCTCGAGCAAGGATCCCAGGGGTCCGCGCGGAACGCGGAACTAGTCGCTTGGGCGCGACCTTCGATACTTGGTTAGCGGGCGGACTGCGCCTTGATCTACCAGGCACATGCCCTGCGGTGACAGCCCGTGAATCGCACGCGCCCGGATTGAGCCTTGGGCTTGTCGGTCATGATCGTGGCTCGAGCACGAGTCGCAGCTTCATGCCCTCGTGCGTCGATCGGAAGCCAAGCTGCTCATAGAACCGGATGGCGTCAACCCGCTGTTTGTCGGTGGTCAGCTGAACGATCTGGCACTGCCTTGAACGCGCCCTCTCGATAGCCGAGCGCAGTAGCTCATGGCCGATGCCCCGCCCTCTGGCCGATCGCGCGACCCGCACGCCTTCGATCTGAGCGCGCCAGCTGCCGGCATGGGTCAGGGATGGAAGGTAGCTGATCTGCAGCATGCCGACCAATTGGCCGGCCGATTCGCAGACCAGTAATTCGTTGTTGGGGTCGGCCTCGATGGCATCGAAAGCTTCTCGGTAAGCCGGGTCCAGTGATCCAGCCTGTCGCTCTCGCGTCTGCCCAAGTGGATCGTCGGCCAGCAGCTCGACCATCACCGGCAGATCCTCGTCCCGGGCCAGGCGGAAGCGAAGCTCAGCCATGCTGAACCGCCTCGTTCCTCAAGACTTCTCCGTCGACTTCATCACGCCGGCCTGTTCGAGCTTCTGTTCAAGCGATCTGAGCCGGGCGAAGGCAAGCATGCCGAAAACGAAGCCGACCGTACCCATGGTGAAGCCGACCATGCCGAAGATTTCCAATGTCTTTCTCCTGAGTTGGTGTGAACGCCCGACATTCTGCCGGACTCGATGACGATCAGTTGACGACTGCCGGAACCAGCATGGCCGCAAGGAAGCCGAGCAGGAAGAATCCTCCGAACAGCACGGCCACCGCGAGGATCAACGGCAAGGCCCAGCTTCGACGCGGATAGCCCTGACCCCACCGCTCCCGGACGTACACCGCCTGCGGCCGCTGGTTCGAGAAATACCAGACGATCAGATAGACCAGGCCAAGAAATGGGATGAAGATCGAGGGAATGATCATCACGATGCTGACGATCACCCAGATCATGGCCGCCCCCGCCCTGTCGGGCTGACCCATGGCCTTCCAGTTCTTCATGACCAGGGAAGCGCCGAAGATCGGCGTGAACAACAGGCTCCACAAGCCGGCGGCGTTGGGATTCCATATCGCGGGCGCATCCTCGACCGGCGGTTGCAGATCGGATTTCGGTGGGGCGTAGGGGTTCTGGCTCATGACTCAGTCATTTTTCCGGTATCGGTCACCGGGCGCATCGTAAAGGCGACGCCAGGCCCGATGGTACTTTTCGACTCGCCGGAGGTCATCTTCTTCGAGCGTCGGAAGGCGCAGCACATCGATGTTGTCCTCCAGATCGGCCAGCTTGACCCTGGTCGCAAGCGGGTTCTCGGCCACTCGTTCGATAAAGGCCTCGTAACTCTCACCTTCCTTTCGGGTCAGACACTCCACTGCCTCGATCACCTGGGCTGGAATGCCAGCCGCTTCCAGATCCGCTGAACCGAGATCGGAATCCTCGAGGACGTCGTGCAGAAGCGCCGTCGCCATCTCCACCTCGGTCTCCATATGATGCATCAAGCGAAGCGGATGGAGAATGTAGGTCTTGCCCGCCTTGTCCCGCTGGCCGGTGTAGGCCTTCAGGGCAAGGTGCAGGGCGGATTCGATGAGATCCATCTTCGGGTCCTTTCTCGACTTCGGTTGGCGATCGGCGAGATGCGCATGAAACGGCCAAGAACATGCGCGACTTTCCGGAACGTCGCGTCATTGTCGTCCAGCCGAAACCTGGATTCCATGGCTTCCCTGTGGAAATCGATCGGCAGGTCGCATTGGCAACTGATGCGGACGCGTTGAAGACGCTCCGCTGGAAGCGCTCGTTCGCAGCTTCATGCGGGGCATCAACCCCTGGCTTGAGGGTGCCTGACATCGATGAATTCAGCAGCAATTGCTGGTGAACTCAGCTTCCACGCCATCCAGCAGCACAACAGCGATAGGGCGAGAGCAAAGATAACAGACATCGCTCGGATCACGTTCATCATGATTCCGAAGTGCAGGTCGAATTCGGATGGAACATCGGCTGGAATCTGCAACTGCGCAACGAAGCTCTGCTGCATGACCAAGCCTCCGATATTCCAGACGATCCCCAGCAGCAAGAAGCCGATGAATGCCCATCGCGCCCAGTTCTGTCGTTTCAACAAACCGTTCGAGGTGATCAGCATGGCCAGGCTGATCACCAGGACGAAGGCGAACAGAAACTCGAAGTGCTCCAGCAGTAGCAATGCCGACCGCGGAAGCTGCTCCATGACCTGATCGGACATCTGAGCCCGGAAGTCCTCCAACGGCATGAACAGGTGCAACATCAGGTTCTGCAGAATGCCGATGACAAAGGTAAAGCCGCTGAAGACGATACCGAGCCAGGCGATGATCGTGACAAAGGTCGAGCGTGGTGGATTGATTGAAGTCATCAATGAATCGTCGTTCGAGCCTTCGAGGTGTCTGGGTAGATCACACTCGGGGCAGGTCGCCTGCAAAGTCAAGCGTCGAGAGGAGTGCCGACGAGTGCGGAAGGGTCAGGAAGAGCTAAGGGAATGATATGCCTATGACCGGCCGTACCCCAGGCCAACATGGAAGCACTCGAGCCCCTCAGCCCCGCCAGGGCCCGTTCTTGATTCTGGGAATGCGCGAGTCATTGATCGTCCGTCGTTTGTTGCGTCGCCTGATGATTCTCCAGGCAATGCTCTTTCGCACGAGCGTCCCTCGCCTGCCTTCCGTGTGACGCAACTTCCCCGGGAGCCCGACCCAATTCGTGCCTTGAGATGAAAAGCCGAATGCCTTCTTTCCAGCAGCCAGGGCGCGACGGACCAGGTTCCTGATTCCCGAGGTCGTGGTGTATTGCGTTCTAGCCAAGCGGCCCGCCTGGCGCGTCCGATGGAGGCCCGTAGGGCCGGAATGTCTGGAGCGGTTTGTTAGGCTGGCTACTCATACGGGACTATCTCCGCGAATCCATCCTTGCATCTCAGAATATAAGCCTCCCCAACCTGAAATTCGTACTGGATCGTAGGTGGTCCATGAGATAGCTGGATGTCACCTGGCCCTGCTGGGCAGCTCGTTCTAATCCAGTATTTCCCCGGAGCCAACCGAATTGCTTCGGATCCGATTCCCACTCCTTCGCTGTGCATGGCCTGACCAACCCGAGCCACGTCTACGATTTGTCCCGATAGCGGTTGGACAATCTCCCCGCTCGGACTCTCGACATACAGGCGGGAAGACAACGAGTGAAAATCGATATTGAACCTCTCACGATCGGTAACACAGCCCGATACAAGGATTATTAAGGCTAAGGCGGCGAAATACCTCATATCAGCCTAACGTCTTAAATAAACAGCGAGCGCAGCGCGCCCGATGGAGGCCCGAAGGGCCGGAATGTCTTGAGCGGTTTGTTATGTGAACGCTATCTGCTACGCAGCAACAAGTCGCTTGACGTGCAGTTCCGCACGATGCTTTTCAGCGTTCCATAGATCGAACTGACTCTGCTGATTAAGCCAGCTCTCAGAAGAAGTGTTAAACGCAATTGACAATCGAATGGCCATTTCGGGGCTAATACCAGCCCGACCGTTCAATATTGCGCTGAGGGTTTTTCTGCTCACGCCCAAGGCATCTGCTGCCTCGGTGATAGACAGCCCCAATGGCTCTATACAAAGCTCCCGGATAATTTCACCCGGATGCGGGGGGTTATGCATCAGCATCAGAAACCTCAGTGATAGTCTTCATAGTCGACAACCTCGACGTCTTCACCCGAAAATTGAAAAGTAATCCGCCAGTTACCGCTTACGTTGACAGCGTAGGTCCCGATTCGATCACCTTTCAGCTCGTGGAGCCTTAACCCCGGCAAATCCATATCTATGGGCTGACGGGCAGCATGCAGGCGTCCCAATATGAGGCGAAGCCTTATGGCATGCTGAGCCTGGATTCCTGAGGTCTTCCCGGACTCGAAAAACCGGCGGAGGCCCTTATGCCTGAAGCTCCTTATCATGCCGCTTAATGTAACCTATCCCGTTACGGGTGTCAATCACATAACGTTCTAGCTAAGCGGCGCGCGCAGCGCGTCCGATGGAGGCCCGAAGGGCCGGAATGTCTTGAGCGCTTTGTTATGTGCCATTCTGTTCGCTATTTCGGATTAGCTGCGAAATTAACCCCTCAAGCTTGATTTTCGATGCGGAAGAAAGCACCAAGCATTCAATCTCGCGGCAAACTAGGGCTGAAAAGAAAATAGGAACTGAAGGAAACAAATCATCTAAATTGGTTGAGCTGTCATCTATTGCGGCGTTTCCTCCGGAGATAGCTTCACTTAGTTTGTCTGAATCACTGATCCACCTAATCAGGCGAAATTCTTCAACATTCTCGTCAGAGAAGCTGTCATCTTTAGAGATGCTCTCGGTCACTTCCGACCAGTTTTCCAAATCGTCAATAATCTTCAGTTCAATGGTCGTTTGATGGGGGATATCATCACAGCTAATTCTCATTCCATGCCGATATAAAAGCACAGTACAGGGTTCTTCAAATCTGACGTCTCGACCGAAAGCCCGAAATCGAGTTTCGTGAACACCGGCCAGGGGACTTGCAAATGTGAAATCGTCTAGCGATCTGGAGAGGTCGTTCAGAGCATCTTCCATAACATGCACCTGAGCCGGATTTCCGAATCTCCAATACAGCTGCTCTACGAGAAGAAGCCCTAATCCAAAGAGCGCTCCCGCTGCGCAGATCAAAAATGCTTTCTTTGCTAATTTCACTCTCTACGGCACCTCAAGCGCACATAACGTCTTAGCTAAGCGGCGCGGCTTTGCCGCGTCCGGTGGAGGCCGAAGGCCGGAACGTCTTGAGTGATGAAATGGACTCCTCCCGCGTTTTTACCGGCATCGCGATGTGCCAACATTCGGGTGCGTTTCGTTGAATGTCCCACGACAGGAGGAGTCCATGAACCAGTCTACTCTCATCGCCGTCGATCTCGCAAAGGAGGTCTTCCAGGTCGCCCTCGCCAGAGCTCAGGGCAAGGCCTACGCCCATCACCGGCTGTCGCGAACCCGGTTCGAGGCATTCCTCGCCAAAGCCGATCGCTCCATCGTGTTGTTCGAGGCCTGCGGCAGCGCCCACTTCTGGTGCAGACAGGCTCGGGAGCTCGGGCATGAACCCATCATGCTCCCCGCCCAGTTCGTCAGAAAGTACCGACTGCGCAACAAGACCGATCAGACCGACACCGAAGCCCTGCTCGATGCCTATCGAAGCGGGCGGGTTCATCCTGTCCCGGTCCGGTCCGTTGACCAGCAGCAGATCCAACAGCTGCATCGGGTTCGAGAGCAGTGGAAATCCACCCGTGTCGCTCGCATCAACGGACTTCGCGGATGCCTCCGGGAACTTGGCCATGCCATCCCGGCTGGACCCAACGCGGCCAAACGCCACGCCCAGGCGATCATCGATCAGGAGGGCTTTCCCGCCGGCCTTCGCGCCGTATTCTCCGAACTGCTTCAGGAGATCACTGATCTGGAAGCCAAGATCACGCTCGCCGAGCAACAGATCCACGCCCTCACACGCGATAACGACGAGGTCTCCCTACTTCAGCAGGTCCCGGGCGTCGGGCTGTTGACCAGCACCGCACTCGTCGCCTGCGCCGGCTCGCCCGATCACTTCAAGTCCGGTCGACACTTCGCATCGTGGCTGGGGATCACACCGCTGGAATGCTCCAGTGGAAACAAGCGATGGCTGGGACGGATCACCAAGCGCGGCGACAAGTACCTCCGGATGCTGATCATCCATGGCGCTCGGTCGGCACTCTGTCGAGCCAAGACCCTGGCCAAGGCCGGCAAACCCCTGAACCGACTCCAGCGCTGGGCGTTGCGACTCGAGCAGCGGGTCGGCTTCAACAAGGCCACCGTTGCCCTGGCCAACAAGATGGCTCGGATCTGCTGGGCGGTCTGGAAACAACGCGCCCCGTTCAACCCCGGTCCAGTCTTGAGCTGACCCGTCAATCATCCCTCTGCACCGTTTGCGAAGAGACCGAACGCTTCATGACACCACAGGTTGGACCGGTACCGCACAAGGCCGATAACAAGTTCGGCATAGCCAATGCCGCTTTGAGCGAATGGCCCGCGGTACGCGGAACTCATGATGGCCCGATCGAGGAATATCCGCGATCAACAAGAGGCCGAATATACGCTTGCAACGAATCCAACCTCATGCGTCGTTCAGTCTCGGGTTGCGGGAGGAGTCCATATACGCTTTGTTAGGTTCATGCCCAATCCTGCCCCATATAAAGCGTTAATTCGCTAAATTGGAGTTCATCAAGGTAGGCTGAAACAGCCTTGCTCCAGGAATAGACCGCAAGCGACAGGTGCCAGTTATGTGTTCCTTTTTTTCCATAGAGATGGTAGTAACCATCCCAGTGCCTGAATGCAGGAGTATCGACAGTCGGAACGAAATCAATCGTGGCTCGAGTTGCATGAATAATTTTGTTGGTCGTCTCCCGAACTGAGAGTGCGAAATCACCTTCATGAATTAACCCGAGCTCCAGACCTTCAAGAGCGGAACGCTCGAAGTTAACCAGCTCTTCTTCGAATCCGCTTGCGGTGCAGAACTCTTGAATCATTCGGAGCTTCACAGCGCACTCGATCAGATAGTTGCCTAGAAGTGCTTTTAGCCAACCCCAATAAGCATCAGCCTCTCCCTCGCCGATGTCGGCATCTGACCCAATCCCTTCCTGACGGCAATATGCCTCGGATCCAAGAGAAAGATGCCTTAATAGGAAAAGCTTCTCGTGCAGTCCATCGAAGTCGATAGCGTGAGACATTCTCTTTTGAACCTAACGTCTTAGCTAAGCGGCGCGCATAGCGCGTCCGATGGAGGCCCCAAGGGCCGGAATGTCTTGAGCGGTTTGTTATAAGACACCCAGGCAGCCTACTTCTGGAGGTTGAAATGGTAGAACCGGCGGGTAGTGCCCCCCAACGGTATCCAGTGCTCTGATGTGCCGACAAACGTCAGATGCACAGCCTCTTCCCCGACCCTAAAGGGTGGCTCTGCCAACCTAACCCCACCACAGAACCACCCAGATTCATAAGAGATGAGAGGCTCATCAACATAGTGCTCGATCGAGGGGAAAACCTGTGCTGCGTCGAGCCTGGATTCAATATCGGGCATCGCCACAGAATGAATAATGATCTCCTGTCGGTGAGTCATCAGGTTCTGAGCTGGAAGTGCAGCATCACTCAATCGATTTTGGGAGTTGTGTCCACAACCCGTTAGAAGGAGAGCTAGGACTGTCAGCGAGAGAGAGATTTTCATGTCTTATAACGTCTTAGCTAAGCGGCGCGCGCAGCGCGTCCGATGGAGGCCCGCCAGGGCCGGAATGTCTTGAGCGGTTTGTTATATGGCGTCAAAGTCAAACTTTGCTGCATGAAATTCCAGTTTGTCTCCAGACTGCATCTCTACGAAGAATTTTCCTGGATCTGATCGAACAGAGTTAATCGATTCCGAAGGACCCCAAGATAAGTATCTCGGCATCTTCACTAAACTTACTTCTTGGAATGTGAGCGAACATGACCCCGAGGCAGATTGCATTTCCAAGCGACAGGTTCCTGCCTTCCAATCAATAATGACTTGTTTGAGAGTCGCATCATGCAGTGGCAATTTGTCAAACTCAGATGAGGCCAAGGTCTTGTTTTCTCGCCTTATAACGTTCCAGCTAAGCGGCGCGCGTAGCGCGTCCGATGGAGGCCCGCCAGGGCCGGAATGTCTTGAGCGGTTTGTTATGCACTCAGTTGCCCTCTAGGAGCTCCAATTCTTCGGAGGCGCGCATTGGCATAACCCAATCTACATACTCACTCTGGCGAATTATTCTGTCTCCGTCTAGGTAAACAAGATATCGGTAAGTTTCGGTAAATGGCTGAATTTTGTGGTGGTCCGGCAGACATCCTATACAGACGTTTACGATATCCTCTGGACGCACACACTCGGTTCCGGAAGGACAGAACGGCTCCGAATCAAACTGCAGTCTTTGAGCAGAATTCGCCTCGTCATAATAGGCGACAAAAATTCCCTCATAGCCCCTATGTACTGCCTGAACTTCGAACTCCACGTAAACCCGGCGGAGTTCATGATCCTTCCAAATTTGGGTAGCGATCCCAGTGAAAATTGTGTCTGCGGTTGCTTGGGCTTCGGCCACTGCTGATTCTTGAAGAGCGCGACTTTCTAACTGATACTCGACAAGTTCCGGCAAAGTTTGAGGCCCAGTTCCGTAGGTGGGCAAGGCGGGAACCAGGGCGAAAATTGCCAGGGCTGCAGATCTCATGCGAATCCTTCAGTCTTAGGGTGCATAACGTCTTAGCTAAGCGGCGCGCGAAGCGCGTCCGACGGAGGCCCGCCAGGGCCGGAGTGTCTTGAGTGATGAAATGGACTCCTCCCGCGTTTTTACCGGCATCGCGATGTGCCAACATTCGGGTGCGTTTCGTTGAATGTCCCACGACAGGAGGAGTCCATGAACCAGTCTACTCTCATCGCCGTCGATCTCGCAAAGGAGGTCTTCCAGGTCGCCCTCGCCAGAGCTCAGGGCAAGGCCTACGCCCATCACCGGCTGTCGCGAACCCGGTTCGAGGCATTCCTCGCCAAAGCCGATCGCTCCATCGTGTTGTTCGAGGCCTGCGGCAGCGCCCACTTCTGGTGCAGACAGGCTCGGGAGCTCGGGCATGAACCCATCATGCTCCCCGCCCAGTTCGTCAGAAAGTACCGACTGCGCAACAAGACCGATCAGACCGACACCGAAGCCCTGCTCGATGCCTATCGAAGCGGGCGGGTTCATCCTGTCCCGGTCCGGTCCGTTGACCAGCAGCAGATCCAGCAGCTGCATCGGGTTCGAGAGCAGTGGAAATCCACCCGTGTCGCTCGCATCAACGGACTTCGCGGATGCCTCCGGGAACTTGGCCATGCCATCCCGGCTGGACCCAACGCGGCCAAACGCCACGCCCAGGCGATCATCGATCAGGAGGGCTTCCCCGCCGGCCTTCGCGCCGTATTCTCCGAACTGCTTCAGGAGATCACTGATCTGGAAGCCAAGATCACGCTCGCCGAGCAACAGATCCACGCCCTCACACGCGATAACGACGAGGTCTCCCTGCTTCAGCAGGTCCCGGGCGTCGGGCTGTTGACCAGCACCGCACTCGTCGCCTGCGCCGGCTCGCCCGATCACTTCAAGTCCGGTCGACACTTCGCATCGTGGCTGGGGATCACACCGCTGGAATGCTCCAGTGGAAACAAGCGATGGCTGGGACGGATCACCAAGCGCGGCGACAAGTACCTCCGGATGCTGATCATCCATGGCGCTCGGTCGGCACTCTGTCGAGCCAAGACCCTGGCCAAGGCCAGCAAACCCCTGAACCGACTCCAGCGCTGGGCGTTGCGACTCGAGCAACGGGTCGGCTTCAACAAGGCCACCGTTGCCCTGGCCAACAAGATGGCTCGGATCTGCTGGGCGGTCTGGAAACAACGCGCCCCGTTCAACCCCGGTCCAGTCTTGAGCTGACCCGTCAATCATCCCTCTGCACCGTTTGCGAAGAGACCGAACGCTTCATGACACCACAGGTTGGACCGGTACCGCACAAGGCCGATAACAAGTTCGGCATAGCCAATGCCGCTTTGAGCGAATGGCCCGCGGTACGCGGAACTCATGATGGCCCGATCGAGGAATATCCGCGATCAACAAGAGGCCGAATATACGCTTGCAACGAATCCAACCTCATGCGTCGTTCAGTCTCGGGTTGCGGGAGGAGTCCATATACGGTTTGTTATGTAACACCTGAGTCTCTACCGCCCTGACTGAGATTCACCTTCCAGCCATAGAGGTAGGAAGCCGGCCAGACCAGAACGCTAACTAAGGCCCAGATTCTGTTTCCACTTCTAACGGCATGGGAAGCTGATGCTAAAACTTGGAGGAGGACTGAGATAATGGCAAGCGTCAATCCGGAAAGTTCGAGCCAGTTCATCTCTGCACTGGAAATAAAGCGGTCGGAAAATCTTGGATCGTTGTGAAAGCGCAAACCAAGAACAATGAACGCGAAAAAGCCAGACGTAGTTACTAGTAGGAATTTTCTCCGCTCTATCAGAGGCATGTTACATAACGTCTTAGCTAAGCGGCGCGCTTTAGCGCGTCCCAGTGGAGGCGAAGCCGGAGCGGCTTGAGCGGTTTGTTATATGTCATCAGCAAAACTACGAAGCTTCTCTATTTCAGGAGCGACTTCGGAGCCTTCGACATTAAAGTAGCCCCAAGAACCATCTGGCATAGTCACAAAGAGGCCATCTTTGAGAAACACCACATATTCAAGGCCTGTGAGTAAACCGAGCATGCAGTTGCCAGGCGCAAAAGGATACTCTTTAACCAAACCTATATGAGGATTCTCGCCCTTAAAAGATTCAAGTAATTGGTAAGTTGCATAAACCACTTCCCGGGACTCACCTTCGATATCTTCCTGTCTTAATTCAGTAGCGATAATCTTTGCTCTAAAGACACGATCAGCCCTTTCGAATGTTTCCAACGACGTGGGTCGTGAAAATGAACATGCAAATGCATCCGAGTATTGAGCGGCAAGGAAAACCAGGACGAACAGCGTGATCAATATCTTGTACATATAACGTCTTAGCTAAGCGGCGCGCGCAGCGCGTCCGATGGAGGCCCGCCAGGGCCGGAATGTCTTGAGCGGTTTGTTATGCGCCACTGCTCCGATACCGACGGAATGCAACCAAATAGGGTGAGCCAAATAGGATCAGAACCGCCAGTAGCCAGGCAGCTGCTAGTCCGCCGTAGCCCTCAAGCCAAAGAGCAAAGCTCAGTATCAGGATTGGAAAAATGCCAAAAAGCTTTCTTCTTAGACAGAGGAATGCGCCACCAGCTACCGAAAGCCAAACAAGAGTTGCGGCAACGGCGTTAGAGACGCTTCCTTCGAATCTTGGTGAATCCGCAAAGAGTAAGTAGAAGATCGGACTTGCTACTGCCAGTAGTCCGGCTAGGCCAACAAGCAACTGCGCGAACCAATCAGATATAGCGAATAGTACTTTTGCCACTGAACTCACCTGATTCTTTGCGCGCATAACGTTCTAGCTAAGCGGCGCGCGTAGCGCGTCCGATGGAGGCCCGTAGGGCCGGAATGTCTTGAGCGGTTTGTTAAGGTTTTTTGCTCTTTGCACTGCCTTTTCCCTTATGCTCAGTCAGTGGTTCCTCAACACTTTTTAGGATTTTTTCAGTCTTTGGATCCACTACTACTTTCACGTACACATTATCGTGATGGTTCACTTCTTGATAAATCTTCACGAAGCGCTCCAGGCTATAACTCCAAGAATCGCCTTGCTTGATTTCTCGGACACGTCCTTTCTTCTTTGAAACTCCCGCCCTAGTTTCTTTTGTTGAGATTAACAACCCGGCTATGGAGCTGCCAGGCGCGCCGGCCAATATCCACTTGTACGTGAAACCACAGTTTTGGCATTGGATTTCCGCTGACTCTACTCCATCAGGGACAGGCCTAATCGAATCACATTTCGGGCAGCTGGGCACCTAAAACCTTAACGTCTTAGCTAAGCGGCGCGCGAAGCGCGTCCGACGGAGGCCCGCCAGGGCCGGAGTGTCTTGAGCGGTTTGTTATGTAACACCTGAGTCTCTACCGCCCTGACTGAGATTCACCTTCCAGCCATAGAGGTAGGAAGCCGGCCAGACCAGAACGCTAACTAAGGCCCAGATTCTGTTTCCACTTCTAACGGCATGGGAAGCTGATGCTAAAACTTGGAGGAGGACTGAGATAATGGCAAGCGTCAATCCGGAAAGTTCGAGCCAGTTCATCTCTGCACTGGAAATAAAGCGGTCGGAAAATCTTGGATCGTTGTGAAAGCGCAAACCAAGAACAATGAACGCGAAAAAGCCAGACGTAGTTACTAGTAGGAATTTTCTCCGCTCTATCAGAGGCATGTTACATAACGCCCAGGTAAGCGGCGTTCAGTACGGAGCGACTGATCGGGCAAAAATGGCGAAGCCATGCCCGAGCAGGCGCGGAGTGCTGAACGTCCGAGTGAGCCGCAGGCGAATGACTTGACCGCCTTGTTAGGGCTGACTGATCGGCGGCTTGTAACTGACATTCTCATTCTCAACGACGATCAGTTTCTGCTTCTTCATCTGCTCGATAATTGCGTCCAGCTCGCTTTCTTCGAGCTTTTTCAGAAACAACGCGTTGATGGTGTTGGATAGTGTTTTAACTTTGCGCGGCCTTGAGTGCCCACGTGCAGCCAAGCTCTTGACGATTGCCTCGATTTTTTCTGCAACCGACGTGGCATTGGAAATCCTTAACAGCGGTATTTCAGCAAGCTCCTTTTCGCGTTGAGCGAGAATCTTCCTCTCCTTGAGATGCTTGATCAGAGGATCAAACCCGGTATCTCTTGAGATGATGTGGAAGTAAGCATTCGGATCCTTTTCGGCCAATTGGCCAACATAGAACGCTATATGAAAATCGAGAGCATTCGGCCCGTTGCCTCCAATTTTCACGTACTCCGCGTTGCTGCCAAGGGCTTGCAGAGCGGACGCGAGTTCAAAGGGGATTTTTGCTTGATTTGCTCCAACGAAAACAACGACCTTGAACTCGTGACCTTTAAGCACTTCCAGGCTTTTCGGCTGGACATTCTCGTAGTCGATCAGGACGTAATTGTTCTTCAATTGCTCAGTCCTTTTCTGGCCCTAACTATTCAGCCAAGCTGCCGAGCGTCAGCTCGGTCAGTCTTCGGCGGGCAGTTATTTTGAGCTTTGGGTGGGTCGTCATAAGCAAGCTATTACTCCCTGGATGCCAGAAGTGCTCCGCAGCGACTGGGGATCGCCACCGAAACTAACAGACATCGCTGTTCGTCCAGCTAACTCCGTTATCTGAGCGAACAGCGATGTCTGTTAATTTGATCGTGTCGCTGTCCGCAGTCAATCGGTAATCCGCGCTTCTCTACGTAGGAAATCGACTCGGGCTTCTCCCACCCAAAGGTCACAATAACGTTTTAGCTAAGCGGCGCGCGCAGCGCGTCCGATGGAGGCCCGCAGGGCCGGAATGTCTTGAGCGGTTAGTTATGTACGTGCCGGATTAGGCCACCCCTGACGGTAAAGGTCACGGGACCAAGATTTTCAATAATCTCCTGAGAGCTCTCAGCACGCCACCACGTCTGGCGGTGTCGTCCAAGTGCAACTAGATACCTATCACCAACGATCAGTCTCTCAGTAGGACAAGTGCTCAAGGGGTATCTGATTGTCTGAATAGGATTTCGCAATGGGGTGCTCCAGCCCATAGTTGCCTCAAAAACCAGATGATGCGCTACGACTCTCCCCTCACCCTCGGGGCCCTCCAGTATAGGCGCCGTCTCCTTCAGCCGGCCTATAAACTGGGTTTCAGAGGATTGGAGAATGTACTGAGCTACTTCCGCTGGTCTAGAGCTGAAATTGAACTCGGGCTCGGCGATGCTACAAGCTAGGCTTGAAAAGGAGGTCGCGATCGCGGCTATTGCTAAGAGAACTCGATTCACTTCACAAAGTACATAACGTTCTAGCTAAGCGGCGCGCGCAGCGCGTCCGATGGAGGCCCGCAGGGCCGGAATGTCTTGAGTGATGAAATGGACTCCTCCCGCGTTTTTACCGGCATCGCGATGTGCCAACATTCGGGTGCGTTTCGTTGAATGTCCCACGACAGGAGGAGTCCATGAACCAGTCTACTCTCATCGCCGTCGATCTCGCAAAGGAGGTCTTCCAGGTCGCCCTCGCCAGAGCTCAGGGCAAGGCCTACGCCCATCACCGGCTGTCGCGAACCCGGTTCGAGGCATTCCTCGCCAAAGCCGATCGCTCCATCGTGTTGTTCGAGGCCTGCGGCAGCGCCCACTTCTGGTGCAGACAGGCTCGGGAGCTCGGGCATGAACCCATCATGCTCCCCGCCCAGTTCGTCAGAAAGTACCGACTGCGCAACAAGACCGATCAGACCGACACCGAAGCCCTGCTCGATGCCTATCGAAGCGGGCGGGTTCATCCTGTCCCGGTCCGGTCCGTTGACCAGCAGCAGATCCAGCAGCTGCATCGGGTTCGAGAGCAGTGGAAATCCACCCGTGTCGCTCGCATCAACGGACTTCGCGGATGCCTCCGGGAACTTGGCCATGCCATCCCGGCTGGACCCAACGCGGCCAAACGCCACGCCCAGGCGATCATCGATCAGGAGGGCTTCCCCGCCGGCCTTCGCGCCGTATTCTCCGAACTGCTTCAGGAGATCACTGATCTGGAAGCCAAGATCACGCTCGCCGAGCAACAGATCCACGCCCTCACACGCGATAACGACGAGGTCTCCCTGCTTCAGCAGGTCCCGGGCGTCGGGCTGTTGACCAGCACCGCACTCGTCGCCTGCGCCGGCTCGCCCGATCACTTCAAGTCCGGTCGACACTTCGCATCGTGGCTGGGGATCACACCGCTGGAATGCTCCAGTGGAAACAAGCGATGGCTGGGACGGATCACCAAGCGCGGCGACAAGTACCTCCGGATGCTGATCATCCATGGCGCTCGGTCGGCACTCTGTCGAGCCAAGACCCTGGCCAAGGCCAGCAAACCCCTGAACCGACTCCAGCGCTGGGCGTTGCGACTCGAGCAACGGGTCGGCTTCAACAAGGCCACCGTTGCCCTGGCCAACAAGATGGCTCGGATCTGCTGGGCGGTCTGGAAACAACGCGCCCCGTTCAACCCCGGTCCAGTCTTGAGCTGACCCGTCAATCATCCCTCTGCACCGTTTGCGAAGAGACCGAACGCTTCATGACACCACAGGTTGGACCGGTACCGCACAAGGCCGATAACAAGTTCGGCATAGCCAATGCCGCTTTGAGCGAATGGCCCGCGGTACGCGGAACTCATGATGGCCCGATCGAGGAATATCCGCGATCAACAAGAGGCCGAATATACGCTTGCAACGAATCCAACCTCATGCGTCGTTCAGTCTCGGGTTGCGGGAGGAGTCCATATACGGTTTGTTAGGCTGCTTGGATATCACTAGACCTCTTCGCCTGACTGTCCGCTTTCTGCTTTTTCGAATTCTTGGCCTTGACCAATGAACATCAATGCGGCGATTAAAGTGATAGGCACAGCAAACAGCAGTAGAAATAGAAAGCTAGGTACAAATAGTTGTGGTACCCCAAATAAATTGAAGCCCGCAACGCCCAATATTGACGCAAGCGCTGAAATTGATGTCATAAGGAACGCAGGTGCAACCGAGTGCTCGATATTTCGACCCGCCCAGGGAGCAAGCAAATAGCCAACCAAATAATAGGGAGTGATCAGTAGCATCAGGAGCTGTATGAATGCAGCCAGTAGCTTCAGATCAAAACCACCTAGAACAACTAAGACCATCATTGGAAAAACGATGAAGAGGCCCACTGGAACAGAGTAGGCTTTTGCCATAGCTCTTCTGAATATCCGAGGGCTTCTTTCCACTCTTTTAGCAGCCTAACGTTCTAGCTAAGCGGCGCGCGCAGCGCGTCCGATGGAGGCCCGCAGGGCCGGAATGTCTTGAGCGGTTTGTTAGCTGTGTTGTGCACGATTGAGCCCTCTTTAAAGGAGCTACTCCACTCGACTGAAAATCCAGTACTCAAGCCAGTTGCTCTTGGGCCATGGATCGTCCTCGACGGTTTGGGGCATGTCAATAAGCCGACGGTCAATTATCCGCTTATACCACCAGTTAGTAAGATAGATCGGTACTCGGCAGTATTCTGGAACAAAGCCTCGCGCAACCTCGGAGATGGCTACTGTCAATCTCCGGTATCGCTCGGAAGAAACTGGCCAAGCTCCTAACAGAGATGCATCAACAGCATCCGATTGGGACGCCCATACCTCACGAACAAGAGCCGAGAACTGAGAATCATCATCTGATTGAATCTGCTCCCGAATTTGGGTTAAGGAATTGAGGATTCCACCTCCGCTACTTTCCCACTCGTCTAGAAGAAACTCCCAAGCTGCGACGCATTCTGATTGTCTTGCCATTGCTTCAGCTGGATAAGACCAAGCTTCTTCAGTCTCATTTCTCGGTTCTCCATGGGTTTGTACAGCACAGCCAACTGAAATGATTTGAAGAATAACCAACAGGCACAGACTGAGAAAAGATCTGTACACAGCTAACTATTCAGCCAAGCTGCCGAGCGTCAGCTCGGTCAGTCTTCGGCGGGCAGTTATTTTGAGCTTTGGGTGGGTCGTCATAAGCAAACTATTACTCCCTGGATGCCAGAAGTGCTCCGCAGCGACTGGGGATCGCCACCGAAACTAACAGACATCGCTGTTCGTCCAGCTAACTCCGTTATCTGAGCGAACAGCGATGTCTGTTAATTTGATCGTGTCGCTGTCCGCAGTCAATCGGTAATCCGCGCTTCTCTACGTAGGAAATCGACTCGGGCTTCTCCCACCCAAAGGTCACAATAACTATAACTAGGTGGAATTTGTCAGAACTGTGGATTATCTGACAAATTGATTTTAGTGCGCGGGGTTTGGGGCGGGTTTGGGAAAATGTCCGCTGGGTCAAAGGTTTGTCCGCGACTGCGAATTGGGGAAAACCGGAAGTTTTCCTTATAGTGCGCAAATTTCCTACGGGTTCGTAGGGGGTTTTGCGCTTGCTCTGCCTGATTCGATGCGATGGAATGATGCTCGGTTCTCGGGAGTTTCATTTCGTGTCGAGCAAGTTGCTGGATCGGGTTCGGGCGGCGGTTCGGACTCGGCATTATTCGTATCGGACGGAGCAGGCGTATGTGCACTGGATCGTTCGCTTCATTCGTTTTCACGGGATGCGGCATCCGGAAACGATGGGCAAGCGCGAGGTCGAGGCCTATCTGTCGCATCTTGCGGTCAAGCGGAACGTGGCGGCGTCGACGCAGAATCTTGCTCTGTCCGCGATTCTGTTTCTGTATCGGCACGTGCTCGAAGTCGAGTTGCCCTGGTTGGACGATGTGGTCCGGGTCAAGCGGCCGCCTCGGCTGCCGGTGGTGCTCACTCGGCGCGAGGTGCGAAGCATTCTGTCCAGGCTCCGGTCGCCGCACGATCTGATCGTTCAACTGCTCTACGGATCCGGGCTTCGCATCAGCGAGGCGCTTCGGCTTCGCATCAAGGACGTCGATCTGAAGCGGCGCGCCCTGGTCATTCGCGACGGCAAGGGTGGCAAGGATCGGGTCACGGTGCTGGCGGAGCGCTGCCGGCGGCCGCTCGAGCGGCAGATGGAGATGGCGCTGGAGCGGGTCCAGGTCGACCGCGAGACCCGGCGCGGCGGCGTGTTGCTGCCCATGGCGCTGGATCGGAAGTACCCCCATGCTCGCTTCGACCCGGCCTGGCAGTGGGTGTTTCCGGCGCACCATCTGAGTGCCCATCCGCAGACCGGCGAGATCGGGCGCTACCATCTACTCGATTCCACCGTTCAGAAGGCGGTCAAGCGGACGGCGCGCGAAGCCGGCATTCCCAAGCACGTCACTTGCCACACCTTTCGTCACAGCTTTGCCACCCATCTGCTCGAAGCCGGCGCCGACATCCGCACGATCCAGAAGCTGCTGGGGCATTCGGACGTTCGGACGACGATGATCTATACGCACATCGTCGAGCGTGGTGCGATGGGAGCTCGCAGCCCGCTGGATGATCCCGAGGCCGATGAGGACTGATTCGACGGTAGCCGAAGACCTTTTGGCATTCAGCGATCAGTGCTTCTGGGAGCGCCCCGTGGACTGAAGACCGGGGGTTTTCAGGCACGCTACCGCCATCGGACTGAAAGGATTTTTTCAGACGCGCGCCCCCCGCCAACGATGTCTCGTGGGCTGGGTATCGCGCGAAACGTGCCTCGCGCCCCCGGTTGCCAACCGCCCACGCCTGAAATCTTCGCAGACGCGGACGGTTTTCGTCAAATCAGGCTTTGCTGATCTGCCCCAGGACCCGCTCGGCGGCGGCCAGGGTTTCGTCCACGTCGCTCTGGCTGTGAGCGCTGGAGACGAAGCCGGCTTCGAAGGCCGAAGGCGCCAGGTAGATGCCCTCGGCCAGCATGCCGGTGAAGAAGGCCTTGAAGCGCTCCAGGTCACAGGCCGCGGCCTGGTCGAAGTTGACGACCCGGTTCTGCTCGGTGAAGAAGAAGCCGAACATGCCGCCCACGGCCACGGTGGCCATCGGGATACCGGCCTCGTCGGCCACACGCTGGAGGCCCTCGGCCAGCTGGCGGGTGGTCTCGCCGAGGCGATCGTAGAAGCCGGGCTCGCCGATCAGCTCCAGGTTGGCAAGGCCCGCGGCCATCGCCACCGGGTTGCCGGACAGGGTGCCGGCCTGGTAGACGGGGCCCGAGGGCGCGACGAGTTTCATGTACTCCATCTTGCCGCCGAAGGCACCCACCGGCATGCCGGCACCGATCACCTTGCCGAAGCAGGTCAGGTCCGGGGTGATGCCGTACAGGCCCTGGGCGCCCTGCGGGTGGACGCGGAAGCCGGTCATCACTTCATCGAACAGCAGGGCCGCGCCGTAGCGGTCGCAGAGTTCGCGCAGGCCTTCGAGGAAGCCGGGCTCGGGCGGGATGCAGTTCATGTTGCCTGCGATCGGCTCCACCGCCACGCAGGCGATCTCGTCCGGGTACTGCTTGAACAGGGCTTCGACGGAATCCAGGTCGTTGAACTTCGCGTTCAGGGTCAGCTCGGCCAGGCCCTTCGGCACGCCGGGCGAGGTCGGAACCCCCAGGGTCTGGGCGCCGGAACCGGCCTTGACCAGAAAGCTGTCCGCGTGTCCGTGGTAGCAGCCCTCGAACTTGATGAAGCGCTCGCGGCCGGTGGCGGCGCGGGCGACACGCAGGGCACTCATCGCGGCCTCGGTGCCGGAATTGACCATCCGCACCTGGTCGAGGGAGGGAATCAGCTCGCAGATCTTCTCGGCCATCGTCACCTCGCCCGGTGACGGAGTGCCGAAGCTCAGTCCCTTGGCGACGGCGGCCTGCACCGCCTCGATGATCTTCGGGTGGGAGTGCCCACAGATCATCGGTCCCCAGGAGCCGATGTAGTCGATGTAGCGCTTGCCGTCCACGTCGAACATGTGCGCACCCTCGGCGCGCTCGAAGAACACGGGCTCACCGCCGACGGCGGCAAAGGCGCGGACGGGGGAGTTGACGCCGCCGGGCATGCGGACACGGGCGCGGGCGAAAAGATCGTGGCTGAGGGTCATGGGCGTCTGGCCTGAATAGGGTCGTTGAAACTCGCATTATCCCATCGGAGGGATGGCGCATTGGTGGACATATTTATTTGACAGCTCAAACACAAGCAAATAAACTTGCTCACTCAAACACTGATCAAGGAAATTCCATGCCCTCGCCCGACCACGCCAGCCTGCTCGCCGCGATGATGTCCCTCGGCGCCGCCCTGCAGAAACGCCTGAACGCCCGCTTGTCCATGCACGGCCTCGGCTGGACCGACTACCTCGTCCTCCAGACCCTGGCCTCCGAGCCGGAAAGGACCATGCGCCGCATCGACCTGGCCGAACGCGTCGGCCTGAGCCCATCGGGCGTCACCCGCCTACTCAACCCGATGGAAAAGATCGGCCTGGTCGAAAAGCAAAGCAGCAACCACGACGCCCGCGTCAGCCTCGTCTCATTAAGCCCCGTAGGCGAACGCGTCCTCCACGAATCCAGCGTCGCCGTCAACGACCTGGCCGAAACCTGCTTCAGCCAATTCAACGAACCCCACCGCCAAAACCTCCTCAACACCCTGAAGCAATTGAAGTCAGCCGTCTGATCTTCTCCCCCGCCGCCCTGTGTTTCGAGGGGTATAAGCAGATCACAAGCCGGAGCGAGCGAAGCAATGCTCCGAGAAGATTTACCCTGCCCTCGGTGGTGCCGAGCATCGCAGGACTGAGCGGATAAGAAGTTTCGTGTGTCTGACCGTAGAGAGCGGAGCGAACGAAGGGAGTTGAGAAACTTCCCGCTCAGACCGAGAAGCACAGGGAATCCAGCGCGTCTTTTTGCGCTGGACGCCACCGCGGGCAACAGATCTTTTGGTTCCTTTTGGATCGTTTGCCAAAAGGAACCCGCCCTCAGCGAAGCGGGGCGGAACGCCTTTGACTTTCCGCGAAGCGGGCAAGCGCTAGCTTGCGAACCCAAGCCATGCAGGCGCAGCCTGCGAGCAAAACAACTCGGGCGCCAGCCCACAAACCCCCTCTCCCACTTCCATTACAATCCCCTAAATCAAAAATCCAACCCCGCGTCAGCGGCAAGAAGGGAAAGCAACGTGAGCGACAAGGACTACAAGAGCTGGATGTGCATCGTCTGCGGCTGGATCTACCACGAAGAAGAAGGCGCGCCGGATGACGGCATTCCGCCGGGCACCAAGTGGGAAGACGTGCCCGAATCCTGGGTCTGCCCGGATTGCGGCGCGGGCAAGGAAGACTTCGAGATGGTCGAACTCTGATCGAGCCCGACCCTCAGCCTCCGAACCACACGGGTTCGGAGGCTTCTGAATAACCCGGTTCTTAAAAAAACCAGGTTCTTGAAAAACTAGTTCATCCCCGCACTGATCAGGCCGGTCTGCCAGCGCCCGTCCTCGTGCAAGCGATACCAGCGTGCCTTCGGACCCGTCGGGTCGGGCGTGAAGCGTTCCGTTTCGGCCTGGGAATTGGCCACCGTCGAGGGACAGCTCAGGCAGACCACCCCATTCTTCTCGCCCTTGAAGGCCTGATGCACATGGCCGAAGGCCACCGCCCGCACGGTCTGCGAATCGATCTTCGCCCAGAATCGCTCGGCTTGCGTCAACGGGTACTTGTCGATCCAGGGCGCGTTGACCGGCAACGGCTGGTGATGGATGAAGACCAGGGCCGGGCGCTCTCCGTCCAGCTGCTCCAGCGGTGCCAGGCGTGCATCGCTGACCACGCCGGCCGGGCGATCCGCCTCGGCCGAGTCCAGCAGCACCAGCTGCCAGCCGCCCCAGTCCAGCACCGGGCCGGCGAGGAAGTCCGGTTCGGCCAGCACCTCGGCGGCCACCGCTCGATCGTCGTGGTTGCCCGGCAGCCAGGCGCGCTTCGGCGCCATCGGTTTCACGATCTCGGCCAGGCGCGCATAGGACTCGGGCGAGGCATCTTCCGACAGGTCGCCACTCATCACCAGGCCATCGGGCGCGAGCGCGGCGATGCCCGGCAGCAGGCGCTTGAGATTGCGGTCGGCGTTCTCGCCGCGGTAGCTGGCCTGCTGATCAGCGGCCAGGTGGCAGTCGGAAATCTGGACGAGGGTGAACATCGATCGATCGGGTCAATGAATGGAGCGGAGAGGATACGCCTCAGGCCACCTGATTCGCCACCCGTTCGTTGCGAGATGCTGTCGAGCCCCGCAGTAGGACGGGTCGTGAATCAGGGGGGGCTAGGGCAGCTGCAAATTGCCAACACTCAGCTGATCTCCCGGCCCCATCCCCAGCCGCGCCGCCTGGCCCGCGTTGAGCTCGAGCACGTACTTCGCCGGCCCGGTGCTCGGGTAGTTCGGACAACGCTGCGTCCGACAGGGCGGCGTATCGGCGGCAATGCTGACCACCTTCATGTCCTCGTCGAGGTAGATGATGTCCAGGGGAATACGCGTATTGCGCATCCAGAAGCTCCGCCAGTCCTCCCGGCTGAAGATGAACAGCATCCCCCGATCCGCCGCCATCTCGTCGCGGAACATCAGACCCTGCGCGCGCTCCTGATCGTCATCGGCGATCTCCACGAAGAAGCGCTCGCCGTTGAATTCGATGTAGGGTTCGGTCGCCTGGCAGGCGACGAGGCTGCTCATCAGAATGAGCATGGCAAGGGCGCGAATTTTCATTCGCGGAATGGTAGCGCATTCCCTGCGCGGGGTCTCGCGACTGCCGCCGCTTTGCCTTTCGCGTGCAGCCTGCGCCTGCTTTGCTCTTCAAGCAGGCTGTCGCCTGCCCGCTGCGCGGGAAAATCAAAGTCAAAGGCGTTCCGTCCCCTTCGGGGCCGGGTTCCTTTTGGCAGTCGTCCCAAAAGGAACCAAAAGGACTGTTGCCCGCGGTGACGCCGGACTACGTCCGGTCCCCTGCGTTTCTCGGTCCAGACGGGCGCCACCGAGGGCAGAAAACCTTTCTCGGGCCATCGCTTCGCTCGGCCCGATCCCGCTAGAGCGAGCGAAGTGCAGGTGAAAGCGAATGGACGGTTTGCGCAAAGCGCAAGAAGTCCTTGAGCGTCACTGTCCACAAGTGATGCTTTTTGTGCTTTTGCTTTTGCTTTTGCTTTTGATCTTGCCTTAGGCGTTGGAGACGCCGAGAAGCGCAGGGCCGAGCGGATAACGAAGTTCCGCTGTCTGACCGCAGCGCAGCGGAGGGAGTTAAGGAACTTCCCGCTCGGACCGAGCATCGCAGGGGACCCAGCGCGGCCTTTTGCGCTGGGCGGCTTCATGGCCGTCAGAACTTTTGGTTTCTTTTGGTTCGTCTGCCAAAAGAAACTCGCCCCGCAAGCGAAGCGGGGGCGAAAGCCTTTGACTTTGACTTCCCGCAAAGCGGGCAGGCGACAGCCTGCTTGAAGAGCAATGCAGGCGCAGCCTGCGAGCCAAACCAACCCGGGCGCCAGCCCGAAAAATCAAACGCCGGAGAGCGTCACCCCTCCAAAAGCGCTTTCAGCGCCGCTATGTTCGCCTTCGCATCCTCACTAGAGGTTTCCTTCGCCCCATGCCGAGACGGCCAATCGACCACCGTTTCCGGCATCTCGTCGAGGAAGCGGCTCGGCTCGCAGGACATCATCTCGCCGCCGCGCTTTCGCCGCTGGCAGTAGCTGATGGTCAGGGCGCGTTCGGCGCGGGTGATGCCGACGTACATCAGGCGGCGCTCCTCTTCGATCTGGTCGTCGTCGATGGAGCGCTGGTGCGGGAGCAGGCCTTCTTCGCAGCCGGCCAGCCAGACGTGCTTGAACTCCAGGCCCTTGGCCGCGTGCAGGGTCATCAGTCGCACCAGGTCGGCGCCTTCGTTGCGGTCGTCGTCGGGGCCGGCGGCGAGGGAAACGCGCGCGATGAGTTCCTCGGTGCTATCGCAGTCCTCGCCCAGACGCTCGATCCAGCCAGCCAGGTCATCCAGATTGCGCTTGCGGCGCTCGCCCTTCTTCGGGTCGTCGTCCTGTTCGATCAGCCAGTCGATGTAGCCGATGTGATCCAGCAACTCCCGATAGGCCTCGCCGATGCCGTTGCGCTCGAGGCGATCGCTGAAGTCGATCAGCACGTTGGTGAATCCACGCAATGCCCGCGCCGCCGGCTGCGGCAGTTCGTTCTGGAACAACTCATCCAGGCCCGCTTCGAACAGGCTCTTGCCGACGGCGTCGGCGTAGGTGGCCAGCCTGGCCATGGCCGTCGAGCCGAAGCCGCGGCGGGGCGTATTGATCACGCGCATGAAGGCCGGGTTGTCGTCCGGGTTGGCCAGCACGCGGAGATAGGCCAGGCCGTCGCGGATTTCGCGGGCGTCGAACCAGCTCGGCCCGCCCGAGACCACGTAGGGGATGCCGTTTTCACGGAGCTGCAGTTCGATGGCGCGGGCCTGGAAGTTCGATCGATACAGCACCGCCATCTCGCCCCAGCGCGCCCGGCCGCCGTGGAACAGGGTCAGGATGTCGCGGGCGATGCCTTCGGACTCATCCGTGTCGTCGGCGTATTCGACCACGCGGATGTCCTCGCCCGGGCCATGCTGGCTCCAGAGCTTCTTCTCGAATTCGTGCGGGTTGCAGGCGATGACGGCGTTCGCCGCTTCCAGGATCTTGCCGGCGGAGCGGTAGTTCTGCTCCAGCTTGACCACGCGCAGGTTCGGGTAATCGGCCTTGAGCCCGGAAAGATTCTCCGGTCGCGCGCCGCGCCAGCCGTAGATCGACTGATCGTCATCGCCCACGGCGGTCATCGCGCCCACGTCCCCGACCAGCTGGCGCAGCAGTCGGTACTGAGCGGCACTCGTATCCTGGTATTCATCGACGAGCAGGTATTTCAGACGCCGGCGCCAGCGCGTGCGGATCACCGGGTCTTCGAGGAGCTTCGCCGGCAAGGCGATCAGGTCGTCGAAGTCGACGGCGTTCAGGCTGACCAGGCGCTGCTGGTAGTCGCGGTAGATTTCCGCGGCGCGGGCGTCGTTGTCGTCCCGGGCCTGGGCCAGGGCGTGGCCCGGTTCCAGGCCCGCGTCCTTGTAGCGGCTGATGCCGTTCATCACCGCGTAGACCAGATCGTTCTTGGCCCCGCTCGGCAGCAGTTCGCGCACCAGGTCGCCGGCAGCGTGCTGGTCGAGGATGCTCATCCCCTTCCGGCGCTCGCAGGCCTCCGGGTCGGCGCGCAGGATCTGCCAGCCCAGGGAATGGAAGGTACAGATCGTCAGGCCTTCGGCACGCTTGCGCTTGATGCGCTGGCCGACGCGCTGGCGCATTTCCTTCGCCGCCTTGTTGGTGAAGGTGATGGCGGCGATTTCCGAGGCGCCGTAGTGATCGCGGTCGATCATCCAGGCGATCTTCTCGGTAATGACGCGTGTCTTTCCCGAGCCCGCGCCGGCCAGCACCAGCAGCGGGGTGTCGAGGTGGGTGACAGCGGCGCGCTGTTGATCGTTGAGGCCGGACATGGGGGGAGAGATTCTAGCCGAATCGATCCACCTTCAGGCTCGCGGCGAGCATTGAATTTCGCCCGGTGACGGATCGCGCCCTGCCGTGCATGGCGGGGCGATATACTCGGAGCATGCCACGAATTCCCGCCCTCATTTTCCTGCCATTCGCCCTGCTCTTCACCGGTCCATCGGTGCACGCGGCGGAGATCGAGCGCATCGATCTGCACCAGCGCGAAGCCGTCCAGATCCAGCATCAGCGTCGCGTCGGCAACCTCCGCGCCCAGGCCCAGCGCCAGGGCTGGATCGTGCGCGTGCCGCAGCTGTTCGTCTATCTGTCCGACCGCTCGCCGGTCTTCCACATGGACGGCCTGCGCAGCCGCTTCGAGCGCCAGCTGGACTGGGCCGTCGAGCGTTCACGCATTGAACGCACGACCATCGACCTCGACCGCCTGCTCGCCAACACCGAAACCCACGACGGCGGCATCTACGGCCTGGAGGACCTGCCCGAGGGCGATCTCTACATCGTGCTCTACCGTGGCGAGGATTGCGCGGACTGCGATGCGGTCGACGCAACGGTCGTCGAATGGCTCGAGGGCCTGGGCGAGGTGGACGTGGTCTGGCTCGACATCGCCATGGACCGGGTCCGCTGAGCGCGCGAGATCGGCGATGGCCAAACTGTATTTCTACTACTCGACCATGAACGCCGGCAAGACGACGGTCCTGCTGCAGTCGGCCTACAACTACACGGAGCGCGGCATGCGCGCCCTGCTCCTGAGTCCGGCCATCGACGACCGTGCCGGCCAGGGCATGATCCGTTCGCGAGTGGGCATCGAGTCCCCGGCCCTGGCCGTGGGTCCGAAGGACGACCTCTTCGAACTGGTCGAATCGGAGCTCGACCGCGGTCAGATCCACTGCGTGCTGACCGACGAGTCCCAGTTCTTCACCCGCCAGCAGATCTTCGATCTCACCGAGGTCGTCGACCGCCTGCGCATCCCGGTGCTGGCCTTCGGCCTGCGCACGGATTTCCAGGGCGAGCTCTTCGAGGGCAGTCGCTACCTGCTCGCCTGGGCGGACGAGCTGAAGGAACTCAAGACCATCTGTCACACGGGCTCGAAAGCCACCATGGTGGTGCGCGTCGACGAGCAGGGCTACGCGGTGACCGATGGTGCCCAGGTCGAGATCGGCGGCAACGACCGCTACGTGCCCGTCAGCCGGGCCGAGTTCAAGCTGGTCTTCTACGGGGGCAAGCGCGTGCGCTTGTTCGAGGTCGACCAATCCGCCAGCCAGGGCGAGTTGCCCGATCTCTGAACGAGCTCGACACGCGGCCGCTCAGGACTCGTCCACCTCGACCCGATTCCGACCGCCATCCTTGGCGCGATACAGGGCCTGATCGGCCCGCTCGATCAGGGCCTTCAGGCTGCGCTTCGGTCCGGGCTTGACGCTGGCCACGCCGAGTGAGGCGGTCAGGCCCAGCGGACCGGACTCGATGACCTGGCGCAGGTGCTCGGCCACTTCGGCCGCGCGTTCCCGGTCGGCGGCCGGCAGCACCACCATGAATTCCTCACCACCGTAGCGAGCGACGACGTCTTCATTGCGACGCAGATGTCGGGCCAGCAGATCGGCCACCTGTCGCAGCGCTTCGTCCCCTGCCTGATGGCCATGGGTATCGTTGTAGCGTTTGAAGTGGTCGACGTCGATCAGGACCACCGCCAGATCGCAGGCGCGATCCTGGCAGCGCTGCCAGGCCTCGGCCAGATACTCGTCGAGGCGACGGCGGTTGGCGACCCCGGTCAGGCCATCGACATTGGCCATGTTCTCCAGCTTTCGATTGGCCGCCGCCAGCTCGGCGGTCCGCTGCTCGACCATCTCGCTCAGGCGACGACTCTCGGCTTCGAAGCGACGCACTCGCCAGCGGATCAGGGCGTGAATCATCGACAGGAACAGCAGCAGGCCCAGCAGCACCCAGAGGATTCGCGCCCACAAGGTGCCGTACCAGGCCGGCAGGATCTCGAACTCGTAGGGCTCGATCCGCGACAGCCGTCCCTGACTGTCCAGGGCCTCGACCTCGAAGCGCTTCACGCCCGGTTCGAGCTGTGAGAACGTGATGCGCGTGGTCCGGCCCCAGTCGGAAAAATCCTCTTCGTAGCCGTGCATGCGCGAGCGATAGCGATGCAGCTCCGCGCGTCCGAAGCTGGGGACGCCGTAATCGAAGCGCAGACTGGTGATGTCGTGCGGTAGTGCCAGACCCTGGCCGCTCAGTGGCAGCAACCGTGTCTCGCCCTGAGCGTCGGTCAGCAGCACCTGTCGCAGGCGGACGCTGACCGGTGCCGGCTCGATGGCCTGGATGTCCGGCTCGAACTGCAGCACCGTGGCCTGGTCACCGACCAGCACCTGGCCGTCCTCCGCGAAGCTCAGGGAGGCGACGATGCTCGGCTCCATCGGCGTCAGGTCCTGCTCCAGCCAGGCGCCATCCTCGCGCTGCCGCCAGAGTTCCCGCTGTCGGAACGCCCAGAGTTCACCACGTGGTGAGCGAACGAGCTTGAAGCCGGTCGCGGTCGGGTCCGGCTCGGGCAGGCCGACGGGCTGCGCTGGCTGGGCCCGCGATCCATCGAATTGGAAGAAACCGCTTGCAGTGCTCAGCAACCAGGCCCGTTCGCCCACCGGCACGATCGAAACGGACTGGTCAGGACCATAGTTGAGCCCTTCGGCTTCGCTGAACACTCGCCAGTCCAGCAAGCGTTCCCAGTCGGGGTCGAATCGGGCTCGGACGAGACCGTGGCCGACGACGCTCAGGAGCAGTTCGCTCCGCCCGGCAGGCAGGATTTCTTCGACCAGGCCGGTGAAGCCTTCCTGCCGGAAGCGCAATCGCCAGCCGCTCTCGCCCACATCGACGATCGCCAGGCCCAACTCGGTGCCGACGAACACCAGCTGCTCGTCGTCAGGGCTCGGCAGCAGGGTCCTCGGGTAGAGGTTCTCGATTCGTTTGATCGCATCGCCACGAGGATCGATTTCGAGCAGGTCGTAGGAGTCGGCCAGCATGCCCTGGCCGCTCGGCAGGGTCAGCCAATCCCAGGTTTCGAAGCTGCTCCAGCCGGTCGCTTCAAAGCGTCGACCGTCGAAGCGCTGTACGCCGGCATTGGTGATCGCCAGCCACTGACCCTGCCAGGGCAGCATGCGATGAATCCTGCCCAGCAGACCGGATTCGGGTCCCAGCCGGGTCCAGGATGAAGGCCATAGGAAATGGGAGGTTTCCAGATCGGTCTGGACCAGGATGCCGCCGTCCACCGCCAGGGACAGATCACTGACGAAACCGCTGCCGATGCGAAACGCACGATGGACGCGAGTGTCCGGATCCAGCACGTGGACCGTTCCGTCCGGCGCACCCAGCGCGAAGCTCCCGTCCGGGAGTACAAGATGGGCATCGAAGTTCTCCGGGCTCGGCAAGGTGGCAGGTGCCGGCCAGTGGGTCAGATGCCCCCGGTGGAAGCGCCGCCACAGCCCGTCGCGGCCCATGGTCAGCAGCCCACCCTCGGGAAGTGGCAGGAAGGCCACCACGTGCTCGAGCAACTGCTCGCCGCCGGGGACCGGATGAAAGTCCCCGTCTTCGTAGCGCCTGAGGCCCGAGCCGCGGTACTGGATCAGCAGTTCCTCTTCGTGCCAGATCAGGCCACCGAGTCGCCCCGGGTGGTGCCAGACATCCAGTTCGCCGCTTTCGGGCTGGTAACGAAAGAGATGGAACAGGGCGCTGAAGAACACACCCTCGGGCGTCACCTCCATCTTCCAGATGTCGGCGAGGTTGTCCGCATCGACGATCGAATCCAGTGGTGGGGTCAGATCGGTGAAGACCGGCTCACCCGCCGCGTCGAGTTCGATGTACCCGAATTGGGCGTATCCGCCGACGTAGAGACGCCGATCCCCATCGTGCTTGAGGCTGCGGACGAAGCGCCCGTTCGGCATCCGGGTGGTGGTCCAGTTTCGACCGTCGTAGCTCAGCACCCCATCGCTTCCGCCGAGAAACAACACGCCCTCGGGCGACTGGGCGACGGCATAGAAGGACGGCGTCGCCTCCAGTGGGGCCTCGATGACATGGGTGGGTGGCAGCCCCTGGTGCAGCGCTTGTGCGTGGGCGATCGTGGCCAGCAGGATCGAGCCGAGGAGCAGACCGAAGTCGCGCCATCCGCGCCAGCCGGTCAGCCGAGCCGATTGCGCTTCGTCCTGATCCATGTGGTCCTCCCTGTCCCCACCACGCAGCCATTAGCTTAGCATCCGCTGAAACGGCTGCAATTGACGGACTTCAGCGCCAACCCGAGGCCTCGGCCTGCCGTTCCAGCCAGCGAGACAGATGCAGGATTCCCGGTTCCTTGGCCCGCGATTGCTTGCAGGCAAAGTGGAATTCGTCACCGGTCCTGAATTCATGCGTTCGAAGCCTGACCAGTTCGGGATCACTGGCCGTATCGAGCATGTAGTCGTTGGACAGGGCAATGCCCTGATGGTGGCGTGCCGCCTCCTGGGCAAGCAGCATGTGGGAGAACTGCTGGACTCGGGCCGTCGGCGGCATCTCCGTCTCGGCGGCCTGAAACCAGCGGCGCCAGTCCTCGCCTGGTTTTTCGAAGACGCTGGCGGCCGACAGCAGGGTGAAGCGGCTCAACCACTCGGGCCGGATCGAACGGCCACTGCCCTTTTCCCTCAGACCGGCGTCTTCCAGGGATTCCCGCATCTGCATCCAGTACTGACGCGAGCAGACGGCGAACAGTCGCTCCACATAGAGCGGGGTCGACACGTAGCCGCGTTGGCGGTAGCGAATCGTGATGAAGGCATCGGCCAGGCGCTCGGACATCACCGGCATGTCGGCCAGCATTTCCAGGGTCAGATCCAGATCGGGGTGGCGGCGCTGCAGATGCGGCAGTCTCGGAATCAGCCAACGCACGGCCAGGGAGCTCGGCACGGCCAGGCGCAGCCGGGTGTCCGATTGGCCTCGCAACTGCTGGCTGGCGCGCTCGATCTGGGCCAGGGCGGGTGCGATCGCCTCCAGATAGCGCTCGCCCTCTTCGGTCAGGGCCACCCGGCGGCCATGGCGATCGAACAGGCTTTCACCGAGGTCATCCTCGAGCTGCCGAATCCGGTGGGACACCGCCGACTGGGTGACGTGCAATTCCTCCGCCGCGGCGGAAAAGCTCAGGGTCCGGGCCACGGCTTCGAACACCGGAAGCGTTTTAAGAGGCGGCAGCTTCATTATGAAAATTTCTCATATCTATCGATATTTGATCATTTTACATAATGAATAGCTGGCTTCAGACTCCAGACCTATCGAGTCTTCGTGCAGGAGTTGCCCCATGTCCGGCCGCACCGTTCACAGCGCCATCGCCTTGCTGATCATCGGCAATCTGATGGCGATCGTTTCCGATGCTCTGATCAAACAGGCCAGCGGGGAGTTGGCGATCTTCCAGTTCGTGGCGATTCGCCTGCTCTTCACCCTGCTCCTGTTGCTGCCCTTCCTGTCGCTCGTGGATCGCAACCGTTTCTGGGCCGGCACTCGGGTCCACCTCGTTCGGGCGCATGTCGGGCTTGCGGGCGTGGTCTGCATGGTCTTCGCCCTCGGCGCCCTGCCCCTGGCCACCGCCAATGCCATCTTCTACGTTGCACCGGTGCTGGTCGTGGTGCTGGCCGTGCTGTTCTTCGGCGAGCGCCTGAGCTGGACCGGTGGCCTGGCCGTGCTCAGCGGGATGGGTGGTGTGCTGGTGATCCTGCGCCCGACCGAACTGTCTGCCGCGGGCCTGGTTGCCCTGGGTCTGGCCGTTGCCCTGGCCGTCAACGCGCTGCTGGTTCGCAAACTGCCGAAGGGTCAGACGGTGGTACACAGCCTGCTGCTCAACTATCTGCTGGCGGTCCCGGCGGCGCTGCTTCTGGCCATCGTCGAAGGGGCGCCGCTGGATCTGGACTCGGTGCGCCCGGCCTTCGGTTCGGCCCTGTTCATCCTGGCCTACAACGCCACGATCATCCTGGCCTACCGCCAGGTCGATGCCAATCAGGTCACGGCCTCGGAATACACCGGTATCCTCTGGGCCGTGCTCGTCGGTTGGTTGTGGTTCGGGGAACTGCCGGATGCCCTGTTCTGGATCGGCACCGGCATGATCGTCCTGCCGCTGTTCCTGCAGGCGCTGGTCTCGACGCGACCGGCCCATCGTGGTCGGCCGGCCACCCAGGTCGGCGGCTCGCGGCGGGCAACCGACCGCCTCGCCTTCCCGAGCGAAGCAGAAACCGCGAGCGAGTCCGCCGCTCCTCAGCCGTCGGAGTCGGAACCCGCCTCCTCGTCCTGAACCGGCTTGGCCTTGCCGGGGTGATCACCGATCACGGACTTGAGTGGACAGACGGCAAAGACAGGACAGCGTTTACAGCCTGCGGCCAGGGCATAAGGACAGAGCGTCATCGATTCCTCCCATGGATGGGGCCGACGAAAGTCGGCCACTGTTCGGCAGGATAGCAGCTTGCCTGGAGATCAGCTCCCGAAGCGATCGCGATCGTGCTTGCGATGGAAATCCAGCGCCGGGCCCAGGGGAACGATGTAGTGCGGATTGATCGTGTCGTGGCTGCCGTAGTAGTGCAGCTTGATCGCCCGCATCTCGACCGTCTCGCTGACACCCGGCACCTGGAACAGGTCGCGCAGGTAATTGGACAGGTTCGGGTAGTCGTCGATCCGGCGCAGATTGCATTTGAAGTGGCCGACATAGACCGCGTCGAAGCGGATCAGGGTGGTGAACAGGCGCCAGTCGGCTTCCGTCAGTCGATCGCCGCAGAGGTAGCGCTGCTCGGAGAGGCGTTCCTCGAGCTGATCGAGGGTTTCGAACAGGGGAATGACGGCTTCTTCGTAGGCGTCCTGAGTCGTCGCGAAGCCCGACTTGTAGACCCCGTTGTTGACCTGATCGTAGACCAGGGCGTTGATCTCGTCGATCGACTCCCGCAGGTCGGCGGGATAGTAGTCGCCTGACTTCGCCCCCACCCCGTCGAAGGCGGAATTGAACATCCGGATGATGTCGGCCGATTCGTTGCTGACGATCGTCTCGCGCTGCTTGTCCCACAGCACCGGCACCGTGACCCGGCCGCTGTAATCCGACATGGCCCGGGTGTAGATCTGGTGCATGAACTCGGCGTTGAAGTGCGGGTCCGGCTGCACCTTGTAGCCGGGCCGGAAGGTCCAGCCATGCTCGCGCATGATCGGATTGACCACCGACAGGGAAATCATCGACTCCAGACCTTTCAGCTTGCGGAAGATCAGGGTCCGATGCGCCCACGGGCAGGCCAGTGCCACGTACAGGTGATAACGACCCGGCTCGGCCTTGAACCCGCCTTCACCCGTGGGCCCCGCCGACCCATCGGCCGTCACCCAGTTCCGAAACGCCGCCTTGGACCGCTCGAAGCGCCCGCCGGTCGACTCGGTGTCGTACCACTCGTCCTTCCACTCACCATCCACCAGCAAACCCATGCGAGTTTCTCCAGCTGAATCAAGAATTGGTTTCCATTGTAACAATCTCCCATCAAATGGAGATGGTGACGCCTGGCGGCTGGGTTTGCTTAGCAAGCTGACGCTTGCCCCGCTTTGCGGGAAATTCAAAGTCAAAGACGTTCCGTCCCCTTCGGGGCCGGGTTCCTTTTGGCTGTCGTCCCAAAAGGAACCAAAAGGACTGTTGCCCGCGGTGTCGCCCAGCGCAAGAAGCCGCGCTGGGTCCCCTGTGCTTCTCGGCCGTGGCGGGCGCCGCCGAACTCGCTTCGGTCACTTCGTTCCCTACGCTCAGACATCGCGGCGGCGCTTTTCCCGCCCCGTCCTGCGATGCTCGGCGCCACCGAGGGCAGGGAAAGGCTGGGACGGGCCATTGCTCCGCTCGGCCCGACTGCTGGAGCGAGCAAAGTGCAGATGAAAGCGAATGGACAGTTTGCGCGAAGCGCAAGAAGTCCTTGAGCGTAACTGTCCGCACGTGATGCTCTGAACTGTTTTGGTTTTGATCTTGCCTTAGCCGTTGGAGTCGCCGAGAAGCGCAGGGCCGAGCGGATAAAGAAGTTCCGCTGTCTGACCGCAGCGCAGCGGAGGGAGTTAAGGAACTTCCCGCTCGGACCGAGCATCGCAGGGGACCGGGCGAAGCCCGGCGACTTCATGGGCGTCAGAACTTTTGGTTTCTTTTGGTTCGTCTGCCAAAAGAAACTCGCCCAGCAAGCGAAGTGCAGGTGTAAGCGATGGGGCGGCTTGCGCGCAGCGCAAAAAGCCCTTGAGCGTCACCGACCGCACGTGTGGGCGAAAGCCTTTGACTTCCCGCGCAGCGGGGCAAGCGCAGCTTGCGGCCCTTGGCAATGCAGGCGCAGCCTGCGAGCTAAAAAACCCGGGCGCCAGCCCGAAAAAAATCACCCGCTAACGTACCGCTCCAACTGCTCGATCAAAACCTGCTGATCCCCGATCACGGCGGTGACCAGATCCCCGATCGAGACCACGCCCAGCAGCTCGCCCTTTTCGACCACCGGCAGATGGCGGAAGCGTTTTCTGGTCATCAGGGCCAGTCCCTCGTCCGCCGTGGCCTTGGGTGAGATCGTCACCGCAGGGGAGGAGCAGATTTCACGGACTCGGGTTTCACGTGAGGAACGACCGTCGAGGATGACCTTGCGGGCGTAGTCGCGCTCGGAGACCATGCCGTGCAGCGCATCACCATCGAGGACCACCAGGGCGCCGACGCCCTTGAGCGCCATCATGCGGATGGCATCGAAGACCGTGTCTTCGGGTTTGACCGACCAGATGTCCCCGCCCTTGTTGGCCAGGATGTGCCGAATCGTGTGCATACGTGCTCCCTGTTCATTCAGTTGACCAGCCCGGATTCGAGTATAGGGCTGGCCGCGCCGACGCCGCAAATGGCCCGGAGAGTGCTATTTGCCGATGCAGAAGCTGGAGAAGATGTGGCCGAGGAGTTCATCGGAGCTCATTCGGCCGGTGATTTCGGCGAGTGCCTCGGCGGCCATGCGCAGTTCTTCGGCCAACAACTCCCCGGAGCCGGTGGCCGCGAGTTCCCGAGCGCCGCGGTCCAGCGGTTCGCGCGCCTTCACCAGGGCATCGATGTGGCGCTGGCGGGCGGAAAACTCCCCGCCACCGTCCGACTGCAGCCCGAGCACCTCGCGAACCGCCTGTTCGAGCAGGTCCAGACCGCGGCCCTCGAGCGCTGAAAGATCGACGCTTCGTCCCTCGCGCCTCGGTTCACGACCCACTCGATCGATCTTGTTGTTGATCCGGATGAACGGCAGTTCCGGCGGCAGGCCGGGAGGCAGATGGGCGGCTTCGTCCTCGATATCCACCACCCAGAAGAGCAGATCGGCGGCATGCATTTCCCGCTCGGCACGACGCACGCCTTCGATCTCCACTCGATCCTCGGTGTCGCGCAGGCCCGCCGTATCCGCGAGGGTAACGGGCAAGCCGCCGAGCTCGATCGTTTCCCGCAGCACATCGCGGGTGGTCCCGGGAATGTCGGTGACGATGGCCGAATCACGACGCGTCATGGCATTGAGCAGGCTCGACTTGCCGGCGTTGGGTTTACCGATGATGGCCACGCGAAGGCCGTCGTTCAGCAACCGACCCGCGCGAGCCTGCTCGATCAGCTCGTCGAGGCGAGTTCGCAATGCATCGAGTCGGGCGGCGACCTGTCCGTCGGCCAGGAAATCGACGTCTTCGTCGGGGAAATCGAGCGCGGCTTCCACCCAGACCCGCAGCTCGACGAGGTCATGATGCAGGGCATCGACCAGCCTCGAGAACACCCCTTCCAGACTGCGGCTGGCGGCCCGCGCCGCCTGGGCCGTGCCGGCGGCGATCAGATCGGCGATCGCCTCGGCCTGGGCCAGATCCATGCGGTCGTTCAGATAGGCCCGCTCGGAGAACTCGCCCGGTCGGGCGCGACGGGCACCCAGGCGAACGAGACGTTCGAGCAGCATCTCCAGGACGACCGGCGAGCCATGGGTCTGCAGTTCGACCACGTCTTCACCGGTGAAGGAGGCGGGCCCGCGAAAGCCGAGCACCAGGGCCTGGTCGATGACCTCACCCTGATCGTCGCGCAGATCGGCCAGGAAGAACCGCCGCGCTTCGGGCGCTCGGGCGCTCAGACGCCTGGCCAGCTCGAAGGCGTCGGGGCCGGAAATCCGGATCACGCCCACGCCGCCGCGCCCCGGGGGCGTGGCGATGGCGCAGATGGTGTCGTTCGAAGCACTCACGTTCGGCATTGTGCCATCGCGGTCGTGTGGAATAGAACGCCGGTCAGCGACAAGAAAAAGGGGCGACCGAGGCCGCCCCTGATTCCTTGCCGTCTCCGCACGGACTCATCGACCGCGCGCCGACTCCTGATCGAGGCGGCGCAGGATGTGCCACTGCTGCGCCAGGGACACGCCGGCATTGGTGGCCCAGTAGAGGACCAGGCCCGCCGGGAACAGGGCGAACATCACCGCGAAGATCACCGGCAGCCACATCATGATCTTGCGCTGCATCGGGTCCATGCCGGCCGTCGGCATCAGGCGCTGGGTGATGATCATGAAGGCACCGTTCAGGATCGGCAGGATGAACAGCGGATCCGGGCGACTCAGATCAGGCACCCACAGGAAGGAGGTCTGACGCAGCTCGACCGACTCCAGCAGCACCCAGTAGAGCGAGATGAAGATCGGAATCTGCACCAGGATCGGCAGACAGCCGCCGAGCGGGTTGACCTTCTCGGTCTTGTAGATCTCCATCATCGCCTGGCCGAACTTCTGGCGGTCGTCGCCATAGCGTTCCTTCAGGGCCTGGATGCGCGGCTGCAGCTTGCGCAGCTTGCCCATCGATCGGAACTGCGCTTCGGTCAGCTTGTAGAACAGCAGCTTGATCAGCAGGGTCAGGACCACGATCGACCAGCCCCAGTGGCCGATGACGATGTGGATCTTGTCCAGAGCCCAGAACAGGGGTTGGGAGATGACGCGGAACCAGCGGTAATCGACCGACAGCTTCAGGCCTTCGGCGATTTCGTCCAGGCGGTTCTGCAGCTTCGGCCCGGCATAGAGTCGGGCATTGAAGCTGTACTCCGCGCCCGGTTCGATCGTGACCTGCGGTGAGGTCGCCGCCACGACGTAGCGCGGGAGGCGCTGGTTGTCCACGTAGCGAGTCGTGTACTGGTGCGCCTGCCCTTCGGGCGGAATCCAGGCGGCCAGGAAGTAATGCTGGATCATCGCCGCCCAACCACCGGTGATCGTCGCGGCGTATTCGGACTCGCGGATTTCATCGAAACCCCGCTTGGTCATCTTCTCTTCGGGCGAGTAGATGGCCGAGCCGGTGTAGCTGAAGCGCTCGGGGTTGGTGAAGGCGAAGCCCGCGTCGCTGTAGTCCGGCGCCGTGCGCTGCAGCTGCACGTAGCGGGCACCGCGCCAGACCTCGGAACCGCCATTCCGAACCGTCATTTCCAGATCGATGACGTAGTCATTCCGGTGGAAGATCCAGGTGGCTACGACCTCCAGGCCGTTGCCGTCGCGCCAGGTCAGGGGCACTTCGAGCACGTCCTGCCCATCCATCAGCTCATAGGCATCCTGTTCGTATTCCCAGCGGCTGCGATGGTTCGGCGCCGCTGAATCTCGGCTGAGCAGGCCCGCCTGGGCAACGAACAGGTCCGGCAGGGCTTCCTTCAGCAGCACGAAGGGCGTGTCCGGCTGATCGACCTCGACCGGGTAGTGCTTCAGGCGAAGATCGACCAGGGTGCCACCGTTGGCATCCAGATCGACGGTGAACACGTCGGTGCTGATGCTGACGCGTCGGCTGGCCTGCATGGCGGGCGCTTCGCTCGGCATCGCTGGCACATCACCCGCGGGCGCCGCTTCGCTGTCGGCGATGTCGGGCAATGCAGGGAGATCGGCACCATTGGCATCAGCGCTGTTCGGCACGGGATCCGCATCGATGAAGCTGCCGTTGACCGGATCGGACGCCGGCCTCTGCGGCGCAGCGTAGTCCTTCTGCCACTCCAGATAGATGAAGAAGCCGAGCATGGCCAGGAGAAGCAGGAAAAACGCGCGGGTATTCATATTGGTCTATCCGTTGAAGCGCTGCCAGAGCTGGTCCAGCGCCAGTCGCAATTCTGCCTGATTGGCCTGGGCAGCAGCGGGTTTCGCCAGAACCACGTAATGCATGGGGGCAAGATGGAGTCGCCGGAGCCGAAAGCTTTCCCGAATCTGACGGCGGATGCGATTGCGCACGACGGCTCGTGGGCTCACCCGCCTCGACACGGCCATGCCCAGGCGGGCATGGTCTGCGTCAGCGTAATGAATCCGGAACAGCTCGTTGGCGGTGGCTCGCCGGCGGTCGAACACCGCCTTGAATTCGGCCCCCTTGAGCAGGCGGGCCGAACGCGGCAGGTTCAGCCGAGCGAGCACGCTCGGGCGTTACCGGTTGTTGGTGGCTGCCAGACGCTTGCGGCCCTTGGCGCGACGGGCGTTGATCACGGCGCGGCCGGAAGCGGTGGCCATGCGGGCGCGGAAACCATGCGTGCGGACGCGCTTGATGCGGCTGGGCTGGAAAGTACGTTTCATGACCTTGGTCTACCTTGCAAAGATGAAGTCTGTTCGGAGCCGGCTCTGGCCTGTGCCTTCGACGCTCCGGTGCTGCGCGGGGCCTACAGGTACAAAACCCCAACAAAAGACGTCAA